>NZ_VATQ01000042.1:0-136711 GCF_005781135.1 Escherichia sp. E3659 | reverse complement strand
AGGCCATAACAGTATCTACAGTTGGTGACCGTAAGGCCGGATAAAGCGTTTACGCCGCATCCAGCAATCCCTTTTACTTCCCTTATCTTTTCTTTCAACGATCACAGATTTCGTTTTATTTCCTTTTCCCCCATTGAACTTTCAGTTTCTTTTCTATAGATTTTAATCAACGAAAGAAATCACTAAGTGAAATGAAACGAAAGGCAAGCGAAAGCTACCACGCCGGAAGTCAAGTTCATCAGACTAAGGATTGAGTTATGCCAGAAAATTACACCCCTGCTGCCGCGACCACCGGCACATGGACTGAAGAAGAGATCCGTCATCAGCCTCGCGCATGGATCCGTTCACTCACCAACATCGACGCGCTACGTTCCGCACTCAATAACTTCCTTGAACCGTTACTGCGCAAAGAGGATCTGCGGGTAATCCTGACCGGAGCCGGAACATCGGCATTTATCGGTGACATCATCGCGCCGTGGCTCGCCAGCCATACCGGCAAAAACTTCAGCGCCGTACCGACCACCGATCTGGTTACCAATCCAATGGACTACCTGAATCCAGCTCATCCGCTGCTGCTGATCTCCTTCGGTCGATCCGGCAATAGCCCGGAAAGCGTCGCCGCCGTGGAACTGGCGAATCAGTTTGTACCGGAGTGCTATCACCTGCCGATCACCTGCAACGAAGCGGGCGCTCTTTACCAAAACGCGATCAACAGCGACAACGCGTTCGCCCTGCTGATGCCCGCAGAAACACACGATCGCGGCTTTGCGATGACCAGCAGCATTACCACCATGATGGCCAGCTGCCTCGCGGTTTTCGCACCTGAGACGATCAACAGCCAAACCTTCCGCGATGTGGCGGATCGTTGCCAGGCGATCCTGACCTCACTGGGCGATTTCAGCGAAGGTGTGTTTGGTTACGCACCGTGGAAACGGATCGTTTATCTCGGCAGCGGTGGCTTACAGGGCGCAGCACGCGAGTCGGCGCTGAAAGTGCTGGAACTGACAGCGGGTAAACTGGCGGCCTTTTATGATTCCCCAACCGGATTCCGTCATGGCCCGAAATCGCTGGTCGATAACGAAACGTTGGTGGTGGTGTTTGTCTCCAGCCACCCTTACACCCATCAGTATGATCTTGATCTGCTGGCTGAACTTCGTCGTGACAACCAGGCAATGCGCGTAATCGCCATCGCCGCGGAAAGCACCGACATCGTCGCTGCCGGTCCACATATCATCCTGCCGCCGTCACGTCACTTTATCGACGTTGAACAGGCATTTTGCTTCCTGATGTACGCCCAGACGTTTGCACTCATGCAGTCGTTGCACATGGGCAATACGCCGGATACCCCATCAGCCAGTGGCACCGTAAACCGCGTGGTGCAAGGCGTAATCATTCATCCGTGGCAGGCATAAGAGGATCGCATTATGAGCATTATCTCCACCAAATATCTGTTACAGGACGCCCAGGCCAATGGCTACGCGGTGCCAGCCTTTAACATTCATAACGCCGAGACGATCCAGGCGATCCTCGAAGTGTGCAGTGAAATGCGATCGCCGGTGATCCTCGCCGGGACGCCGGGGACCTTTAAACATATTGCGCTGGAAGAGATTTACGCTCTGTGTAGCGCCTATTCCACAACCTACAACATGCCGCTGGCGCTGCATCTCGACCACCACGAATCACTCGATGATATTCGCCGAAAAGTCCACGCAGGCGTACGCAGTGCGATGATCGACGGCAGTCACTTCCCGTTTGCCGAGAACGTGAAGCTGGTGAAATCGGTTGTCGACTTCTGCCACTCGCAGGATTGCAGCGTGGAAGCAGAACTGGGCCGTCTGGGCGGTGTGGAAGATGATATGAGCGTCGACGCCGAAAGCGCGTTCCTGACCGACCCACAAGAAGCCAGACGCTTTGTCGAACTGACTGGCGTCGACAGCCTGGCGGTAGCGATTGGTACGGCGCACGGCTTATACAGCAAAACGCCGAAGATTGATTTCCAGCGGCTGGCGGAAATTCGTGAAGTGGTGGATGTTCCTCTGGTGCTGCATGGTGCCAGCGATGTTCCTGATGAGTTTGTCCGCCGCACTATTGAGCTTGGTGTAACAAAAGTGAACGTTGCCACGGAATTGAAAATTGCCTTCGCAGGTGCGGTAAAAGCCTGGTTCGCGGAAAATCCGCAGGGTAATGATCCTCGTTATTATATGCGCGTCGGTATGGATGCGATGAAAGAAGTCGTCAGAAATAAAATTAATGTCTGTGGTTCAGCGAATCGAGTTTCCGCGTAATCATTAATTTTATACGATTTTTCAGAATGCACTGCCCGATTAATATCGGGTAGTGCATTAATGGCAAAGGAGATAACCAAACATTAATAAATACATCGGTACAATGTCTCAATAATAATATATTTAAAAAATCATATTATTCAACTTTTATGGTGAGGATTACACAATGAGCAGTCCAAATATTATCTTAACCCGTATTGATAACCGTCTGGTTCATGGCCAGGTTGGCGTGACCTGGACATCCACTATTGGTGCGAATCTGCTGGTGGTCGTAGATGATGTCGTCGCGAACGATGATATTCAACAGAAATTGATGGGGATTACCGCGGAAACCTACGGCTTTGGCATTCGTTTCTTTACTATCGAAAAAACCATTAACGTTATCGGCAAAGCTGCGCCGCATCAGAAAATCTTCCTGATTTGCCGGACGCCGCAGACGGTACGTAAATTGGTCGAAGGTGGCATTGATCTGAAAGATGTCAACGTCGGTAATATGCATTTCTCGGAAGGGAAAAATCAAATCAGCAGTAAAGTGTATGTCGATTCTCAAGATCTCACGGACTTACATTTTATTAAACAACGCGGCGTGAATATTTTTATCCAGGACGTCCCCGGCGATCAAAAAGAACAAATTCCTGACTAAATCTAAAATCGCCTTAATATTGGTTTGAGGTAATAAAAATGCATGAAATAACCCTAATTCAGGGATTATCCCTGGCGGCGTTAGTTTTCGTTCTGGGGATTGATTTTTGGCTGGAAGCCTTATTTTTATTCCGCCCGATAATCGTTTGTACCCTAACTGGCGCTATTCTCGGTGATATTCAGACTGGCTTAATTACCGGTGGTCTGACAGAGCTGGCTTTCGCCGGATTAACCCCTGCAGGTGGTGTTCAGCCGCCCAACCCGATTATGGCGGGTCTGATGACCACCGTCATTGCATGGTCTACGGGCGTTGATGCCAAAACGGCAATTGGTCTTGGCCTGCCATTTAGTTTGTTAATGCAGTACGTCATTCTGTTCTTCTATTCCGCTTTCTCATTATTTATGACCAAAGCCGATAAATGCGCGAAAGAGGCGGATACAGCAGCGTTTTCCCGACTTAACTGGACAACGATGCTCATCGTCGCTTTAGCGTATGCGGTGATTGCTTTCCTCTGTACTTACCTGGCGCAGGGCGCGATGCAGGCGCTGGTGAAGGCGATGCCCGCCTGGCTGACCCACGGCTTTGAAGTGGCTGGCGGCATTCTACCTGCCGTTGGTTTTGGTCTGCTGCTGCGCGTGATGTTCAAAGCGCAATATATCCCTTACCTGATCGCTGGTTTCCTGTTTGTTTGCTACATCCAGGTCAGCAACCTGTTGCCGGTTGCCGTGCTGGGCGCAGGCTTTGCGGTGTATGAGTTTTTCAATGCGAAATCCCGGCAGCAAGCGCAACCGCAGCCCGTTGCCAGTAAAAATGAAGAAGAGGACTACAGCAATGGGATCTGAAATCAGTAAAAAAGATATCACCCGTCTGGGCTTTCGTTCGTCGCTGCTGCAAGCGAGCTTTAACTACGAAAGGATGCAGGCGGGCGGTTTTACCTGGGCGATGTTGCCGCTCCTGAAAAAGATTTATAAGGACGACAAACCGGGCCTAAGCGCGGCGATGAAAGATAATCTCGAATTTATTAATACCCACCCGAATCTGGTCGGATTCCTGATGGGGTTATTAATTTCGATGGAAGAAAAAGGAGAAAACCGCGACACCATTAAAGGTCTGAAAGTGGCGCTGTTTGGCCCAATCGCCGGGATTGGCGATGCGATTTTCTGGTTCACTTTGTTGCCGATTATGGCGGGAATTTGCTCATCATTTGCCAGCCAGGGAAACCTGCTGGGGCCGATTCTGTTCTTCGCCGTGTACCTGATGATCTTTTTCCTCCGCGTCGGCTGGACCCACGTTGGTTATTCGGTCGGCGTAAAGGCTATCGATAAAGTTAGAGAAAACTCGCAGATGATCGCCCGTTCGGCAACCATCCTCGGGATCACGGTAATTGGCGGGCTGATCGCTTCATATGTGCATATTAACGTGGTGACGTCGTTTGCTATCGACAGTACCCACAGCGTCGCCCTGCAACAGGATTTCTTCGATAAAGTCTTCCCGAATATTTTGCCGATGGCTTATACCCTGCTGATGTATTACTTCCTGCGGGTGAAAAAAGCGCATCCGGTGCTGTTAATCGGCGTGACTTTTGTGCTTTCCATCGTTTGTTCCGCCTTCGGCATTTTATAAATAAAACGAGGCACTGCGTCTGGCGCTGCCTCAGATTGTTAACAAAGATCGCTTTGTTCATGCCGGATGCGGCGTTACCGCCTTATCCGGCCTACAAAATCATGCAAATTCAATATATTGCAGAAACGATGTAGGCCTGATAAGCGTAGCGCATCTGGCAATTTTGCATTTGCCATCGGTCTGAGCATCGCACCTGACGGTGCCTCTTTACTTAAGGAATTTCATCCTGTGCAAATCCTTCAGCAAGTTGAAAACTATACGGCGTTAAGTGAACGCGCCAGCGAATATTTATTGGGTGTGATTCGTAGTAAACCGAACGCCGTGATATGCCTGGCGACCGGAGCCACGCCATTACTGACGTATCATTATCTGGTGGAAAAAATCCACCAGCAGCAGGTTGATGTCAGCCAGCTGACCTTCGTTAAGCTCGACGAATGGGTGGATCTGCCATTAACCCTGCCCGGCACCTGCGAAACCTTCCTTCAGCAACATATCGTACAGCCGCTGGGGCTACGTGAAGACCAGTTCATCAGCTTTCGCTCTGAAGATATTAACGAGACGGAGTGTGAGCGGGTGACAAACCTGATTGCGCTTAAAGGTGGTATCGATTTGTGCGTGCTTGGGCTGGGGAAAAACGGTCATCTGGGGCTGAACGAACCGGGAGAAAACCTGCAACCGGCCTGCCATATCAGCCAACTTGATGCCAGAACACAGCAACACGAGATGTTAAAAACCGCGGGTCGCCCCGTTACCCGGGGGATCACCTTAGGCTTGAAGGATATTCTCACTGCCCGCGAAGTTTTGTTACTGGTGACTGGCGAAGGAAAGCAGGATGCGACAGAACGTTTTCTCACGGCTAAAGTCTCCACCGCTATCCCAGCTTCGTTTTTATGGCTGCATAACCATTTCACATGCGTGATTGATGAAATGTGTCGTCGTTAACATCCCCCTTTGCCCGGCAAAATAAGAAAAGTGCTCATGAGTTTTGAGCACTTCGTTCCGGTTCAGTATGAACGTCCTCCGTTATTATGCCATTACAATGTAAACCTAAAGGTTGACAAAAAGATGGTGAAAAATCAGACTAACAAAAAACGTGATAAAAATTTTCCAGTCATGCTGTTAAGTGTGGCCAGAAAGGAATTGTTTGATCTTAGTGCAATCGATCGAGCGGAATTCATTGCTGCTATTGACGATTTCGAAGAGTTAGGTCCCTGCACTTCCCTGGTGAATACCGAAAAAGTTCAAGGGGATATGTATGAAATTAAAACACATACTCAGAGCCATTGGTTAAGGGGTTTTTATTTTCACTTTCATCAAGGGCTATGGGTCATCACACATATCTTTGCTAAAAAAACGAACAAAACGCCTAAAGCCAACATCGAGTTAGGTTTAGCACGTTATAAGGCCTTACTTTCGACAAACTAAGCAAGCCTCCAGGAGAAATAGAAATGAAGAAAAATAACGAGTTACATCACTGGGAAGACGTGAAAACAGAATTACTTAAGGACGAAGCAACCGCTAATGCTCTTGATGTTGTTGTACAACGCAAAGCGGTTCTTTCCCAACTCGTGGAAAAACGCAAAGCCCTCAATCTGAGCCAAACTGCCGTGGCGAAGCAACTTGGTGTTACCCGACAAGCGGTGAGTAAATTTGAAAAAGGAGAAAGTTCACCAACATTAGATGTTGTTTTTAGCTATGCAAATGCTATCGGCATCGATCTGTTCGGCTCACTAAAACGACTGATTGTTTAGCAAGTGGCCCCAGGGTTCTTCAAACGGGGCCACGGAGAGATATCACTCTCCCTGCTGCTCCAGCGCATACTTATACAGCGCATTTTTCTTCACGCCGTGAATTTCTGCCGCCAGCGCCGCCGCTTTCTTCAGCGGAAGCTCAGCCTGTAACAGCGCCAGCGTGCGCAGTGCATCGGCGGGTAAGTCGTCTTCCTGCGCCTTATGGCCTTCGATAATCAGCACCATTTCGCCTTTGCGGCGGTTTTCATCTTCCTTTACCCACGCCAGCAGCTCGCCAACGGGCGCGCCGTGAATGGTTTCCCAGGTTTTGGTGAGCTCACGTGCCAGCACCACGTAGCGCGATTCGCCTAATACCGCGACGATATCTTCCAGGCTATCTAGCAGACGGTGGGTCGATTCATAAAAAATCAGCGTGCGCGGCTCCGCTTCAATGGCTTTTAGCGCATCACGGCGGCCTTTTGATTTGGCAGGTAAAAAGCCTTCGTAACAGAAACGGTCAGATGGTAAACCCGCGGCGCTTAACGCAGTGATAGCAGCACACGGTCCGGGTAGCGGCACCACACGAATCCCCGCTTCACGGCAGGTTCGCACCAGATGGTAGCCAGGATCGTTAATTAGCGGCGTCCCGGCATCGGAAACCAGCGCAATGTTTTGCCCTTCCTGTAGCTTCGCCAGCAGCGTTTCGGCTTTTTGTTGTTCATTATGGTCATGAAGCGCGAACAACCGGGCGTTTATGCCAAAATGTTGCAGCAGTAAACCGGTATGACGGGTATCCTCGGCAGCAATCAGATCAACGGCCTGCAATACCTCAAGCGCACGCTGGGTAATGTCCGCCAGATTACCGATTGGCGTAGGTACAATATAGAGCTGGCCTTGAGAATTATCCGCCGATTGGTGTTGTTTCATTGTGTCGTCCGTATTGCCGATTTAATATTGAGCATTGCGTAAAAAAAATATCACTGGATACATTATGGTACCCTCAACATTTTCTCGTTTGAAAGCCGCGCGTTGTCTGCCTGTTGTTCTGGCAGCCCTGATTTTCGCCGGTTGTGGCACCCATACCCCCGATCAGTCCACTGCCTACATGCAGGGGACGGCGCAGGCCGATTCTGCCTTTTATCTTCAGCAGATGCAGCAAAGCTCTGATGATACCAGGATCAACTGGCAATTACTCGCCATTCGTGCACTGGTGAAAGAAGGCAAAACCGGGCAAGCGGTGGAATTGTTTAATCAGCTACCGCAAGAACTAAACGATACCCAGCGTCGCGAGAAAACGCTGCTGGCGGTAGAAATCAAGCTGGCGCAAAAAGATTTTACTGGCGCACAGACCTTGTTGGCAAAAATCACGCCGACCGATTTAGAACAAAACCAGCAAGCGCGCTACTGGCAGGCGAAAATCGATGCCAGCCAGGGACGTCCTTCCATTGAATTACTGCGTGCGTTAGTCGCCCAGGAACCTCTGCTCGGCGCGAAGGAAAAGCAACAGAATATTGACGCTACCTGGCAGGCGCTATCGTCCATGACCCAACAGCAGGCGAATACGCTGGTGATTAACGCCAACGAAAATATCCTGCAAGGCTGGCTGGATCTGCAACGCGTCTGGTTTGATAACCGTAACGATCCCAACATGATGAAAGCCGGGATCGCCGACTGGCAAAAACGTTATCCGAACAACCCGGGCGCGAAAATGCTGCCAACGCAGTTGGTAAACGTAAAAGCTTTCAAACCAGCGTCAACCAATAAAATCGCCCTGCTGCTGCCGTTGAATGGTCAGGCTGCGGTATTTGGTCGCACAATTCAGCAAGGCTTTGAAGCGGCGAAAAACATTGGCACTCAGCCAGTGGCGGCTCAGGTAGCTGCCGCACCTGCCGCTGACGTAGCAGAACAACCCCAGCCACAAACCGTGGATGGCGTTGCCAGCCCGGCACAAGCCCCGGTTAGCGATCTAACGGGTGAAGAAACCGCAGCGCAGCCGGTGCCTGTAAGCGCCCCTGCGGCAAGTACTGCGGCGGTAAGCACGCCAGCGAATCCAGCCGCAGAACTGAAAATCTACGATACCTCTTCACAACCGCTTAGCCAGATCTTAAGCCAGGTTCAGCAGGACGGCGCGAGCATTGTGGTCGGTCCGCTGCTGAAAAATAACGTTGAGGAGTTGCTGAAGAGCAACACGCCACTGAACGTACTGGCGCTGAATCAGCCGGAAAATATCGAAAACCGCGCTAATATCTGTTATTTCGCGCTATCGCCGGAAGATGAAGCACGCGATGCGGCACGTCATATTCGTGATCAGGGGAAACAGGCGCCGCTGGTGCTGATCCCGCGCAGTTCGCTTGGCGACCGCGTAGCAAACGCCTTCGCGCAAGAGTGGCAGAAATTGGGTGGCGGCACCGTTCTGCAACAAAAATTTGGTTCCATCAGCGAATTACGCGCGGGCGTGAACGGCGGCTCCGGCATCGCCTTAACGGGTAGCCCGATTACCCCCAGAGCGACAACCGATTCCGGCATGACCACAAACAATCCGACGCTGCAAACCACACCAACCGATGACCAGTTCACTAATAACGGTGGTCGTGTCGACGCGGTCTATATTGTGGCAACGCCGGGCGAAATCGCTTTCGTCAAACCGATGATCGCCATGCGTAACGGCAGTCATAGCGGCGCAACGCTGTACGCCAGTTCCCGTAGCGCACAAGGCTCCGCTGGCCCTGATTTCCGACTTGAGATGGAAGGATTACAGTACAGCGAGATCCCGATGCTGGCAGGCGGTAATCTACCGTTAATGCAGCAGGCACTAAGCGCAGTGAATAACGATTATTCGCTGGCTCGCATGTATGCAATGGGTGTTGATGCATGGTCGCTGGCAAATCATTTCTCACAAATGCGCCAGGTTCAGGGTTTTGAAATCAACGGTAATACCGGAGGTCTGACGGCTAACCCGGATTGCGTGATTAACAGGAAGTTATCATGGCTACAGTACCAACAAGGTCAGGTAGTCCCCGCCAGTTAACCACTAAACAGACCGGCGATGCGTGGGAAGCGCAAGCGCGTCGCTGGCTGGAAGGCAAAGGACTGCGGTTTATCGCCGCTAACGTGAACGAGCGTGGCGGCGAGATCGATCTGATAATGCGTGAAGGCCAGACCACCGTTTTTGTCGAAGTGCGCTACCGCCGCTCTGCCCTTTACGGCGGCGCGGTAGCCAGTGTGACCCGCAGCAAACAACACAAATTATTACAGACTGCCCGCTTGTGGCTCGCGCGTCATAATGGGAGTTTTGATACTGTGGATTGCCGGTTCGATGTGGTAGCCTTCACCGGGAATGAGGTTGAGTGGATTAAGGATGCCTTTAATGACCACTCATAATTAAGGTTTAAGGATTAGCGTGCAAGAAAGAATTAAAGCTTGCTTCACTGAAAGCATTCAAACTCAAATTGCGGCGGCAGAGGCGCTTCCGGATGCCATCTCCCGTGCAGCCATGACGCTGGTTCAGTCTCTGCTCAATGGCAACAAAATCCTCTGTTGTGGTAATGGAACCTCCGCTGCCAACGCACAGCATTTTGCTGCCAGCATGATCAACCGTTTCGAAACGGAGCGGCCCAGCCTACCGGCCATTGCACTAAATACTGATAATGTTGTCTTAACGGCGATTGCCAACGATCGCTTACATGATGAAGTGTATGCAAAACAGGTGCGGGCGCTGGGTCATGCGGGAGATGTATTGTTAGCCATTTCCACCCGTGGCAACAGCCGCGATATTGTAAAAGCGGTAGAAGCTGCCGTTACGCGTGATATGACCATTGTGGCATTAACCGGCTATGACGGCGGTGAACTTGCAGGTTTGTTAGGGCCACAGGATGTGGAGATCCGCATTCCTTCGCATCGTAGTGCTCGCATTCAGGAAATGCATATGCTGACGGTAAATTGCCTGTGCGATCTGATCGATAACACGCTTTTCCCTCACCAGGATGATTAAGGAGAATACATGAAGGCATTATCGCCAATCGCAGTCCTTATTTCCGCGCTGCTGTTGCAAGGTTGTGTTGCCGCTGCCGTAGTGGGTACCGCTGCTGTGGGTACCAAAGCCGCAACTGACCCACGCAGTGTCGGCACCCAGGTGGACGATGGTACCCTGGAAGTGCGCGTGAACAGCGCATTGTCGAAAGACGAACAGATTAAGAAAGAAGCGCGCATTAATGTAACGGCCTATCAGGGCAAAGTGCTGCTGGTTGGGCAGTCACCAAACTCTGAACTTTCGGCTCGCGCCAAACAGATTGCTATGGGCGTAGATGGCGCGAATGAAGTGTATAACGAGATTCGTCAGGGCCAGCCGATTGGTCTGGGCGAAGCGTCTAACGATACGTGGATCACCACCAAAGTGCGTTCGCAGCTCTTAACCAGCGATCTGGTGAAATCGTCCAACGTGAAAGTGACTACCGAAAACGGAGAAGTGTTCCTGATGGGGCTGGTGACTGAACGTGAAGCGAAAGCAGCGGCAGATATTGCCAGCCGGGTGAGCGGCGTGAAGCGTGTAACCACGGCGTTTACGTTTATTAAATAGCAGCCCTTGTAATGCCTGATGCGACGCTTGCCGCGTCTTATCAGGCCTACAACGATACAAACCGTAGGTCGGATAAGGCGTTTACGCCGCATCCGACATGTTTTCCCTCAAATCAGAACAACAGCGCCAGCCCGCCGACAATCACACCAGACACTGCCACCATCGCCCCCGTCAGCCATAAGGCTTTCGCCGGGAACGCTTTGCGCAGCATTATCAACGACGGCAAACTTACCGCTGGAAGCGTCATCAACAATGCCAGCGCCGGAGCAGTTCCCATACCTGCCAGCATCATCGTTTGTACAATCGGAATTTCTGCTGCCGTGGGAATGACAAACAAGCATCCTGCTACCGCCATCGCCACCACCCACATCAGGCTGTTATCGACAGCGCCATCGGCATGGGGGAATAACCAGACGCGAGCGGCACCCAACACCAGTACCGCAAGGATATAAACCGGGATCGTACTCCAGAAAAGCGTCCATAGCGCCCTGCCCCAGCGGCTAAAAAACCCGCCCTGTGCTTCCGGTATGTCAATTTCAACCGGTGCTTGCGTTTGCGGTGTTTCACGCACCCATTTTTGCACCAGCGTCGCAATCAGCAACACCATCACCAGCCCCGCCCCCAGACGAATCGCGGCAAAGCCCCAGCCAAGGACAAAGCCCATAAACACCAGCGTCGCCGGGTTTAACAACGGATTCCCCATCCAGAATGCCAGTGCACCGCCCATCGACACCTGTTGGCGACGCATCCCTGCCGCGACCGGAGCCGCACAGCAGGTACACATCATGCCCGGCAGCGAAAACAGCGTTCCCAGCAGCGTGCCGCGAAAGCGCGATTGCCCAAGCGTACGCAACAACCAGTCACGCGGGATCAGCACCTGAATCAACGAACCGAGGATCACCCCCAGCACCGCCGCTTTCCATACCGCGAGGAAATAGATCATCGCGTAATCCCACGCCGCTTGCCACGGATTAGCATCCGCCTGCGCAAGGATAGATTTACCGATACTGTGGGTTTCGGCAGCAGTAAACGCTTTGCCGTAGTAAGGTTGCCATTTCACATACCAGAGACCGGCAATGACAACCAGAAAGAAAAGCGCGGGTTTCCACCACTGAATGGGCGTTGCCGCCTGAGATGAAGACTGACCAGTCATAGCATTCCCCAGGAATAAGTTATGATAATTGAGCGCGTGAATATTACGCTCACTATCAATTCTTGGGAATAATTATTCAGCTCTTTTGCGTAATTCTGAAGAGCTTAAAATAGTCACACCTTCATGCTCGGGCCGCATCGCCTCTGCCAGCATGACCCGCGCCACGTCTCTCGCATCAATGGATTTCCAGTTACCGGGTAACAAACGGAACAGTGGCGCAAAAAGCGTTTCGTTCATTCGCTGTTTGCTACGATCGCCCAGCAACATCGACGGGCGAGCAATGGTCAATTTCGGCCAGTTCTGGGCAATTAATGCTTCTTCCATCTCCCCTTTGACGCGGTTATAGAAAAAGGGCGAGTGGGCATTGGCACCCATAGCACTGACCACCAGCATATGCTGCGCGCCCAGTCGCCGCCCGGTTAATGCGGTATCCACTACCAGCGTGTAATCGGCATGAATAAACGCCTCTTTGCTCCCCGCTTCTCGCCGCGTGGTGCCGAGACAACAAAACACAATGTCGATGGGATCGGTGACCTGCGCCAGCGCGTCGGTCAGTTGCGGGTCATGGGGATTAAACACCCCTGGCATATCGCCCAACGGGCGTCGCGTCGGCGCGGCTATGGCGTTAACTTTCGGTTCGTTAATCAACATCCGCAGCAGGTGACCGCCCACCAGCCCCGTTGCGCCTGTAATCAGTACCTGACTCATCTTCGCTCCTTTACAGAATTGTCCGCCTTGCGCTCCCTGGTACATGCACCAGGCTTAATAGTCTACGAGGTAATTATCCCCGATCGTGAGAAATTCGCCTCATCCAATGCAACAACGCGGAGGAAACATGAGTAAGAAGATTGCCGTTTTAATCACTGATGAATTTGAGGATTCAGAATTCACTTCACCCGCAGACGAGTTCCGTAAAGCCGGACACGAAGTGATTACCATTGAAAAACAAGCGGGTAAAACGGTGAAAGGCAAAAAAGGAGAAGCCAGCGTGACCATCGATAAATCCATCGATGAAGTGACGCCAGCGGAGTTTGATGCCCTGCTGCTACCGGGCGGTCATTCACCGGATTATCTGCGTGGCGACAACCGTTTTGTCACCTTTACCCGAGATTTTGTGAATAGCGGCAAACCTGTTTTCGCCATCTGTCACGGCCCGCAGCTGCTGATCAGCGCCGATGTGATTCGGGGGCGCAAACTGACCGCGGTTAAACCGATCATTATTGATGTTAAAAACGCGGGCGCGGAATTTTACGATCAGGAAGTGGTGGTCGATAAAGATCAGCTGGTTACCAGCCGGACGCCGGACGATCTGCCAGCGTTTAACCGCGAGGCGTTACGCCTGCTCGGTGCCTGAGCCGCGTAGCCAGACCAGTTTTTTACCAAAGCCCAGCGTGTTGTCGGTGAATTTGATTTCATCGAGCCGGATTTCCCACACCGGGGCCGACAGCATTCTGGCAACCGGAAAGCGACGATTGTACGCTTTGCGCGCAAGGTCGCTTTCCTCACCTTCCAGCCTGCGGATCTCGCCTTTAAACTGCACACCGCGAATTAACGCTACCGTTTTCGGCTGACCGTTTACCGTTCCGGCCACCGCCGCCTGCGGCCCGCTCATCTGCGCATGACGCGTTTTTTCTTCCGTCAAAATGTAGAAGGCGACTTTCTGCGCATCAAAAAGATAAAAGGCATTGGCGCACCACAGTTCCCCTTCCTGCTGCACACACCAGGTGACAACATGTTGTTTTGCCAGCCAACGGCTGATGGCGGTGAGTGTTTCCATTGCTGTTCTCTTTTATACTGTGGGCCAGACCTTAACATGTGACGCAGACGATGACCCCCTGGTTTCTTTACTTGATCCGTACCGCCGACAATAAGCTTTATACCGGGATCACCACGGATGTCGAACGCCGCTATCAGCAACATCAAAGCGGCAAAGGCGCAAAAGCACTGCGTGGGAAAGGTGAACTGACGCTGGCATTTTCCGCGCCAGTGGGCGACCGTTCGCTGGCGTTACGGGCAGAATATCGCGTTAAGCAACTGACCAAACGGCAAAAAGAGCGTCTGGTAGCGGAAGGCGCAGGGTTTGCAGAACTGTTGAGCAGTCTGCAAACCCCGGAGATTAAAAGCGATTGAAATGCTCGTGATACTCAACCAGGCCGGTTACGCCATTCAGCGCGTCATCCGCTAAACGATGTACCTGGAAAGCGCTTTCAGTGCCCGGCCAGCGGCAACGCAGATCGTGATGTGCCGCCAGTTCAAAGCCGAAACGACTGTACAGTGCCGGATCGCCCAACGTCACCACTGCGGCATAGCCGAACTCATTAAGCGAATCGAGTCCTTCATAGACCAGTTGGCGTGCCAGCCCCTGTCCACGGTATTTTTCATCTACCGCCAGCGGTGCCATGCCGACCCATTGCAGGTCTTCGCCCTGCACATCAACCGGACTAAATGCCACATAGCCAATGACCTGACCTTCGTCATCTGTCGCCACCAGCCCCAGCGTCAGAAAGCCATCTTCACGCAGATCGTGAACCAGCTTCGCTTCCGCATCACTTTCGAATGAACGACGCAGCAGGGCATCAATACCCGGCGCATCAATGGGAATTTCTACTCGAATTAGCATGGTTCACCTACCGATGTCTGTTTGGTTTCAGGCGCGATTTTCATTCCCGCCTCAACAAAATCCGCCAGTTGCAGCAGCATCATACGTAAGGCTTTCGGCATCTGCTCCAGTTCAATGGCGTCCATCAGGTTTTTCACATACAGCCCCAGCTCCGTATCGCCTTCAATCATCAGCCGACGCTGGAAGAAGAGCGTGTCTGGATCTTGTTTACGCGCCGCAATCATCAGCAGATCGCTGGCGTCGGCACTAAAACTCACATCAGCTTGCGCGTTCTGGCTGACCACCAATTTGCCATTCACCACCGAGGTAAACCATTGCAGGTCAATATCACGCACATGAATACTTAACCAGCGGCCTTCAAGAAACTCCAGCTCGCCGTCGTCCAGCGCCTGACGGAATTGCCAGCTTAAGACCTGCTCAAGAACCTGGCGTTTAAGCGCAAATGGCGTCAGTTTTACCGGTACACTCAACAGAGATGGCCCCAAATGCACAATGCGGGAACGCAGTTTATCCAACACGAGTTTTACTCCCTGCTTCAACAATCATCCTATTTTGCCATATTGGAAAAATAACATAGCGGTATAAATCAACAATTCCATATGAAATTGCAGCTACCACCAATACAACTTTAACTGCCTTAAATCAAAAATTGTCGCAGCAGGGTTAACTAAAATCCCAGTTCGTTAACATTTTTGCGCTTTGACTGCGCAACCTTCAGGAAAAATTATGGAGCTGCTCTGCCCTGCCGGAAATCTCCCGGCGCTTAAGGCGGCCATCGAAAACGGCGCAGATGCTGTTTATATCGGGCTAAAAGATGATACTAATGCCCGCCACTTCGCCGGCCTTAACTTTACCGAGAAAAAATTGCAGGAAGCGGTGAGTTTTGTTCATCAACATCACCGCAAACTTCACATCGCAATTAACACTTTTGCGCATCCGAACGGTTACGCCCGTTGGCAGCGCGCCGTGGATATGGCGGCGCAGCTGGGTGCCGACGCGCTGATCCTCGCCGACCTCGCCATGCTGGAGTACGCCGCCGAGCGATACCCGCATATTGAGCGTCACGTATCGGTGCAGGCTTCGGCGACCAATGAAGAGGCGATTAACTTTTATCATCGCCATTTTGACGTTGCTCGCGTGGTGCTGCCGCGCGTGTTGTCGATTCATCAGGTAAAACAACTGGCGCGTGTTACCCCTGTACCGCTGGAAGTGTTCGCTTTCGGCAGCCTGTGCATTATGTCGGAAGGGCGTTGCTATCTGTCGTCGTATCTGACGGGGGAATCGCCCAACACCGTGGGCGCGTGTTCTCCGGCCCGTTTCGTGCGCTGGCAACAAACGCCGCAGGGGCTGGAATCCCGCCTGAACGAAGTGCTGATCGACCGTTATCAGGACGGCGAAAACGCAGGTTATCCTACGCTGTGTAAAGGGCGTTATCTGGTGGACGGCGAGCGTTATCACGCGCTTGAAGAACCAACCAGTCTCAATACCCTGGAACTGCTGCCGGAGTTAATGGCGGCGAATATTGCTTCGGTGAAAATTGAAGGCCGCCAGCGTAGCCCGGCGTATGTCAGCCAGGTGGCGAAAGTCTGGCGTCAGGCTATCGACCGTTGTAAGGCCGATCCGCAAAACTTCATACCGCAAAGCGCGTGGATGGAAATGCTCGGGTCGATGTCCGAAGGCACGCAAACCACTCTTGGCGCGTATCACCGTAAATGGCAGTGAGAAAAGCAATGAAATATTCCTTAGGGCCAGTGCTGTGGTACTGGCCAAAAGAGACGCTGGAAGAATTTTATCAGCAGGCCGCCGCCAGCAGCGCCGACGTGATTTATCTTGGTGAAGCGGTATGCAGCAAGCGCCGGGCAACTAAAGTTGGTGACTGGCTGGAGATGGCAAAATCGCTCGCCGGAAGTGGCAAGCAGATTGTGCTCTCCACGCTGGCACTGGTGCAGGCATCCTCCGAACTGGGCGAACTGAAACGCTATGTTGAGAACGGTGAGTTTCTGATTGAAGCCAGCGATCTCGGCGTGGTGAATATGTGCGCTGAGCGCAAACTGCCGTTCGTCGCCGGACATGCGCTGAACTGCTACAACGCGGTGACGCTGAAAATATTGCTTAAACAGGGCATGATGCGCTGGTGTATGCCGGTGGAGCTTTCCCGCGACTGGCTGGTGAATCTGCTTAATCAGTGCGATGAACTGGGCATTCGCAACCAGTTTGAAGTGGAAGTCTTGAGCTACGGTCATCTACCGCTGGCCTACTCCGCCCGCTGCTTTACCGCGCGTTCGGAAGACCGCCCGAAAGATGAGTGTGAAACCTGCTGCATTAAGTATCCGAACGGGCGCAACGTGCTGTCGCAGGAGAATCAGCAAGTGTTTGTACTCAATGGCATTCAGACCATGAGCGGCTACGTTTACAACCTCGGTAACGAGCTGGCATCCATGCAGGGGCTGGTCGATGTGGTCCGCCTGTCACCGCAGGGTACTGACACTTTCGCGACGCTCGACGCCTTCCGCGCCAATGAAAATGGCGCTGCGCCACTGCCGTTGACGGCAAACAGCGATTGTAACGGCTACTGGAGACGGTTGGCGGGGCTGGAGCTGCAAGCCTAAGCAAATAGCTCACTTTGTTAACAACTTTAACTACTCTTTAATGCAGTATTAAAGATTAATCGGTAACAAAGTGAGCTGTTATGACTGATAAAACCATTCCGTTTTCGCTACTCGATCTGGCCCCCATTCCCGAAGGTTCTTCAGCGCGAGAAGCGTTTTCCCACTCTCTCGCTCTCGCTCATCTGGCTGAAAAGCGCGGCTATCATCGCTACTGGCTGGCAGAACACCACAATATGACCGGTATTGCCAGTGCTGCAACATCAGTATTGATTGGCTATCTGGCAGCGAATACCACCACGCTGCATCTGGGGTCTGGCGGCGTGATGTTGCCTAACCACTCACCGTTGGTCATTGCCGAACAGTTCGGCACACTCAATACACTCTATCCGGGGCGAATCGATTTGGGGCTGGGTCGTGCTCCGGGTAGTGACCAGCGAACCATGATGGCTCTACGTCGTCATATGAGCGGCGATATTGATAATTTCCCCCGCGATGTCGCCGAACTGGTGGACTGGTTTGACGCCCGTGATCCCAATCCGCATGTGCGCCCTGTACCGGGCTATGGCGAGAAAATCCCCGTGTGGTTGTTAGGCTCCAGCCTTTACAGTGCACAACTGGCGGCGCAGCTTGGTCTGCCGTTTGCGTTTGCCTCACACTTCGCGCCGGATATGCTGTTCCAGGCGCTGCATCTTTATCGCAGCAACTTCAAACCGTCGGCACGACTGGAAAAACCATACGCGATGGTGTGCATCAATATTATCGCTGCCGACAGCAACCGCGACGCTGAATTTCTGTTTACCTCAATGCAGCAAGCCTTTGTGAAGCTGCGCCGTGGCGAAACCGGGCAACTGCCGCCGCCGATTCAAAATATGGATCAGTTCTGGTCGCCGTCCGAGCAGTATGGCGTGCAGCAGGCACTGAGTATGTCGCTGGTGGGCGATAAAGCGAAAGTGCGTCATGGTTTGCAGTCGATCCTGCGCGAAACCGACGCCGATGAAATTATGGTTAACGGACAGATTTTTGACCACCAGGCGCGCCTGCATTCGTTTGAGCTGGCGATGGATGTTAAGGAAGAGTTGTTGGGATAGTGTGTTTTAACGCGGAAAGCCTTATCCGAGCTGGCAACGCTGTCCTACGTAGGCCTGATAAGCGAAGCACATCAGGCATTGTGTAGGCAGCAGACATGTCGGATAAGGCACCGCTGATTACTGATACACCGGCAGTAAATTAAAGCTCGATAAAATATGGATCAGTGCGTTACCAACGCCAAACACCAGAATCAGCACAATCATCGGTTTGCCGCCCCAGACGCGGAATTTCGGACTACCAAAGCGTTTACGCGATGCGCGGGCCAGCAACGCAGGAACTATTGCCGCCCAGATGGTAGCTGCTAAACCGGCATAACCAATGGCGTACAGGAATCCGTTCGGGAACAGCAGGCCACCCACAACAGGCGGGGCAAAGGTCAGCAACGCTGTTTTCAAACGGCCCATAGCCGAGTCGTCGAAACCAAACAGATCTGCCAGATAGTCAAACAAACCCAGCGTTACGCCAAGGAACGAACTCGCTACCGCAAAGTTTGAGAACACGACCAGCAGAAGGTCCAGACTACGGCTGTTCAGCACGCCGCTTAACGCCTGTACCAGCACATCAATATTGCCGCCCTTCTCAGCGATGCCGATAAACTCCGGACGCGGGATGTTACCCATCGTCGCCAGCAACCAGATGGTATACAGCGCCAGCGCCATCAGCGTACCGTACACCAGGCATTTCACGATGGTTTTCGGATCTTTGCCGTAATACTTCATCAGGCTTGGCACGTTACCGTGATAACCAAACGACGCCAGGCAGAACGGCAGAGTCATCAACAGATATGGTGCATAAGACGCATTGCTTTCGGCGACGTTGAACAATGTCGCAGGCTGCACATGCCCCAGCAGGCTACCGAAAGTGAGGAAGAAGGTAATAACTTTCGCCCCCAGCACAATCGCCGTCATCCGGCTGACCGCTTTGGTGCTCAACCACACCACAAACGCCACCAACAGTGCAAAACCAAATCCCGCCGCCCGTGCCGGGACATTCAGCGACATCTCCGCGAAGGTGTGATGCAGAATCGAACCACTGGCAGAAATATAGGCATAGGTCAGGATATAGAGCACAAAGGCAATGGAAATGCCGTTGACCACGTTCCAGCCTTTGCCCAGCAAGTCTTTGGTGATGGTGTCAAAACTCGAACCGATTCGGTAATTCAGGTTAGCTTCCAGAATCATCAAGCCAGAATGCAGCATACAGAACCAGGTGAAGATCAGCGCCGCCATTGACCAGAAGAACCACGCACCGGACATGACCACTGGCAGAGAAAACATCCCTGCGCCAATAATGGTGCCGCCGATAATCACCACGCCGCCAAGCAGCGACGGTGACGTTTGGGTGGTGGTTAGTGTTGCCATGAGGGCTTCTCTCCAGTGAAAAATAGTGCGACTGCGTTGTTATGTATTGCACTGTACCAGTACATGAGTACAAAAGACAGAAAAAAAGCCCCGATTGTTAAAATCGGGGCTGTATATATTATTTTACAGATTGTTTTCGCTGTTCAGCAATGATTACGCATCGCCACCGAAACGACGACGACCGGTAGAGTCATCACGACGCGGTGCGCGGCCTTCACGACGTTCACCGCTAAAACGACGACCATCACCACGACCACCTTCACGGCGTTCACCGCTGAAGTTACGACCGCCTTCACGACCACCTTCACGACGCTCGCCACTGAAACCACGACCACCGCCACGACGCTCACCACCAGTATGCGGCTGCGCATCGCCCAGTAACTGCATGTTCATCGGCTTGTTGAGAATGCGAGTGCGCGTAAAGTGTTGCAGCACTTCACCCGGCATACCTTTCGGCAGTTCGATGGTGGAGTGAGAAGCAAACAGCTTGATGTTACCGATGTAACGGCTGCTGATGTCGCCTTCGTTAGCAATCGCGCCAACGATATGACGAACTTCAACACCATCATCGCGGCCCACTTCAATGCGGTACAGTTGCATATCGCCAACATCACGACGTTCACGACGCGGACGATCTTCACGGTCGCCGCGCGGGCCACGGTCGTTACGATCGCGCGGACCACGGTCATCACGGTCACGGAATTCACGTTTCGGACGCATCGGCGCATCTGGCGGAACAATCAGAGTACGTTCACCCTGTGCCATTTTCAGCAGTGCGGCTGCCAGAGTTTCGAGATCCAGCTCTTCACCTTCTGCAGTCGGCTGAATTTTGCTCAGCAGTGCGCGGTATTGATCCAGATCGCTGCTTTCCAGCTGCTGCTGTACTTTAGCGGCGAATTTTTCCAGACGGCGTTTGCCCAGCAGTTCTGCGTTCGGCAGTTCTACTTCCGGAATAGTCAGCTTCATAGTACGTTCAATGTTGCGCAGCAGACGACGCTCACGGTTCTCAACGAACAGCAGCGCGCGGCCAGCACGCCCCGCACGGCCGGTACGACCGATACGGTGAACGTAAGACTCAGAATCCATCGGGATATCGTAGTTAACCACCAGGCTGATACGCTCAACGTCCAGGCCACGGGCAGCAACGTCGGTCGCAATCAGGATGTCCAGACGACCATCTTTCAGGCGTTCCAGTGTCTGCTCACGCAGCGCCTGGTTCATGTCACCGTTCAGCGCGGCGCTGTTGTAGCCGTTACGCTCAAGAGCTTCTGCCACTTCCAGAGTCGCGTTTTTGGTACGAACGAAGATAATCGCCGCATCAAAATCTTCCGCTTCCAGGAAACGTACCAGTGCTTCGTTTTTACGCATACCCCAGACAGTCCAGTAGCTCTGGCTGATGTCAGGACGGGTAGTCACGCTGGACTGAATGCGCACTTCCTGCGGCTCTTTCATAAAGCGGCGGGTAATGCGGCGAATCGCTTCCGGCATGGTTGCAGAGAACAGAGCGGTCTGATGACCTTCCGGGATCTGCGCCATAATAGTTTCAACGTCTTCGATGAAGCCCATGCGCAGCATTTCGTCAGCTTCATCCAGAACCAGACCGCTCAGTTTAGAGAGGTCCAGAGTGCCACGTTTCAGGTGGTCCAGCAGACGGCCCGGAGTACCGACAACGATCTGCGGCCCCTGACGCAGGGCGCGTAATTGCACGTCATAACGCTGGCCGCCGTACAGGGCAACCACGTTTACGCCGCGCATGTGTTTAGAGAAATCCGTCATTGCTTCAGCAACCTGTACCGCCAGTTCGCGGGTCGGTGCCAGCACCAGAATCTGTGGTGCTTTCAGCTCAGGATCAAGATTCTGCAGCAGAGGTAAAGAGAATGCTGCAGTTTTTCCGCTCCCCGTCTGGGCCATACCCAGAACGTCGCGGCCATTCAGCAGATGTGGAATACACTCTGCCTGAATTGGAGATGGTTTTTCGTAACCCAGATCGTTAAGGGCTTCAAGGATAGGAGCCTTCAGGCCCAGATCTGCAAAAGTGGTTTCGAATTCAGCCATGTAGTACGTGTGCCTCAAAATTAATGGCGGCCAGTCTACATAACTCATCATGAAATTGATCAGCAATTTTCATTGAAAAGTGTGAACCGGCTCAAAGTAGGTGTATTAACGAACAACAACGCCCTCACCCGTTAAGGTGATGGCAATCAAAAAAGATTACGGGCTGATGTGTACGTCAGCTATTGCTGGTCCGATTCTGCCAGGTCATCTTGGTCCTGGCCCAGGAGCGATAATTCCAACAATGCGTATCGGTGCTCAACAAAGTTATGAACGTTGTTGGCAACCGCCAGTTTGAACAGTGCCGTGGCGCTGTCCAAATCCCCCAGACTTAGGTAGTACTTACCTAAATAGAAGTTGGTTTCACTGAGATGCTCAGCGAGCGAGGTGTTATCCGTTGCGTCCGCCTTGAGCCTTTCCATTAACGTTTGTTCGCTAATGTTGCCCAGGTAGAACTCGACAATGTTCCATCCCCACTGTTCCTTGTCCGATTTTTCGAAGTGCTGTTTCAACACTTCTTTAGCCTGCTTCTCATCGAGCTTCTGCTCGGCGAGATAAAGCCACAGACTACGGAAAGGATCATTGGGATCGTCTTGATAAAACGCCAGCAGATCATCTTGCGCTAACTTGTCACGACCGCCGTAATATAATGCGATCCCGCGATTCAAGTGCGCGTAGTTGTAAGTTGGATCAAGCTCAAGTACAGAATCAAACGCTTCATAGGCAGCATCAAAATTGCCTGCCTGCGTTAAATATATGCCTAAGTAATTGAATACTTCAGGCATATCTGGTCGGATTGCCAGCGCTTGCGAAAAATCGTTACGCGCTAATGCCCTCAGACCGAGACTATCATACAACACTCCGCGCTCATATAAAAGCTGTGCGCGTTCGTCATCGGTTAAAGCCCGACTGGCAAGGATTTGTTCCATACGTGCCAGAATCACTTCCTGCTGTAAAGTCGGTTGCAATGGTACCGCGAGGACTTCACTTTTACGCCAGGAAGTATTACTGCATCCTGCAAGCGTAAGTGCTGTCGCAACGAAACACCAGCGCAAAAAAGGCTTCATTTCCCACTCCCGAAGACCACGGTTGAATGAACGTCCTGTTCCCGGTTGCTAACAAGGCGTCCTGCCCGGTTAAAAGCCCCCCGCCGCAGCGGAGGGCAAATGGCAACCTTACTCGCCCTGTTCAGCAGCCGGAGCTTCCGGTGCTGCAGCAGGTTGAGACTGCTCAGTCGCTTCTTTAATGCTCAGACGGATACGGCCCTGGCGATCAACTTCCAGAACTTTCACCGGTACTTCCTGACCCATCTGCAGGTAATCGGTCACTTTCTCAACGCGTTTGTCAGCGATTTGAGAGATGTGTACCAGACCTTCTTTACCGCCGCCGATGGCAACAAATGCGCCAAAGTCAACGATACGGGTCACTTTACCATTGTAGACGCGGCCCACTTCGATTTCTGCAGTGATCTCTTCGATACGACGAATAGCGTGTTTCGCTTTCTCGCCATCGGTCGCTGCGATCTTCACAGTACCGTCATCTTCGATTTCGATGGTGGTGCCAGTTTCTTCGGTCAGGGCACGGATAACAGAGCCGCCTTTACCGATAACGTCTTTGATCTTGTCCGGGTTGATCTTGATGGTATGGATACGCGGAGCGAACTCAGAGATATCGCCACGCGGCGCGTTGATCGCCTGTTCCATTACACCCAGGATATGCAGACGCGCACCTTTAGCCTGGTTCAGTGCAACCTGCATGATCTCTTTGGTGATACCTTCAATTTTGATATCCATCTGCAGTGCAGAGATACCGTCGCGGGAACCCGCAACTTTGAAGTCCATATCGCCCAGGTGATCTTCGTCACCCAAAATGTCAGACAGTACAACGTAGTTGTCGCCTTCTTTCACCAGACCCATTGCGATACCCGCAACAGCGGCTTTGATTGGCACACCTGCGTCCATCAGCGCCAGAGACGCGCCGCACACGGAAGCCATAGAAGAAGAACCGTTGGATTCGGTGATTTCAGACACAACACGTACGGTGTACGGGAATTTGTCCATATCCGGCATTACTGCCAGCACGCCGCGCTTCGCCAGACGACCGTGACCAATTTCACGACGCTTCGGAGAACCGACCATGCCGGTTTCGCCTACGGAGTACGGAGGGAAGTTGTAGTGGAACAGGAAGGTGTCAGTACGTTCGCCCATCAGCTCATCAAGAACTTGCGCGTCACGTGCAGTACCCAGCGTTGCGGTAACCAGAGCCTGCGTTTCACCACGGGTGAACAGCGCAGAACCGTGAGTACGCGGCAGCACGCCAGTACGCACGTCCAGACCACGGATCATATCTTTTTCACGACCGTCGATACGCGGTTCGCCTGCCAGTACGCGGCTACGAACAACGTTTTTCTCGATAGCGTGCAGAATTTCACCCAGTTCGTTTTCGTCCAGGGTTTCATCTTCAGCAAGCAGCGTAGCGATGGTTTCAGATTTGATGACATCAACCTGCGCATAACGCTCTTGTTTGTCGGTGATGCGGTAAGCATCGCTCAGACGAGCTTCAGCCAGTGCAGCAACGCGCGCGTTCAGCGCTTCGTTTACCGGCTCCGGCTGCCAGTCCCAACGCGGTTTGCCGGCTTCTTTCACCAGTTCATTGATGTTCTGAATAACAACCTGCTGTTGTTCATGACCGAACACTACTGCGCCCAGCATCTGGTCTTCGCTCAGCAGTTCAGCTTCAGATTCAACCATCAGTACAGCGGCTTCAGTACCCGCAACAACCAGATCCAGTTTGCTCTCTTTCAGCTCGTCCTGAGTCGGGTTCAGTACGTACTGGTCATTGATGTAACCTACGCGGGCAGCACCAATCGGACCATTGAACGGAATACCAGACAGAGACAGTGCTGCGGAAGCACCAATCATCGCGACGATATCCGGGTTAACCTGCGGGTTAACAGAAACCACGGTGGCGATAACCTGAACTTCGTTGACGAAGCCTTCCGGGAACAGCGGGCGAATCGGGCGGTCAATCAGACGCGCGATCAGGGTTTCGCCTTCGCTTGGGCGGCCTTCACGACGGAAGAAGCTACCCGGGATACGACCAGCAGCGTAGGTACGCTCCTGATAGTTAACGGTCAGAGGGAAGAAGTCCTGACCTGGTTTGGCTTTTTTCTGGCCGACAACGGTAACAAATACCGCGGTGTCATCCATGCTAACCATAACAGCGGCAGTGGCTTGACGCGCCATCATGCCGGTTTCCAGAGTCACGGTATGTTGGCCGTACTGGAATTTACGAACGATCGGATTAAGCAATGTAATACCCTTTTCTTTCTTAGACAGCACCTTACGGTACTGGTGTTAATACCCGATCTTCTGCGCATCCTCGCGACTAATGACAACCCTAACCCAGCCAAATGTGGGTAAAGCCTCTCATTAGCCGCGCGAACCTCTGCAACGGAAGATCATTCATAGCAACAATACATTAGTTTCCAGTGAATTGCTGCCGTCAGTTTGAAAAAAGGGGCCACTCAGGCCCCTTTTCTGAAACTCGCAAGAATTAGCGACGCAGACCCAGGCGCTCGATGAGCTGGGTGTAACGTGCTACGTCTTTACGTTTCAGGTAGTCGAGCAGTTTACGACGCTGAGAAACCATGCGCAGCAGACCACGACGGCTGTGGTGATCTTTTTTGTGCTCTGCAAAGTGACCCTGCAGGTGGTTGATCTGTGCAGTCAGCAGTGCTACCTGAACTTCGGTAGAACCGGTGTCGTTTTCACCACGACCAAACTCAGAAACGATTTTAGCTGTTGCTTCAGTACTTAGAGACATTTTAAAACTCCAAAGTATATAGAATGAAAGGACGCCGATCTCTAATTCAGCGATCCCAGTGTACGTTACGCAAAGTGTTAAACAATTTACGCGACGTTAAGCGGCAGTATTCTACTCGTAGCGACCTGTTATCGCAAGACGGTTAACATTACGCCGGATATTCAACCACCAGGCGACGAGGCGCAACGCGGCCTTCATCGTCAATTTCACCCATACCGATAAACTTGCCATTCTCACCTTCTGTAACACGAACCAGTCCTTCCAGCGGCGCACCAGATGTACGAACTGGGTTACCATTTTTGAAGTAAACAGAAGACGTTAACGGAAGATTCACCACCGGATAGTCCGAAGCTGGACTGTCCATTGGCATCAGTAATGGATCAAGTAACTCCGCAGCCGGAATATCCTGCTGTTCAGCTTGCTCAACAAGTTCACGCAGGTGCTCCAGGGTCACCATCCGTTCAACCGGATATTTGCTTACCGCCAGACGGCGCAGGTAAATAACATGCGCGCCACAGCCGAGTTTTTCACCCAGGTCGTCAATGATAGTGCGGATATAAGTACCTTTTGAGCAGTGAATTTCCAGCTCCAGCTCATTGCCTTCATGGCGAATAAACAGCAATTCATAAACGGTAATCGGACGCGCTTCACGCGGAACTTCAATGCCCTGACGCGCGTATTCGTACAGTTTTTTGCCCTGATATTTCAGTGCTGAATACATCGAAGGGATCTGTTCGATATCGCCACGGAAGGTATCCAGCGCCGCCGCCAGTTGCTCTGCACTAAAGGTTACCGGACGTTCTTCAACGATTTGTCCATCGGCATCGGAAGTATCGGTACGCTGTCCAAGACGCGCAATCACCCGATAGCGTTTGTCGGAGTCCAGCAGATACTGGGAAAACTTCGTCGCTTCCCCGAGGCAAATCGGCAACATGCCAGTTGCCAGCGGGTCCAGCGCGCCGGTGTGTCCGGCACGGTTGGCGTTATATATACGTTTCACTTTTTGCAGCGCATCGTTGCTGGACATACCCTGCGGTTTATCCAGCAACAAAACGCCGTTAATGTCGCGACCGCGACGACGAGGACGACTCATTAGTCCTCCTTGCTGTCGTCCGGGTTAACACGACGTTCTTCGTCATGTTTGACCACGCTGGTCACCAGGTTTGACATGCGCATCCCTTCAACCAGCGAGTTGTCGTAGAAGAAGGTCAGTTCCGGCACGATACGCAGGCGCATCGCTTTACCCAGCAGGCTGCGGATGAAACCAGAAGCTTCCTGCAACGCTTTGATGCCCGCTTTAACCGCGTCTTCATCTTTGTCGTTAAGGAACGTCACATATACTTTGGCATACGCCAGGTCACGAGACATTTCGACACCGGAAACGGTGGTCATCATGCCCAGACGAGGATCTTTAATTTCACGCTGCAGGATGAGAGCGATCTCTTTTTGCATTTCCTGCGCTACGCGCTGCGGGCGACCAAATTCTTTCGCCATAATAAATTCTCCTGACAAAAAAGGGGCTGTTAGCCCCTTTTTAAAATTAATTTCAGGTGGAAGGGCTGTTCACGTTGGCCTGATAAGACGCGCCAGCGTCGCATCAGGCAATCCATGCCAGATGCGGCGTAAACGCCTTATCCGGCATGGAACCCTAAAAACCTTAAGCGATGGTACGTTGGATCTCGATGATTTCGAATACTTCGATCACATCGCCAGTGCGGACGTCGTTGTAGTTCTTAACGCCGATACCACATTCCATACCGTTACGGACTTCGTTAACGTCATCTTTGAAGCGGCGCAGGGACTCCAGCTCACCTTCGTAGATAACCACGTTGTCGCGCAGGACGCGGATCGGGTTGTGACGTTTAACCACACCTTCGGTAACCATACAGCCTGCGATGGCACCAAATTTCGGCGATTTGAACACGTCACGAACTTCCGCCAGACCGATAATCTGCTGTTTCAGTTCCGGAGACAGCATACCGCTCATCGCCGCTTTCACTTCGTCGATCAGGTTATAGATGACGGAGTAGTAACGCAGATCCAGGCTTTCCGCTTCAATCACTTTACGTGCAGAGGCATCAGCACGTACGTTGAAGCCAACCAGGATGGCGTTGGACGCTGCCGCCAGGGTGGCGTCGGTTTCGGTGATACCACCTACACCAGAACCGATGATCTTCACTTTAACTTCGTCAGTAGACAGTTTCAGCAAGGAGTCGGAGATCGCTTCCACAGAACCCTGTACGTCTGCCTTCAGGACGATATTCACTTCGTGAACTTCGCCTTCGGTCATGTTGGCGAACATGTTCTCGAGTTTAGATTTCTGCTGACGAGCCAGTTTAACTTCGCGGAATTTGCCCTGACGGTACAGTGCAACTTCACGTGCTTTCTTCTCGTCACGTACAACGGTAACTTCATCACCTGCAGCCGGAACACCGGACAAGCCGAGGATTTCCACCGGAATGGACGGACCCGCTTCCAGCACTTCCTGACCCAGTTCGTTACGCATCGCACGAACACGACCGTATTCGAAGCCACACAGAACGATATCGCCCTTATGCAGAGTACCTTCGCGTACCAGTACAGTAGCAACCGGACCACGACCTTTATCGAGGAAGGATTCGATAACCGCACCGCTCGCCATCCCGTTACGTACAGCTTTCAGTTCAAGGACTTCAGCCTGCAGCAGGATAGCATCCAGCAGATCATCAATACCGGTACCCGCTTTTGCAGATACGTGTACGAACTGGCTTTCGCCGCCCCACTCTTCTGGCAGGATGCCGTACTGAGAGAGTTCGTTCTTAACGCGATCCGGATCGGCTTCTGGTTTATCGATTTTGTTCACAGCAACCACCACCGGAACACCCGCCGCTTTCGCGTGCTGGATAGCTTCGATGGTCTGCGGCATTACGCCGTCGTCTGCAGCAACAACCAGGACTACGATGTCCGTTGCCTGCGCACCACGTGCACGCATTGAAGTAAACGCGGCGTGCCCCGGGGTGTCCAGGAAGGTGATCATGCCGTTTTCAGTTTCAACGTGGTATGCACCAATGTGCTGGGTAATGCCGCCCGCTTCGCCAGAGGCCACTTTCGTTGAACGAATGTAGTCCAGCAGAGAGGTTTTACCGTGGTCAACGTGACCCATGATGGTCACAACCGGTGCGCGCGGTTCAGCCGCAGCGCCCGTGTCACGGTCGCTCATTACCGCTTCTTCCAGCTCGTTTTCACGACGCAGGATAACTTTGTGGCCCATCTCTTCGGCTACCAGCTGTGCGGTTTCCTGGTCGATAACCTGGTTGATGGTTGCCATTGCGCCCAGTTTCATCATCGCTTTGATGACCTGAGAGCCTTTAACCGCCATCTTGTTAGCCAGTTCGCCAACGGTGATGGTTTCGCCGATCACAACGTCACGGTTAACGGCCTGAGCTGGCTTCTGGAAGCCCTGCTGCAGCGAAGAACCTTTACGTTTTCCGCCTTTACCGCCACGTACCGCTGCGCGCGCTTCTTCGCGATCAGCTTTTGATTCAGCGTGTTTGTTGCCTTTCTTCGGACGCGCTGCTTTCGCGTTACGACCACGGCCACGGCCGCCTTCGACTTCACGATCGCTTTCGTCTTCTGCCTGACGGGCATGTTGAGAGGTAGTAACGTGATAATCGCTGGAATCTTCAGTTGGTTCCGCGTTATCAGTCCATTTATTTTCTTCCGCCATACGACGTGCTTCTTCAGCAACGCGACGTGCTTCTTCTTCGAGTTTACGACGCGCTTCTTCTTCAGCTTTACGCTTGAGCTCTGCAGCTTCCTGCTCACGGCGGGCTTTTTCAGCCTGGGCGGTTTTAGTCATATCGTCTTGTTGATTGCTCACTTTGTCTTTTTCCGCAGCTTCACGTTTCGCTTGTTCAGCGGCTTCACGTTTAGCTTGTTCTGCGGCCTCACGTTCAGCTTTTTGTTGCGCCTCGCGTTTGGCCGATTCTTCTGCCTCACGACGGGCTTGCTCTTCCGCTTCACGCTGCGCTTGCTCTTCCGCCGCAAGGCGCTCGGCCTCTTGCGGGTCACGTTTCACAAAGGTGCGTTTCTTGCGGACTTCGATTTGTACCGATTTGCTTTTTCCACCGGTACCAGGAATGTTAAGGGTGCTGCGTGTTTTACGCTGCAGCGTTAATTTGTCCGGACCTGAATTTTTCTGGTTCAGGTGGTCAATTAAAGCCTGTTTCTCTTGTGCGGACACAGAGTCGTCAGCAGACTTCCGGATACCTGCATCAGCAAACTGCTGTACCAGGCGTTCCACGGAGGTCTGTCGCTCTGCGGCCAGCGTTTTAATCGTTACATCTGTCATGCTGTTCCTTCCTGCTACAGTTTATTACGCTTCGTCACCGAACCAGCAAATATTACGGGCAGCCATAATCAGTGCTCCGGCTTTTTCGTCGGTCAACCCTTCGATATCAGCCAGATCATCAATGCCCTGTTCGGCGAGATCTTCCAGCGTACAAACGCCACGGGCGGCCAGTTTGAATGCCAAATCACGATCTATCCCTTCAAGGTTCAGCAGATCGTCAGCCGGTTTGTTATCACCGAGGCTTTCTTCCTGGGCCTGTGCAATGGTGGCCAGTGCATTTTTAGCACGCTCACGCAGTGCTTCAACGGTCGGCTCATCAAGGCCTTCGATTTCCAACAGCTCTTTCATCGGCACATAGGCCAGTTCTTCCAGCGTCGAGAAACCTTCTTCTACCAGGACAGTCGCGAAGTCTTCGTCAATGTCGAGATAACGGGTGAAGGTGTCAATCGCTGCATGCGCTTCCGCCTGATGCTTAGCCTGCAGGTCGTCAACGGTCATCACGTTGAGTTCCCAACCGCTGAGCTGCGAAGCCAGACGCACGTTCTGACCGTTACGGCCAATCGCCTGCGCCAGGTTACCGGCTTCAACGGCGATATCCATGGTGTGTTTATCTTCATCCACCACGATAGAAGCAACGTCTGCCGGTGCCATCGCATTAATCACGAACTGCGCTGGGTTATCATCCCACAGGACGATATCGATACGCTCGCCGCCCAGTTCAGTAGAAACCGCCTGAACACGCGCGCCACGCATACCTACGCAAGCACCTACCGGATCGATACGTTTATCGTTGGTTTTCACCGCGATTTTCGCACGAGAACCCGGGTCGCGAGCCGCTGCTTTAATTTCAATCACTTCTTCGCCGATTTCTGGCACTTCAATGCGGAACAGTTCGATCAGCATTTCCGGCTTGGAACGGGTAACGAACAGTTGCGCGCCACGCGCTTCCGGGCGAACGGAATAAAGCACGCCACGAACGCGGTCGCCAGGGCGGAAGTTTTCACGCGGCAGCATATCTTCGCGCAGGATCACGGCTTCAGCGTTGTTGCCCAGATCCAGAGAGATGTTGTCGCGGTTTACTTTTTTCACCACGCCGGTGATGATTTCACCTTCGTGTTCACGGAACTGATCAACCACCATCGCACGTTCGGCTTCACGCACTTTCTGCACGATAACCTGTTTTGCCGTCTGGGTGGTGATACGGTCAAAGGTAACAGACTCAATCTGATCTTCAACGTAATCGCCCAGGTTCAGGCTTTCATCTTCATAACGTGCGGCTTCAAGGGTGATTTCCTTGGTCGGCTGGGTGACTTCATCAACAACTAACCAGCGACGGAAGGTGTCAAAATCACCGCTTTTGCGATCGATCTGTACGCGGACGTCGATCTCTTGTTCATATTTTTTCTTTGTTGCTGTCGCCAGCGCGCTTTCCAATGCTTCGAAAATCTTCTCGCGAGGTAGCGCCTTTTCATTGGATACGGCTTCAACTACAGCCAAAATTTCTTTGTTCATCGCGGGCTTTTCACCTCATCCAGACTATTAAAAGTGGGGAACCAGGTTCGCCTTCTGGATATTACTCAGCGCGAACACTTCATCTTTACCTTCGACGGTAACTGTGATCATTTCACCGTCTACCGCTTTGATAACGCCCTGCCATTTACGACGGTTTTGTACCGCCATACGGAGAACCAGAGTCACCTCTTCTCCGACAAAACGGGCGTAGTGTTCAGCCGTGAACAGTGGGCGATCGAGACCCGGTGAGGAGACTTCCAGGTTATAAGCAACGGTGATGGGATCTTCAACATCCAGCACAGCACTTACCTGGTGGCTCACATCAGCACAATCATCAACATTGATGCCATCTTCACTATCAATATAGATGCGCAGTGTGGATGTGCGACCGCGAATAAACTCGATGCCAACCAGCTCAAAACCCAGGGCCTCAACTGGCGCAGTAATCATCTCTGTTAATTTTTGCTCTAATGTGGACAAGCCCACCCCCAAGACATAAAAAAAGGGCCTAAAGCCCAGTTATTCTGTAGTCAGATAACAAAAAACCCCGATAAATCGGGGCTTTATATAACTGAACCCTATAACCGCAACTGCGGTCTGGAGCACTTTCCAGAAGGATTTTTTCAAATCCCACTACGAAGGCCGAAGTCTTCACAGTATATTTGAAAAAGAACTCTAAGGGAAAGTGGTTGCGGGGGCCGGATTTGAACCGACGACCTTCGGGTTATGAGCCCGACGAGCTACCAGGCTGCTCCACCCCGCGCCTGAAACGTGGCAAATTCTACTCGTTTTGGGTAAAAAATGCAAATACTGCTGGGATTTGGTGTACCGAGACGGGACGTAAAATCTGCAGGCATTATAGTGATCCACGCCACATTTTGTCAACATTTATTGCTAATCACGTGAATGAATATCCAGTTCACTTTCATTTGTTGAATACTTTTGCCTTCTCCTGCTCTCCCTTAAGCGCATTATTTTACAAAAAACACACTAAACTCTTCCTGTCTCCGATAAAAGATGATTAAATGAAAACTCATTTATTTTGCATAAAAATTCAGTTAGAGCGCAAATCCAGGCTCATCATCAGTTAATTAAGCAGGGTGTTATTTTATGACGACGATTCTCAAGCATCTCCCGGTAGGTCAACGTATTGGTATCGCTTTTTCTGGCGGTCTGGACACCAGTGCCGCACTGCTGTGGATGCGAAAAAAGGGAGCGGTTCCTTATGCATATACTGCAAACCTGGGCCAGCCAGACGAAGAGGATTACGATGCGATCCCTCGTCGTGCCATGGAATACGGCGCGGAGAACGCTCGTCTGATCGACTGCCGCAAACAACTGGTGGCCGAAGGTATTGCCGCTATTCAGTGTGGTGCATTTCATAACACCACCGGCGGCCTGACCTATTTCAACACGACGCCGCTGGGCCGCGCCGTGACCGGCACCATGCTGGTTGCTGCCATGAAAGAAGATGGCGTGAATATCTGGGGTGACGGCAGCACCTATAAAGGAAACGATATCGAACGTTTCTATCGTTACGGTCTGCTGACCAATGCTGAACTGCAGATTTACAAACCGTGGCTTGATACTGACTTTATTGATGAACTGGGCGGCCGTCATGAGATGTCTGAATTTATGATTGCCTGCGGTTTCGACTACAAAATGTCTGTCGAAAAAGCCTACTCCACAGACTCCAACATGCTTGGTGCAACGCACGAAGCGAAGGATCTGGAATACCTCAACTCCAGCGTCAAAATCGTCAACCCGATTATGGGCGTGAAGTTCTGGGATGAGAGCGTGAAGATCCCGGCAGAAGAAGTCACAGTACGCTTTGAGCAAGGTCATCCAGTGGCGCTGAACGGTAAAACCTTTAGCGACGACGTAGAAATGATGCTGGAAGCTAACCGCATCGGCGGTCGTCACGGCCTGGGCATGAGCGACCAGATTGAAAACCGTATCATCGAAGCGAAAAGCCGGGGTATTTACGAAGCTCCGGGGATGGCACTGCTGCACATTGCGTATGAACGTCTGCTGACCGGTATTCACAACGAAGACACCATTGAGCAGTATCACGCGCATGGTCGTCAGTTGGGCCGTCTGCTGTACCAGGGACGTTGGTTTGATTCCCAGGCGCTGATGCTGCGTGACTCTCTGCAACGCTGGGTTGCCAGCCAGATCACTGGTGAAGTGACGCTGGAACTGCGCCGCGGGAACGACTACTCGATCCTCAATACCGTCTCTGACAACCTGACCTATAAAGCAGAGCGTTTGACCATGGAGAAAGGCGACTCTATGTTTACGGCTGAAGATCGTATTGGTCAACTGACCATGCGTAACCTGGATATTACCGATACCCGCGAGAAGCTGTTCGGTTATGCCAAAACTGGACTACTCTCCTCCTCTGCCTCTTCGGGCGTGCCGCAGGTGGAGAATCTGGAAAATAAAGTTAAGTAATATCATAGCTTTCGTGCTAAAGGCCGCAAATGCGGCCTTTTTTTACGGCTAAGAGAATGTGACTGCGTTCAGTGGCCACCGTGTCCGAATTCGGAATTAAAGTAAAATTTAAATGAAATAAAGTAAATTTCAGCGCATTCTATTTTTACTTTATGTTTTTATGCTTAGTAAAAGGAATGACCAATGAATGGTGAATATTTTGTACGCCTCGCATTACATACCCTGAAATGCACTCAAAAAGATTTAGCAAGCCACTTAGGTGTTTCCTCAACACAAATTAGCAAGTGGAAAAAAGGGGAACACATGTCTGCTGATATGGAAAAAAAGTTCAGAAATATTACCCAAATAGGAGATTATTCTCCTCAACTAGTTGAATGGACGGGCTCAGTCGAGAATGCTGAGAAATGGGATCGGCTTATCCATTTTCTTGCTCAACGAGCTATGGAGGATGCTGAAACGGGTTATATAACACGACCTCTTACTGACGAAGATGGCTTTTTGGTTGAAGAAACAATTGATGTATTAAAGCGAATAGGTTTTCCTACACCTCTTTCCTTTCCTGAAGGACTTAATATTGACGACGATAATGCTGATGAAGAAGAGGCTTTTTGGGAGATCTTAGAGAGCAATGCTCATTGTTCTGTAATTAATGATATTTATCATGCTCTGAATGATGTTTATGGTTTCTACATAGCATATGTTGATGAGTTGATTCAGGACGACGATTTAGATGTCTATTCAAGCGAAGCCATCAATATTCAGAGTTCATTGCTATCACTTGCTGCATGCAAAATTGAAATTGATACTCCTGTTGCGTCAAACATTAAAGAATTTCGTTATAGAGTTCAAAAAGACTACGAAAATTGGTTGAATCAACTCAAGATGATGGCATTCAGGGCGGGAATCCCGTTAAGAGCCGAACTTCTGGAAATGGTTTATAACACTGCTGACCAACTTAGCGTTGCAGCAGAAGCCGAAAGTTTCGATTTCAATAAATCTCGCATTCATCCAGATATATACATGAACGAGATCCTCACTGGCATGAGAATAATTCACCAAGTGCTTCCGTTAATAATGCAAAAGTTAGAAATTACAGATTTCAAATTAGATGAAACAGATTTACGCTTGGGTAAATAGTTATCAAATTCAGAATATTTAGCCTGGCTTATAAAACGAAAAAAGACGCTTTTCAGCGTCTTTCTTTCGGAATATTGGTACTGAGGATGGGACTCGAACCCACAAGCCCGTTAGGGCACTACCACCTCAAGGTAGCGTGTCTACCAATTCCACCACCTCAGCACAGATACTACTTTTTAGTTCGGGATATCGCTGGTCGGCTTAGCCGGAGCAGCTGGCTGAGTTTGTTCGGTTTTCGCCGGCGCACTCAGGTTTTCCCATTCGCTACCTTTATTGGTTTTGTTGCTGTTGATGTTACCCAGCACCAGACTGATGATGAAGAATAACGTTGCCAGCAGCGCCGTCATGCGGGTCATGAAGTTACCAGAACCACTTGAACCAAACAGCGTAGCGGAAGCGCCTGCTCCGAAGGAGGCTCCCATATCAGCGCCTTTACCTTGCTGCAGCATGATCAGACCTACAAGGCCAATTGCTACAATAAGGAAAACTACTAAAAGAGCTTCGTACATAATCAACCTGTTCCTTGCGGAGTTGCCGCGTACCAATGCTTCAACCAATAAAGCGGGAGTTTTTAATCTTTCCCACTGAAGCGGGTGTGAATACTAACCAAAGCGAATGACCTTCGCAAGGGCAATTTTATCGCATTGTATCAACTGCGGAAAAAAACAGCAAAACCGATGTGCTTAAGAAGAACAAAGGCGACAAGCGCCGCCTTTTTAGCCAGTTAGCTATCGAATCAAACTGCTTTTACCGCGTCAGCGATGCGATGCGCAAATTCGGTTACCTGCGCTTCGTCTTCACCTTCTACCATCACGCGAATTAACGGCTCGGTGCCAGATTTACGCAGCAACACGCGTCCACGGTTACCCAGCGCAGCTTCAACCTCTGCGGTCACGGCTTTAACTGACTCATGCTCAAGCGGATCGCCGCTACCTGCGGTGTAACGCACATTAACCAGAATCTGCGGGAACATTTTCATGCCACTGCAAAGGTCGTGCAGGCTCATATGGTTACGCGCCATCGCCGCCAGCACCTGCAAACCAGCAACGATGCCGTCACCGGTAGTGGTTTTATCCAGCAGGATCACATGACCGGAGTTCTCGGCACCGATGCGCCAGCCTTTCTCCTGCATTTTTTCCAGTACGTAGCGGTCGCCCACTTTCGCACGAGCAAATGGAATACCTAACTGTTTCAGCGCCAGTTCCAGCCCCATATTGCTCATCAATGTACCCACAGCGCCACCACGCAGCTGGCCCTGACGAAGACCTTCACGCGCGATGATATACATGATCTGATCGCCATCGACTTTATTGCCTTCATGGTCAACCATAATCACGCGGTCGCCGTCACCGTCAAAGGCGATACCGAGATCCGCTTTTTCAGCCAGCACACGCGCCTGTAACGCACGAACATCAGTTGCGCCCACTTCGGCATTGATGTTTACGCCGTTCGGCTCACAACCGATAGCGATAACATTCGCCCCCAGTTCACGCAGCACGTTCGGCGCGATGTGATAAGTCGCGCCGTTGGCGCAATCCACCACAATCTTCAGTTCACTGAGGCTAAGTTCGTTCGGGAACGTGGCTTTACAAAATTCGATATAGCGACCCGCAGCGTCAACGATACGGCTGGCTTTACCCAGTTCTGCCGAATCAACGCAGCTAATCTCTTTTTCCATTTCAGCTTCAATGGCTTCTTCAACTGCATCCGGCAGCTTGGTGCCGTCAATAGAAAAGAATTTGATCCCGTTATCATAAAATGGGTTATGTGATGCAGAAATTACAATCCCAGCTTCTGCGCGGAAGGTACGCGTCAGATAAGCCACGGCCGGTGTTGGCATCGGGCCAGTGAAGAGTGCGGAAAGACCGGCAGCCGCCAGACCCGCCTCCAGCGCCGACTCCAGCATATAGCCAGAAATACGCGTGTCTTTACCAATAATGATCTTACGGGAGCCGTGGCGCGCCAGCACTTTACCCGCAGCCCACCCCAGCTTAAGCACAAAATCAGGCGTGATCGGCGCATCCCCAACACGACCACGAATCCCATCGGTACCGAAATATTTACGATTACTCATAGCGTTTGTTTTCCTTTGCAGACAGAGTGGCTTCCACCACTCGCATCGCTTCTACGGTTTCTTTGACGTCATGAACACGAATAATGTGCGCGCCTTGCATTGCGGCAATGACCGCACAGGCCAGACTACCGCTCAGGCGCTCGGACGGCCCCACGTTCAACAGCTGTCCAATCATCGATTTTCGTGACATACCCACCAACAGCGGCAGGTTGAAATGATGAAATTCAGCCAGACGCGCCAGTAATGAATAGTTATGGGAGAGATTTTTACCGAAACCGAATCCGGGGTCGAGCAACAATTTCTCTTTTGCGATACCCGCCTGTTCGCAGCGTGCTATTTGCTCAACAAAGTAGCGATTTACCTCGGCAAAGACATCGTCATACTTTGGTGCTTCCTGCATGGTCTTTGGGTTTCCCTGCATATGCATCAGGCAAACTGGCAAACCAGTTTCAGCGGCAGCTTCCAGGGCGCCGGGTTCGGAAAGGGAGCGGATATCATTAATGATGTGAGCGCCTGCTTTCGCTGACTCACGGATGACTTCTGGTTTGGATGTATCTACCGAGATCCAGACTTCGAAGCGTTGAGCAATTGCCTCAACCACAGGAATAACACGTTGCAACTCTTCTTCAACGCTCACTTCCGCAGCCCCTGGACGTGTGGACTCGCCGCCAACGTCAATGATCGTTGCGCCAGCATTGATCATCAGATTCGCATGTTTCACCGCATCAATCAGCGAATTATGCGTGCCGCCATCGGAGAAAGAATCAGGCGTGACGTTGAGGATCCCCATTACGTGAGGATGGCTAAGGTCCAGTGAAGTGCCCTGGGCAAAGAGTTTCATGGTGTTATCCCTGGTATGAATTGATAAGAAAAAACCCCGGAGCACGCCCCGGGGTTTTCGGTACAAATACAGTCATCTGATGCGGGAACTTACTTGTCGCCTAACTGCTCTGACATGGTGTTACCCGGGTTCGGCGTACGCGGTTCATCAACCGGACGAGGAGCCTTTGGACTACCATTGTCGCCAGAATTATTAGAAGCGCCTGGTTCTTCCCAGCCCGCTGGCGGGCGTACATCGCGACGTGCCATCAGGTCGTCAATCTGCGGTGCATCGATGGTTTCATATTTCATGAGCGCATCTTTCATCGCATGCAGAATATCCAGGTTGTCGTTCAACAACTGACGCGCACGATTGTAGTTACGCTCAATCAGTAACTTCACTTCCTGGTCGATGATACGCGCAGTTTCATCGGACATATGTTTCGCTTTCGCCACGCTACGACCGAGGAACACTTCACCTTCTTCTTCCGCGTACAGCAGAGGACCAAGTTTTTCGGAGAAGCCCCACTGAGTCACCATGTTACGTGCCAGGTTGGTCGCAACTTTAATATCGTTGGACGCCCCGGTAGAAACATGTTCCGGCCCGTAGATGATCTCTTCTGCCAGACGACCACCGTACAGCGTAGAAATCTGGCTTTCCAGTTTCTGACGGCTGGCGCTGATTGCGTCGCCTTCAGGCAGGAAGAAGGTCACACCCAACGCACGTCCGCGCGGGATAATCGTCACTTTGTGCACCGGATCGTGTTCCGGCACCAGGCGACCGATAATCGCATGGCCTGCTTCGTGGTATGCCGTCGATTCTTTCTGCGCTTCCGTCATCACCATGGAGCGACGTTCCGCACCCATCATGATTTTGTCTTTCGCTTTCTCGAACTCAACCATCGACACAACGCGTTTATTGCCACGAGCAGCGAACAGTGCCGCTTCGTTCACCAGGTTCGCCAGGTCAGCACCGGAGAAACCAGGAGTACCACGGGCAATGATTGCCGCATCGATATCGGGTGCCAATGGTACGCGACGCATGTGAACTTTCAGGATCTGCTCACGACCGCGAACATCTGGCAGACCAACCACAACCTGACGGTCGAAACGGCCAGGACGCAGCAGTGCCGGGTCCAGAACGTCCGGACGGTTAGTCGCGGCGATAACGATGATACCTTCGTTACCTTCGAAGCCATCCATCTCAACCAGCATCTGGTTCAGAGTCTGTTCACGTTCATCGTGACCACCGCCCAGACCTGCGCCACGTTGGCGGCCGACGGCGTCGATTTCATCGATAAAGATGATACACGGTGCCGCTTTCTTCGCCTGTTCGAACATGTCACGAACACGGGATGCACCCACACCGACGAACATTTCTACGAAGTCAGAACCGGAGATAGTAAAGAACGGAACTTTCGCTTCGCCTGCAATCGCTTTCGCCAGCAGCGTTTTACCGGTACCCGGAGGACCGACCATCAGGACGCCTTTCGGGATCTTACCGCCGAGTTTCTGGAAGCGGCTTGGCTCGCGCAGATACTCAACCAGTTCAGCAACTTCTTCTTTTGCTTCGTCGCAGCCCGCAACATCAGCAAAGGTCGTTTTGATCTGATCTTCCGTCAGCATGCGCGCTTTGCTCTTACCGAACGACATGGCACCTTTGCCACCGCCGCCCTGCATTTGACGCATGAAGAAGATCCAGACACCAATCAGCAACAGCATCGGGAACCAGGAGATGAAGATAGAAGCCAGCAGGCTTGGCTCTTCAGGCGGTTCACCGACAACCTTGACGTTCTTGGTCAGCAGGTTATCCAGTAACTTCGGATCCTGAACCGGAATGTAAGTGGTATAACGGTTACTATCTTTCTTGGTAACGTTGATTTCACGTCCGTTGATACGCGCTTCACGAACCTGGTCGTTATTGACCTCTTGTAGGAAGGTAGAGTAATCCACCTTACGTCCATTAGACTCGCTGGGCCCAAAGCTCTGGAATACTGACATCAGCACAACGGCAATGACCAGCCAGAGTATTAGGTTTTTCGCCATGTCACTCAAGGGATTAACCTCTTATTACAACTGTGTTAAAAACAGCGTCAGGATACTCTATATCCAGCATCTTTCAAACTTTCGTCTGAAATCTCCCGGTTAGGGTTTACGCCCGGTCGCTACAATATACACTTCCCGCGAACGTGCACGAGAAGAGTCCGGCTTACGAACTTTGACCTTCGTAAACAGGGAGCGAATTTCCCTTAGATACTCATCGAAACCTTCGCCCTGGAACACCTTCACTACAAAACTGCCACCTGGCGCTAATACATCACGACACATTTCTAGCGCCAGTTCCACCAGATACATGGCACGGGGGATATCCACCGCCGGTGTTCCGCTCATGTTTGGTGCCATATCGGACATGACAACCTGGACTTTGCTGTCGCCTACGCGCTCCAGCAGTGCTTTCATCACCAGTTCATCACGAAAATCGCCCTGAAGAAAGTCCACACCAACGATAGGATCCATAGGTAAAAGATCGCAAGCGATGATACGGCCTTTGCCGCCAATTTGGGTGACCACATATTGTGACCAACCACCTGGCGCAGCACCAAGGTCGACAACCGTCATTCCCGGTTTAAAGAGTTTGTCACTTTGCTGTATTTCATCAAGTTTAAACCAGGCACGGGAACGTAACCCCTTTTTCTGTGCCTGTTGAACATATTTATCGCTAAAGTGTTCCTGAAGCCAGCGACTGGAGCTGGCAGAACGCTTCTTACCTGTCATTTAACTTTCCCATTGGGATAACTCATCGTAACCAATTGCGTAAATTTTTACGCGCCTATTTGGCGATATATGGGAGATGGCGGTAGAATGACCCGTTTTCAATCCCAACGTAAGCAAAAAAATACGATGAATCTGAGTACTAAACAAAAACAGCACCTGAAAGGTCTGGCACATCCGCTCAAGCCAGTTGTTCTGCTTGGCAGTAATGGTTTGACCGAAGGGGTGCTGGCCGAGATTGAACAAGCGTTAGAGCACCATGAACTCATCAAGGTGAAAATCGCCACTGAAGATCGCGAAACTAAAACCTTGATCGTGGAAGCTATCGTGCGCGAAACCGGCGCCTGTAATGTACAGGTCATCGGTAAAACGCTGGTGCTTTATCGTCCAACTAAAGAACGTAAAATCTCGCTGCCACGCTAAGATTATCCTAAAGTTACACACATTTGCTGTGTAAAACGAGGGATTTTCCGCAAGCAGGAGAGCAAAATGCCACGCTCTGTTCGTTGATAAAAGGCCGCATAGCGGCCTTTTTCCTTTCTTTACAATACATCAACATTTTGAGTATTGGGTAATTCTTACAGGTATTCCACCTTAATTACTTCAAATTCTACATCGCCGCCCGGCGTTTTGATGACCACGACATCATCTTCTTCTTTGCCAATCAGGCCACGAGCAATAGGCGAGTTTACAGAAATCAGGTTTTGTTTAAAGTCAGCTTCGTCATCGCCTACGATGCGATAGGTCTGTTCTTCATCAGAATCCAGATTCAAAACCGTCACGGTAGCGCCAAAAATCACGCGACCATTGTTTGGCATTTTGGTGACATCAATTACCTGCGCGTTCGACAGCTTGGCTTCGATGTCTTTGATACGGCCTTCGCAGAAGCCCTGCTGTTCACGCGCTGCGTGGTATTCGGCGTTTTCTTTCAGGTCGCCATGCTCACGCGCTTCCGCGATAGCAGCAATGATTTCAGGACGGCGCACAGATTTCAGAAAATCCAGCTCTTCGCGTAATTTTTCAGCGCCGCGTAAGGTCATCGGAATAGCTTGCATTTGTTATACCTCTTGAATATTCCTGATGGGGAGAGTCTCCACTCGCCCCGGCTGTTCGGCATGCCCGGCACAACTCCTCGTCGGGGCCAGAAGCAAAAAAATACCGACCCGGGAACAGGTCCCAGGCCAGCAATAATTCACATTTTGATAGTCATTTTACCCTGAAGTTCCCGAAGGGTCATCGTTTACTTTATAGGGCGTTGCGCCGTAGTATGACGGCTCGATTCCAGGTTGTTAGCGCGAGATTATGCGATTTTCCAGATTTATCATCGGATTGACCAGCTGTATAGCGTTCAGTGTTCAGGCCGCGAATGTAGATGAGTACATTACTCAACTCCCCGCTGGCGCCAACCTTGCCCTGATGGTGCAAAAAGTCGGCGCGTCTGCCCCCGCTATTGATTACCATAGTCAGCAAATGGCGCTGCCCGCCAGTACGCAGAAGGTGATCACTGCGCTGGCGGCGTTGATTCAACTTGGCCCCGATTTTCGTTTTACCACGACGCTTGAAACCAAAGGCAATGTGGAAAACGGCGTACTCAAGGGTGACTTAGTGGCGCGATTTGGTGCCGATCCGACGTTAAAACGTCAGGATATTCGTAATATGGTGGCGACCCTGAAAAAATCAGGCGTCTCCCAAATCGAGGGCAATGTGTTCATAGACACGTCCATTTTTGCCAGTCACGATAAAGCCCCCGGCTGGCCCTGGAACGATATGACACAATGCTTTAGCGCCCCGCCTGCCGCCGCCATTGTTGACCGCAATTGCTTTTCCGTCTCGCTCTACAGTGCCCAAAAACCCGGTGATATGGCCTTTGTTCGCGTGGCCTCTTATTACCCTGTAACGATGTTCAGCCAGGTACGCACTCTCCCCCGTGGCTCAGCCGAAGCGCAATATTGCGAGCTGGATGTGGTGCCAGGCGACCTTAACCGCTTTACGTTAACCGGATGCCTACCACAACGTTCAGAGCCGCTCCCGTTGGCTTTTGCCGTACAGGATGGCGCCAGCTACGCCGGAGCGATTCTGAAAGATGAGTTAAAACAGGCAGGCATTACTTATTCCGGCACGCTACTGCGACAAACGCAGGTTAACGACCCAGGAACGGTGGTTGCCAGTAAACAGTCGGCCCCTTTGCACGATCTGCTTAAGATTATGCTGAAAAAGTCCGACAACATGATCGCCGATACCGTCTTTCGCATGATTGGTCATGCGCGCTTTAATGTCCCTGGGACATGGCGGGCCGGGTCGGACGCCGTGCGTCAGATCCTGCGTAAGCAGGCGGGTGTGGATATTGGCAACACGATTATTGCAGATGGTTCAGGGCTTTCACGGCATAACCTGATTGCACCAGCCACCATGATGCAGGTGCTGCAATACATTGCCCAACACGACAATGAGCTTAACTTTATCTCAATGCTACCTTTGGCAGGCTACGATGGTTCGTTGCAGTACCGTGCAGGTCTGCATCAAGCGGGAGTAGATGGTAAAGTTTCAGCGAAAACAGGTTCGTTGCAGGGCGTGTATAACCTGGCAGGATTCATCACCACAGCAAGTGGGCAACGAATGGCGTTCGTACAATATCTTTCTGGTTACGCAGTAGAACCCGCGGATCAGCGTAATCGCCGTATTCCGTTGGTACGTTTTGAAAGCCGTTTGTATAAAGATATTTACCAGAACAATTAGTCAAAAAGAAACCCCGGCACATGGCCGGGGTTTCAGATTATTGACAAAGCGCGCTTTGTTTATGCCGGATGCGGCGTGAATGCCTTATCCGGCCTACAAAATCGTGCAAATTCAATATATTGCAATCATCTTGTAGGCCTGACCTGATAAGTGTAGCGCATCAGGCTTATTTGGCGTTTGTCATCAGTGATTAACGCTTGTAAATGAACTCAACGCCTTCTTCGTCGTCTTCGTCCCAATCGTCATCCCAGTCTTCATCATCCTCTTCAGCAATCTCTTCAAGCTGCTGGCGGTGATAATCATCCCACATGAATTCGACTTTCTCTGGCTGTTTCGCTTCTTCTGCCTGCACGACCGGGTTTTCAATGATAAAGGTCATCACATCCCAGCAGAGATCTTTCACGCCCAGTCCGCTCGCCGCAGAGATCAGATAATATTTATCTTCCCAGCCCAGCGCCTCAGCGATCGCTTTCGCTTTCTCTTCAGCTTCTGCTTTATCCAGCAGGTCGATCTTGTTGAAGACTAACCAGCGTGGTTTCGCCGCCAGATCCTGGCTGTATTTTTCCAGCTCGCTGATAATAATACGCGCATTTTCAACCGGATCGGTGCCGTCAATCGGATCGATATCGATGAGGTGCAACAGGACGCGGCAACGTTCCAGGTGTTTCAGGAAGCGAATGCCCAGACCTGCGCCTTCCGCAGCGCCTTCAATCAACCCCGGGATATCAGCAACAACGAAGCTCTTCTCGTTGTCCATACGTACCACGCCCAGGCTTGGTACGAGCGTAGTAAACGGATAATCAGCCACTTTCGGTTTAGCCGCCGAGACAGCGCGGATAAATGTCGATTTACCGGCATTTGGCATCCCCAGCATACCGACATCAGCCAGCAGCATCAGCTCCAGCAGCAGCTCGCGCTTATCGCCCGGCGTACCGTTGGTTTTCTGCCGTGGTGTACGGTTAACGGACGATTTGAAACGGGTATTGCCCAGACCGTGCCAGCCGCCCTTGGCAACCAGCAGACGCTGACCGTGTTTGGTCATATCGCCCATGGTTTCACCGGTACCCTGGTCGATTACACGCGTACCTACCGGCACTTTAATCGTCACGTCTTTACCGCGCTTACCGGTACAATCGCGGCTTGCGCCGTTTTGACCGCGCTCTGCACGGAAAGATTTTTCAAAACGATAATCGATAAGCGTGTTCAGGTTCTCGTCGGCTTCCATCCATACGTCACCACCGTCACCGCCGTCGCCGCCATCCGGGCCGCCTTTCGGAATATACTTTTCGCGGCGGAAGCTCACGCAACCATTACCGCCATCACCTGCAACGACCAGAATCGATGCTTCATCAACAAACTTCATTTTATTCTCCGTAAATCATTCGCCTGCGCGGGGTTGCGATACCACCGTTGTATGCTTACGTAATCCGCCCCAAATACGATGACCAATGGCGGAATACATCGCGCCCGCAACCACGACAAACGCACCGAGATAACCTAAAAGGTTTAACATCGGTCTGGCGAAGAAATCGGGCCAGGCCAGTGATAAAAGATCTGAAAAAAACAGCGTAAACAGTGGGGTGAGCGTGATGATCGCACTCACCTGCGCTGCCTGCCAGCGAGCCATCGCTTCCGCCAGGGCGCCATATCCTACCAAGGTATTCAGTCCGCAAAAAATTAAACATGCGAGCTGCCAGTGGCTAAGCTGCGCTATCACTCCAGGCTTTGCCAGAGGGAAGAGCGCAATTGTACATAAAGTGTACAGTAAAAACAGGATCTGCGGTGAGGCCAGCCGACGCAATAAAACCTTTTGCGCCACGCCATAACTCACCCAAACCGTCGCCGCACCGACCCCAAAGATAACTCCCCAGGTGTAATCGGTGAGCTTTGTAAATATCTCGACCAGACTGGTGTTAAAAAACATCACCAGGCCGCTCAGGAGCATCAATGCCCCTACAACCTGAGTGCTGCGCATTTTCTCTTTCAGGATAAATACGCTGGCAACCATCATGCCAACTGGCGAGAGTTGCCCAATCACCTGCGAAGCGGTCGGACTCAGGTATTGCAAGGATGAGCTGAACAGGATGAAGTTCCCAAACAGCCCAGCGGTCGCCACTGCCAACAAAATCAACCAGCGTGGCTTACGAAACACGCGTAATGGCGGCAACCTCTTCTTCACCGCAAGAATGGCACCAAGACCAATACTCGCCATCAAGAAACGGTAAAACACGATTGTCGGAGGCTCCATCACCTCCAGCACCTGCTTCATTGCGATTGGCAACGCCCCCCAGCAAATTGCTGTGGTGAGCGCCAAAAGAATGCCAATGCCTGCCTGCTGCTTCATACCGTATTCCCTGCAAAGCGCATTTGCGGATTAACGCCGCACCATGCGCATTTTACCGGTTATCGAATGTAAAAAGCCCCGCAACGTGTTGCGGGGCTTTCATCCGTTACCGGGACGCGAAAAACTTATTCAGCTTCGATGCTGATAAATTTACGGTTTTTCGGGCCTTTAACTTCGAATTTCACTTTACCGTCTGCTTTAGCAAACAGAGTGTGGTCACGACCGCAACCTACGTTAGCGCCAGCGTGGAATTTGGTACCACGTTGACGAACGATGATGCTACCCGCCAGAACGGATTCGCCACCGAAACGCTTAACGCCCAGGCGTTTAGCTTCTGAATCGCGACCGTTACGTGTGGAGCCGCCAGCCTTTTTATGTGCCATTTGAAATCTCTCCTCAGGTCTTAGGCGCTGATGCCAGTAATTTTCACATCAGTGAACCACTGACGATGGCCCTGCTGCTTACGATAGTGTTTACGACGGCGAAACTTAACGATTTTAACTTTCTCGCCACGACCGTGAGCAACAACTTCAGCTTTGATTACGCCGCCATCAACGAAAGGAACGCCGATTTTGACTTCTTCACCGTTTGCGATCATCAGCACTTCAGCGAACTCAACAGTTTCGCCAGTTGCGATGTCCAGCTTTTCCAGGCGAACGGTCTGACCTTCGCTTACTCGGTGTTGTTTACCACCACTTTGGAAAACCGCGTACATATAAAACTCCGCTTCCGCGCACACCTTTTCAATGATTCAGAGTGCGCTATAAATATTCACAATAGGGCGCGAATATTACGCAAAACGCACGCCTTTGACAAGTGCTACAGTCAATACACGAAGAAAAAAAACACAACTTGTACGGTAACGTTTATCTGTGCCATTTTTTCAGTACAATCACTCTATATTCCTAACCATAAACCCTAAGTTGCCTCTGTTCACAGTAAGGTAATCGGGGCGAAAAGCCCGGCTTTTGCGATGAATTTAGAAAAAATCAATGAGTTAACCGCGCAAGATATGGCGGGTGTTAATGCAGCAATTCTCGAGCAGCTTAATTCCGACGTCCAACTGATCAATCAGTTAGGCTATTACATCGTCAGCGGCGGCGGTAAACGTATTCGTCCGATGATTGCTGTACTGGCTGCACGAGCTGTTGGCTATGAGGGGAATGCACATGTCACCATTGCTGCCCTAATTGAGTTTATCCACACGGCGACTCTGCTACATGACGACGTTGTGGATGAATCAGATATGCGCCGAGGCAAAGCTACCGCCAACGCCGCTTTCGGTAACGCTGCCAGCGTGCTGGTAGGCGATTTTATTTATACCCGTGCGTTCCAGATGATGACCAGCCTCGGCTCGCTCAAAGTGCTGGAAGTGATGTCAGAAGCCGTAAACGTCATCGCGGAAGGTGAAGTTCTGCAACTGATGAACGTTAACGACCCGGACATCACCGAAGAGAACTACATGCGTGTTATTTACAGCAAAACCGCACGTCTGTTCGAAGCTGCTGCTCAGTGTTCCGGTATTCTGGCAGGCTGTACGCCGGAAGAGGAAAAAGGTCTGCAGGATTATGGTCGTTACCTCGGCACCGCTTTCCAGCTGATCGACGATTTACTCGATTACAATGCCGATGGCGAACAGTTAGGTAAAAACGTCGGCGACGATCTGAACGAAGGTAAACCGACGCTGCCGCTGCTGCATGCGATGCATCATGGCACACCAGAACAGGCTCAGATGATCCGTACCGCCATCGAACAAGGGAACGGTCGACATCTTCTGGAACCGGTTCTGGAAGCAATGAACGCTTGCGGCTCTCTGGAATGGACGCGTCAGCGTGCAGAAGAAGAAGCAGACAAAGCTATTGCTGCGTTGCAAGTGTTGCCGGATACCCCGTGGCGAGAGGCGTTAATTGGCCTCGCACACATCGCTGTTCAACGCGATCGTTAATCCCTTCCTGTTATCCCGCGCACTGCGCGGGATAATTCCAGTAAACTCCCAAAAATCCTCAATCAATCGCAAAACCGTCTGAAATACAGATGGCTCATCTTGATATATTCTGAATATTCACACTCTTTACAGGAACTTTTTAGAGCAATACGTCATCAGGAGTATAGTGATTCCTGGCAGAACGCATGTTCTGAATGAAAGCGACCAACTTAAGGAGTGAGGAAAGATGGAGAATAATTTCATTGACTGGCATCCCGCCGATATCATTGCGGGTTTGCGGAAAAGAGGAACGTCAATGGCGGCGGAATCTCGCAGAAATGGTTTGAGTTCCTCGACACTGGCGAATGCATTATCGCGTCCCTGGCCGAAAGGAGAGATGATTATTGCGAAAGCATTAGGAACTGATCCCTGGGTTATCTGGCCATCACGCTATCATGACCCGCTGACCCATGAGTTTATCGACAGATCGCAGTTGATGCGCAGCTACACCAAACCGCAAAAATGAGTAGCCTGGCGGTAGCCCCGCGAACGGGGCTGCCAGCTATCAGACGATTACTCGCCTTTCACACGCTCAATGTTAGCACCAAGCGCGCGAAGTTTGTCTTCAATGCGCTCGTAGCCACGATCGATGTGATAAATACGATCAACAACCGTAGTACCTTCTGCAATGCAGCCAGCCAGCACCAGACTTGCTGAAGCACGCAGATCGGTTGCCATTACCTGTGCGCCGGAAAGTTTTTCAACACCGTGACAAATTACGGTATTGCTTTCAATTTCGGCATGCGCGCCCATACGGCTTAGCTCAGGTACGTGCATAAAGCGGTTTTCAAAGACCGTTTCGGTGATAAATCCGGTTCCTTCTGCCACCAGGTTCAGCAGCGTGAACTGGGCCTGCATATCGGTCGGGAACGCCGGATGCGGCGCAGTACGTACGTTAACGGCCTTCGGACGTTTGCCGTGCATATCCAGACTAATCCAGTCTTCACCCACTTCAATGTCCGCCCCGGCGTCACGCAGTTTCGCCAGCACAGCGTCAAGGGTATCTGGCTGAGCGTTACGGCAGATGATTTTGCCGCGAGAGATCGCCGCAGCAACCAGGAAAGTACCGGTTTCAATTCGATCCGGCAGGACGCGGTAAACGCCGCCACCTAAACGTTCTACCCCTTCGATGACAATACGATCGGTACCCTGGCCGCTAATTTTCGCGCCCAGCGTAACCAGGAAGTTCGCGGTATCGACGATTTCCGGTTCACGCGCCGCGTTTTCAATAATTGTGGTGCCTTCCGCCAGGGTTGCAGCACACATAATGGTCACGGTTGCACCAACACTGACTTTATCCATTACGATGTGCGCGCCTTTCAGACGGCCATCGACGGAAGCTTTAACGTAACCTTCTTCCAGTTTGATGGTCGCGCCTAATTGCTCAAGGCCGGAAATATGTAAATCAACCGGACGAGCACCAATCGTACAACCACCAGGCAAAGAAACCTGCCCCTGACCAAAACGAGCCACCAGCGGCCCAAGCGCCCAGATAGAGGCACGCATGGTTTTAACCAGATCGTAAGGCGCGCAGAAGACATTAACGTCACGGGCATCGATATGCACAGAACCATTACGTTCTACTTTGGCGCCAAGCTGGCTAAGCAGCTTCATTGATGTATCGACGTCTTTCAGTTTCGGGACGTTCTGGATCTCCACCGGGTCTTCCGCCAGCAGTGCAGCGAAAAGGATAGGCAGAGCAGCATTTTTAGCGCCGGAAATTGTGACTTCGCCCTGGAGCTTCGTTGGCCCCTGAACACGAAATTTATCCATTTAGTATGTTCTCAGTTAACAATTCATATCCGCTACCGGCGTATCGCCCATAGCTCAAAAGCCGTTCAGTTTGCGATCACGCGCCCACTCCGCAGGGGTATACGCTTTGATCGACACAGCATGAATGCGGTTATCCGCAATATATTCCATCAGCGGACCGTAAACCGTCTGCTGTTTTTTAACCCGGCTCATGCCATCAAACATCTCACCCACGGCAATAACCTGAAAGTGGCTGCCATCGCCGGAAACGTGGACTTCCTGGAGGGAAAGAGCGTTCATCAGCACGCTCTGAATTTCATTATTTTCCATGGGATCTTCATTCATCAGTTAATAAACCAGCGAAACATCTTAGAGCAAAGTTGCGCTGTCATAAATAAGCAAAAAGCCTTGCTGATTAATCAGACAAGGCTCGACTTACTGGTAGGTTTGCCGGACTGACGGGTAACGCCTTATCCAGCCTGAAAAAAATTAACGAGGCAGGACATCAGACGGCAAATTATACAATTTTGCCAGGGTATACACCTTGTCGTTTACCCCCTGAAGCGTCACGCTGTTGCCTTGCTTTTTCGCCAGATCGATCAGATGGAGCAGCAACGCCAGTCCACCCGTATCAACGCGGGACACTCGACTAAGATCGATGCGGGTAATCCCCCTCACCGCTTCGTCACGCATTTCCCACAGCGGCAGCAGAACGTCCTGATCCAGCTCTCCGGTCAATACCAGGGTGTCACCCGTCTGCATCCAGCTCAGTGACTCGCTCATTATTTTTTCTCTTCCAGGGTGATTTTCTGTTGAGAAATAGACTTCAGTTGTGCGGTCAGACCATCGATGCCTTTCGTGCGCAGTAAAGTCCCCCACTCATTTTGTTTCGTGGTGATCATGCTGACGCCTTCGGCAATCATGTCATAAGCCTGCCACCTACCAGTCTGAGAGTTTTTACGCCACTGGAAATCGAGACGTACCGGTGGACGGCCATTCGGGTCAATAATGGTAACGCGGATAGGCACAATGGTTTTATCACCCAACGGCTGTTCTGGCGCAATCTGATAGGTCTGACCGTGATACATCGCCAGCGCCTGACCGTAAGCCTGCTTCAGATACTCATGGAAAGCGGCAAAGTAGGCTTCACGCTGGGCTGGGGTCGCGCTTTTGTAGTACTGACCCAGTACCAGCGCACCGGCGTATTTTATCTGTACGTACGGAAGCAGTTCCTGATCGACGATGGTACGCAGGTAATCCGGATTAGCCCGAATTTGCGATTGTTCATTCTTCAGGCGATCGAACGTTTTCTGTGCCGCCTCGTCCATCAGCTTATACGGATTGGTCTGATCTGCCGCGGTTGCCGCACTCAGCGGTGCAATCATTAGCAAAGCGACCATCATTAAACGTTTAAACATGCGTCGGTTCTCCTGAAATTATTTCGTTGTACCCACAGGTTCAGTGGTTTCATTATTACCTGGCGCAGCGGCTGGCGCATCGCCACTATTCTTATTGTCATCACCTTTACTGCCGTAAAGGAACTGACCAATGAGATCTTCCAGAACCATCGCAGATTTGGTGTCCTGAATCGTATCCCCCTCTTTCAGAATAGCAGTCCCTAGTTCCGGGTCTTCAAAACCGACGTTTAATGCCAGATATTGTTCTCCAAGCAAACCGGAAGTACGAATGCTCAACGAACTGGTATCAGGAATGTGGTTATAACGTTGTTCAATTTCCAGCGTCACGCGCGGTAGATAGGTTTTTGGGTCCAGCGTAATATCTGCAACCCGGCCTACGACAACACCACCAATACTGACCGGAGAGCGCGCTTTCAGGCCGCCGATATTATCGAACGTCGCATAAAGCGTGTAGGTCGGTTCAGTTCGCATTGACGTCACGTTTGCCGCTTTCAGGCAAACAAACAGCGCCGCCAGCAGTGCTGCTAATAAAAAGATACCCACCCAAATTTCATTTTTTTTCGTTTGCATGAACTCAATTCCCAAACATCAATGCGGTCAGCACAAAATCCAGCCCCAGAACGGCCAGAGACGAGTGGACAACGGTACGAGTGGTTGCCCGGCTAATCCCGGCAGAGGTCGGGATGGCGTCATAACCGTTAAACAGCGAAATCCACGTCACCGTAATAGCGAACACCACGCTCTTAATCAGACAGTTGACCAGATCCATACGCCAGTCGACGGCGTTTTGCATTGCCGACCAGAAGAACCCACTATCAATGCCTTTCCAACTGACGCCAACCAGCGATCCGCCCCAGATCCCCACGGCGACGAAAATTATCGTCAGCAGCGGTAGTGAAATTACCCCAGCCCAGAAACGTGGAGAAATGACGCGGCGCAGTGGGTCCACGGCCATCATCTCCATGCTGGAGAGCTGCTCTGTGGCGCGCATCAAACCGATTTCCGCAGTTAACGCCGAACCGGCACGTCCGGCAAACAGCAGTGCTGCGACCACCGGCCCCAGTTCGCGCAGTAGCGATAAGGCCACCAGCATCCCCAGACTGGTTTCCGCACTATAAGTGGTCAGCACCAGATAACCTTGCAGACCCAGCACCATTCCGATGAACACGCCAGAAACCACAATAATCAGCATCGACAGGACGCCGACATTATAGAGCTGACGCACCAACAGCGGCGCATGTTTGCGAAATTCCGGTTTGCCGACCAGCGCATTGAATAACATTAACCCGGCCCGCCCGAACGTTCTCAGGGTTTTAATCCCTTTATGTCCGAGCGACGCCAGCGCATTTAACAGCATGAGTGGCTTAACTCCCTGGTAAAAGATCAGCGTGATAATCGCCGGCAGGATAGCGGAACGGAACTGGTCCGTCAGCAATCCCGTCCAGAAACTGACGTACGCGAGGATCAGGATTCGCCTGCAACGCCTGGGCGCTACCGTGAGCGACAATCTTTTTGTCTGCCAGGATCCAGGCGTGATCCGCAATACTTAAGACTTCCGGCACATCGTGAGAAACCACCACACAGGTTACGCCCAGCGCGCTGTTCAGCTCGGAAATCAGCTTCACCAGGACGCCCATAGTGATGGGATCTTGCCCAACAAACGGCTCATCAAACATGATGAGATCCGGCTCCAGCGCAATTGCACGCGCCAGTGCCGCACGACGCGCCATCCCGCCTGAAAGCTCCGATGGCATAAGTTTAGCCGCTCCGCGCAGCCCCACGGCTTCCAGCTTCATCATCACCGTACTATGCAACAATGGCGCGGGAAGTTGGGTATGTTCACGCAGTGGATAGGCGACGTTGTCAAAAACGTTCATATCGGTGAACAGCGCTCCGGACTGAAACAACATGCTCATCCGTTTACGCACGGTATACAGGCGCGAACGAGACATCGCCGGAATATTTTCGCCATCAAAAAGGATCTCGCCGTGATCTGGCGCGATTTGCCCACCAATCAGACGGAGTAGCGTCGTTTTACCGATGCCTGATGGCCCCATAATCGCCGTGATCTTCCCTCGCGGCACGGTCAGGGAAATATTATCGAAGATGCAGCGATTGCCACGCGTAAAACTGACATCGCGCATATCGACTAAATTCGCCACAGACTGCTCCATAATTCACCCTTTGTCTTGCGTTGATTTTCTAAGCATGGCGCTCAATTTAACCTTGAACCCAACATATTTACAGAATATTACCCGCCGCGGTTAGCGAAAGCTGGCATTTGTTTTACTTTTTAGCCGCATAAAGTCAAAATTAAGAATTCATTACGGCTTTCTGAAAATCTTCAGCGGACCGGCGAGTATACCTGAAGAAAGGACGTTAGATGCTTTTAGCTACGGCACTGTTAATTGTTGGTTTACTTTTGGTCGTTTACAGTGCCGACCGTCTGGTATTTGCCGCCTCTATTCTTTGCCGTACTTTTGGCATCCCACCGCTGATCATCGGCATGACGGTGGTCAGTATTGGTACGTCACTTCCAGAAATAATCGTTTCGCTTGCCGCGTCGCTGCATGAACAACGAGATTTAGCCGTCGGCACAGCACTCGGCTCAAACATAATCAATATTTTACTGATCCTCGGTCTGGCAGCGCTGGTGCGCCCTTTTACCGTCCATTCCGATGTTCTGCGCCGTGAATTACCATTAATGTTATTAGTCAGTGTGGTGGCCGGTTCCGTACTCTATGACGGACAACTTGGTCGCAGCGATGGTATCTTTCTCCTCTTTCTGGCTGTGCTATGGCTGCTGTTCATTGTTAAACTTGCACGTCAGGCAGAACGTCAGGGGACTGACAGCCTGACCAGAGAACAGCTTGCAGAGCTACCGCGCGAAGGCGGTTTACCTGTCGCGTTTTTATGGCTCGGCATTGCATTGATTATCATGCCGGTAGCAACGCGGATGGTGATTGACAACGCCACCGTACTGGCGAATTACTTTGCCATCAGCGAGTTGACTATTGGTCTGACGGCAATCGCTATCGGCACTAGTCTGCCGGAACTGGCAACCGCGATAGCAGGTTTTCGCAAAGGTGAAAACGACATTGCTGTCGGTAATATCATTGGCGCAAACATTTTTAATATTGTCATCGTGCTGGGTTTACCCGCGCTGATAACGCCCGGGGAGGTTAACCCACTGGCGTACAGCCGTGACTGCAGCGTGATGCTGTTGGTCAGTATTATTTTTGCGTTGCTATGCTGGCGACGCTCCCGGCAATCTGGCCGTGGCATTGGGGTATTATTAACAGGCGGATTTGTCGTATGGCTGGCGATGTTGTACTGGTTATCGCCAATACTCGTTGAATAACTGGAAACGCATTATGTCGCACGTAGAGTTGCAACCGGGTTTTGACTTTCAGCAAGCAGGTAAAGAAGTCCTGGCGATTGAACGTGAATGCCTGGCAGAGCTTGATCAATACATCAATCAGAATTTCACGCTCGCCTGTGAAAAGATGTTCTGGTGTAAAGGTAAAGTCGTGGTCATGGGAATGGGTAAATCGGGACACATTGGGCGCAAAATGGCAGCAACCTTTGCCAGCACCGGTACTCCGTCATTTTTCGTCCATCCCGGTGAGGCCGCACATGGCGATTTAGGCATGGTCACCCCGCAGGACGTGGTCATTGCGATTTCTAACTCAGGTGAATCCAGCGAAATCACGGCCTTAATCCCGGTACTCAAACGCCTGCATGTACCGTTAATTTGCATCACCGGTCGTCCGGAGAGCAGCATGGCACGCGCAGCAGACGTGCATCTGTGTGTTAAAGTAGCAAAAGAAGCTTGTCCGTTAGGGCTGGCGCCAACCAGCAGTACTACCGCGACGCTGGTCATGGGAGATGCGCTCGCCGTCGCCTTGTTGAAAGCGCGCGGCTTTACCGCCGAAGATTTTGCACTTTCGCATCCAGGCGGCGCACTTGGTCGTAAACTTCTGCTTCGCGTCAGCGATATTATGCATACGGGCGACGAGATCCCGCATGTCAAGAAAACGGCCAGCCTGCGCGATGCGCTGCTGGAAGTCACCCGCAAAAATCTTGGTATGACCGTCATTTGCGATGACAATATGATGATTGAAGGCATCTTTACCGACGGTGATTTACGCCGTGTCTTCGATATGGGCGTGGATGTCCGTCAGTTAGGTATTGCCGATGTGATGACGCCGGGGGGAATTCGTGTACGTCCTGGCATTCTGGCCGTTGAGGCGCTGAACTTAATGCAGTCCCGCCATATCACTTCCGTAATGGTTGCCGATGGCGACCATTTACTCGGTGTGTTACATATGCACGATTTATTGCGTGCTGGCGTAGTGTAAAGATTCAAGGATAAACAACAATGAGTAAAGCAGGTGCGTCGCTTGCGACCTGTTACGGCCCTGTTAGCGCCGATGTGATGGCAAAAGCAGAGAACATTCGTCTGCTGATCCTCGACGTTGATGGCGTATTGTCAGATGGTCTGATTTATATGGGTAACAATGGCGAAGAGCTGAAAGCGTTCAATGTTCGTGACGGTTACGGTATCCGCTGTGCGCTCACCTCTGATATTGAAGTCGCCATCATTACTGGACGAAAGGCTAAACTGGTAGAAGATCGGTGTGCAACGTTAGGGATCACTCATCTGTATCAGGGGCAATCAAACAAGCTTATCGCCTTTGGCGATCTGCTGGAAAAACTGGCGATTGCGCCAGAAAACGTGGCTTACGTTGGTGATGATCTTATCGACTGGCCAGTGATGGAAAAAGTGGGCTTAAGCGTGGCCGTAGCCGATGCGCATCCGCTATTGATTCCGCGCGCTGATTACGTGACGCGCATTGCTGGCGGTCGTGGCGCGGTTCGTGAAGTTTGCGACTTATTACTTCTGGCGCAGGGCAAACTGGATGAAGCCAAAGGGCAATCGATATGAGTAAAGCCAGACGTTGGGTTATCATTGTGCTATCACTGGCGGTTCTGGTGATGATCGGCGTTAACATGACCGAGAAAGACGATACCGCCCAGGTGGTCGTCAACAACAATGATCCAACCTATAAAAGCGAGCATACGGACACGCTCGTCTATAACCCAGAAGGAGCCCTAAGCTATCGATTGATTGCTCAACACGTTGAATATTATTCCGATCAGGCCGTTTCGTGGTTTACGCAACCCGTACTTACCACGTTTGATAAGGATAAAATCCCGACATGGTCGGTTAAAGCAGATAAAGCCAAGCTAACCAATGACCGGATGCTCTATTTATATGGACACGTTGAAGTCAACGCACTCGTGCCGGACTCTCAACTTCGCAGAATCACGACGGATAACGCGCAGATCAATCTGGTGACGCAGGATGTTACCTCTGAAGACCTCGTCACGTTATACGGAACAACATTTAACTCCAGCGGTCTGAAAATGCGCGGCAACTTACGCAGCAAGAATGCCGAGCTGATTGAAAAGGTTAGAACATCCTATGAAATTCAAAACAAACAAACTCAGCCTTAATCTTGTGCTTGCCAGCTCACTTCTGGCCGCCAGCATTCCGGCATTTGCCGTTACCGGAGATACTGACCAACCGATCCACATTGAGTCGGACCAGCAATCTCTTGATATGCAAGGCAACGTGGTTACCTTTACCGGTAATGTCGTCGTGACTCAAGGCACCATTAAAATTAATGCCGATAAAGTGGTCGTTACCCGTCCGGGCGGCGAACAAGGTAAAGAGGTGATTGACGGCTACGGTAAACCGGCAACGTTCTACCAGATGCAGGACAACGGTAAACCCGTTGAAGGTCACGCTTCCCAGATGCACTACGAACTGGCAAAAGATTTTGTCGTTCTGACGGGTAATGCTTATCTGCAGCAGGTCGATAGCAACATTAAGGGCGATAAGATCACTTACCTGGTGAAAGAGCAGAAAATGCAGGCTTTCAGTGACAAAGGTAAGCGTGTGACCACCGTTCTGGTGCCGTCACAGTTGCAGGACAAAAACAACAAAGGCCAGACCCCGGCGCAGAAGAAGGGTAATTAATTCGTTATGGCAACTTTAACTGCAAAGAACCTTGCAAAAGCCTATAAAGGCCGCCGCGTGGTGGAAGACGTCAGCCTGACCGTCAACTCCGGGGAGATTGTCGGTCTGCTGGGGCCAAACGGTGCCGGTAAGACAACCACTTTCTACATGGTCGTTGGCATTGTGCCGCGCGATGCGGGCAACATTATTATTGATGACGACGATATCAGCCTGCTGCCGCTGCATGCGCGTGCGCGTCGCGGTATCGGCTATTTGCCGCAGGAAGCCTCTATTTTCCGTCGCCTCAGCGTTTACGATAACCTGATGGCGGTACTGCAAATTCGTGACGACTTATCCGCTGAACAGCGTGAAGATCGCGCGAACGAGCTGATGGAAGAGTTCCACATTGAGCATTTACGCGACAGCATGGGGCAATCGCTCTCCGGTGGTGAACGCCGTCGTGTAGAAATTGCGCGCGCACTGGCTGCGAATCCGAAATTTATCCTCCTCGATGAACCATTTGCCGGGGTTGACCCGATCTCGGTTATCGACATCAAACGTATCATTGAACACCTGCGCGACAGCGGCCTGGGCGTGCTTATCACCGACCATAACGTGCGTGAAACGCTGGCTGTTTGTGAACGCGCTTATATCGTCAGTCAGGGGCATTTAATCGCTCATGGCACGCCGACAGAAATCTTACAAGATGAACATGTTAAGCGTGTATACCTTGGGGAAGACTTCAGACTCTGATAGGGTAGAAGTTTGCGACGTTTTAGCAGGAGAGTACGATTCTGAACATGAAGCAAGGTTTGCAACTCAGGCTTAGCCAACAACTGGCAATGACGCCTCAGCTACAACAGGCGATTCGTCTGTTGCAGTTGTCCACGCTGGAACTTCAGCAGGAGCTACAGCAGGCGCTGGAAAGTAATCCATTGCTTGAGCAAATCGACACTCATGATGAAATCGACACTCACGAAACGCCAGACAGCGAAACGCTGGATACCGCTGACGCGCTCGAACAAAAAGAGATGCCGGAAGAGCTGCCGCTCGATGCCAGTTGGGATACCATCTACACCGCCGGTACGCCATCAGGCACCAGCGGTGACTACATCGACGACGAGCTGCCGGTCTATCAGGGCGAAACGACGCAGACCTTGCAGGATTATCTGATGTGGCAGGTCGAGCTGACACCGTTTTCCGACACTGACCGCGCTATCGCCACCTCCATCGTCGATGCCGTTGATGACACCGGTTATCTGACCGTCCCGCTGGAAGATATTCTCGAAAGTATGGGCGATGAAGAGATCGACATCGATGAAGTTGAAGCAGTTCTGAAACGCATCCAGCGTTTTGATCCGGTCGGTGTGGCGGCGAAAGATCTGCGTGACTGTCTGCTGATCCAACTTTCCCAATTCGATAAAACCACGCCGTGGCTGGAAGAAGCTCGACTGATCATTAGCGATCATCTCGATCTGCTGGCCAATCACGACTTTCGCTCATTAATGCGCGTCACGCGTCTGAAAGAAGATGTGCTGAAAGAAGCCGTCAATCTGATCCAGTCACTCGATCCACGTCCTGGCCAGTCGATCCAGACCGGTGAACCGGAATATGTCATCCCTGATGTGTTGGTGCGTAAACATAATGGCCAGTGGACGGTTGAACTGAACAGCGACAGTATTCCACGTCTGCAAATCAACCAGCATTACGCCTCAATGTGCAATAACGCACGTAACGATGGCGACAGTCAGTTTATCCGCAGCAATCTGCAGGATGCTAAATGGTTGATTAAGAGCCTGGAAAGCCGTAACGATACGCTGCTGCGCGTCAGTCGCTGTATTGTTGAACAACAGCAAGCCTTCTTTGAGCAAGGCGAAGAATATATGAAACCGATGGTGCTGGCTGATATCGCCCAGGCCGTCGAGATGCATGAATCGACGATATCTCGCGTGACCACGCAAAAGTACCTGCATAGTCCACGAGGCATTTTTGAACTGAAGTATTTCTTTTCCAGTCACGTCAATACCGAAGGGGGTGGCGAAGCCTCTTCCACGGCGATTCGTGCACTGGTGAAGAAATTAATCGCGGCGGAAAACCCAGCGAAACCGTTGAGCGACAGCAAGTTAACCTCTTTGTTGTCAGAACAAGGTATCATGGTGGCACGCCGCACTGTTGCGAAGTACCGAGAGTCTTTATCCATTCCGCCGTCAAACCAGCGTAAACAGCTCGTTTGACCCAACCGATAAGGAAGACACTATGCAGCTCAACATTACCGGAAATAACGTCGAGATCACCGAGGCCCTGCGCGAATTTGTCACCTCAAAGTTTGCCAAACTTGAGCAATATTTTGACCGAATCAACCAGGTTTATGTTGTTCTGAAAGTGGAGAAAGTCACCCACACCTCAGATGCAACACTGCATGTTAACGGTGGCGAAATTCATGCCAGCGCGGAAGGTCAGGACATGTACGCCGCCATTGATGGCTTAATTGATAAGTTGGCACGTCAGCTAACCAAGCATAAAGATAAATTGAAACAACACTAATTGTCCGGGCAATTAGCAAGTGCATGGCGGCCTGTTGTATGGCACAACAGGCCATTTGTACGGTTAATGCTCCGAATCTGCCCCACTGTTTGAGTGGGCAGATTCTTAGGTGAAATTATGACAAATAATGATACAACTCTACAGCTTAGCAGTGTTCTTAACAGGGAATGTACGCGAAGCCGCGTCCACTGTCAGAGCAAAAAACGCGCCCTGGAAATCATCAGCGAACTGGCGGCAAAACAACTTAGCCTGCCGCCGCAGGTGGTTTTTGAAGCTATTCTGACGCGGGAAAAAATGGGCAGTACCGGTATTGGTAATGGCATTGCCATTCCGCACGGCAAACTGGAAGAAGATACCCTACGCGCGGTTGGCGTTTTCGTTCAGCTAGAAACACCCATTGCTTTTGATGCCATCGATAACCAGCCGGTAGACTTACTTTTTGCCCTGTTGGTACCCGCAGACCAAACCAAAACGCACCTGCACACTCTTTCGCTGGTCGCGAAACGTCTGGCGGACAAAACTATCTGCCGCCGTTTACGTGCAGCCCAGAGCGATGAAGAGCTGTATCAAATCATTACGGATACCGAAGGTACTCCGGATGAAACGTAGTTATTCTGTAATGTCTCTTTTAGACGTTGTGAGGAGAAACAGTACATGGTACTGATGATCGTCAGCGGACGTTCAGGGTCAGGCAAATCTGTCGCCCTGCGGGCGCTGGAAGATATGGGTTTTTACTGCGTGGATAACCTTCCCGTAGTGCTGTTACCCGATCTGGCTCGGACTCTGGCCGATCGCGAGATTTCTGCCGCCGTCAGCATTGATGTCCGCAATATGCCAGAGTCGCCAGAAATATTCGAACAGGCGATGAGCAATCTGCCTGATGCTTTCTCACCGCAACTCCTGTTTCTCGATGCCGATCGTAACACGCTGATTCGTCGTTACAGCGATACGCGCCGCCTGCATCCGCTTTCCAGCAAAAACCTGTCGCTGGAAAGTGCTATCGACAAAGAAAGCGATCTGCTGGAACCGCTACGTTCACGGGCGGATCTGATTGTCGATACGTCTGAAATGTCCGTTCATGAACTGGCAGAAATGCTGCGTACCCGCCTGCTGGGTAAACGCGAGCGTGAACTGACAATGGTCTTTGAATCCTTCGGCTTCAAGCACGGTATTCCTATCGACGCGGATTACGTCTTTGACGTACGTTTCCTGCCGAACCCACACTGGGATCCGAAACTGCGTCCGATGACGGGCCTTGATAAACCTGTCGCCGCATTCCTCGATAGGCACACAGAAGTACACAATTTTATCTACCAGACGCGTAGCTATCTTGAGCTATGGTTACCTATGCTGGAAACCAACAACCGTAGCTACCTGACGGTCGCCATTGGTTGTACTGGCGGGAAACACCGTTCGGTGTATATTGCAGAACAGTTGGCTGACTACTTCCGCTCACGCGGTAAAAACGTCCAGTCACGCCATCGCACGCTGGAAAAACGTAAACCATGACCGTCAAACAAACTGTCGAAATCACTAACAAGCTGGGCATGCATGCCCGGCCTGCTATGAAACTGTTTGAATTAATGCAGGGTTTTGACGCCGAAGTGCTTTTACGTAATGACGAAGGCACCGAGGCTGAAGCCAACAGCGTTATTGCGCTGTTGATGCTGGATTCTGCCAAAGGACGACAGATTGAAGTCGAAGCGACCGGTCCGCAGGAAGTTGAGGCGCTGGCCGCCGTCATCGCCCTCTTTAACTCAGGTTTTGACGAAGATTAATCTTCGTCATTCCGACACTTAATTCCCCCAGACACGCCCCTTCCGCCCTAACGTACGAAAAAAGCACAACCCACAAATATCCCCATTTCTCGCAAATTGTACATTTCGTGCGCTTTTCTGTAAGTATAAAACCTTAAGAAAACCTTAAAAAAGCTTGTTTAGGTTTTGTTTAAGTTAAGCCCTCATACTGGAGACAGTCAGAAAATACCTCCAGGAGATGGCATGATTCGCTTATCTGAACAAAGTCCCCTGGGCACCGGAAGACATCGAAAATGTTATGCGCATCCGGAAGATGCCCAACGCTGTATTAAAATTGTCTACCACCGTGGCGACGGTGGTGATAAAGAGATCCGCCGTGAGTTAAAGTACTATGCGCATCTTGGTCGTCGTTTGAAAGACTGGAGCGGTATTCCGCGCTATCACGGTACGGTTGAGACTGATTGCGGAACCGGTTATGTCTACGATGTCATTGCCGATTTTGATGGCAAACCGTCTATTACACTGAGCGAGTTTGCTAAACAATGCCATTACGAAGAAGATATCGCGCAACTGCGTCAGTTATTGAAACAGTTAAAGCGTTATTTGCAGAATAACCACATCGTGACGATGTCGCTGAAGCCGCAGAATATCCTCTGCCACCGCATCAGTGAGTCAGAAATTATCCCTGTCGTCTGTGACAACATTGGTGAAAGCACGTTGATTCCACTGGCGACCTGGTCGAAGTGGTGTTGTCTGCGTAAGCAAGAGCGGTTGTGGCGACGTTTTATCACTCAACCAGCGTTAGCTGTTGCTCTGCAAAAAGAGGCACAACCGCGTGACAGCAAAAAGCTCGCCCTCTCCTCGCGCGAAGCCTAATACAGCTGGTGTTGTTGCATAAACGACTCACCGCCTAACTGATGCATTTGCTGCAAAATCCACGCCTGACGGCTACGCACGTAGCCCGAAGGTGCAGTAACTTTGAAACGAAGTGGATTGGGTAATACAGCCGCCAGTAACGCTGCTTCCGAACGGGTAAGTTTGCTGGCGGATTTATGGAAATAACGCTGTGCCGCAGCCTCGACGCCAAACACACCGTCGCCAAATTCGGCGACATTCAGGTAAACCGCCAGGATGCGCTTTTTGCTCCAGACCGTTTCTATCCCCAGTGTTAATCCGGCTTCCAGCCCTTTTCTTACCCAGCTTCGCCCATCCCACAAAAAGAGATTTTTGGCTGTCTGCTGCGAAATTGTTGATGCGCCGCGAATGCGGTTTTCATTGCGCTCGTTGTGCGCCAGGGCTTTCTCAATGGAAGCGACATCAAAACCCCAGTGCTCGGGAAATTTCTGATCTTCTGCGGCAATCACCGCCAGCCCCATCCACGGCGAGATTTGATCCATACTGACCCAGTCAGAATGCGCCACGTAACGAAAGTTGCCATGCAGCCAGGCACTTAGCTGACGCTCGGCCATCACCGCAGAGAACGGGACTGGCGCTATACTAAACAGCGCTATACCCCCGCCCCAGAGCACAACGAGGACAATCAGTAACCGCAGAATGAAACGGCGAACGAAACCGAACGCCGTTATGCGGCGTTTGCTCATTCCGCCAGAACCAGTACGCGGGAAACCAGCTTATCAATGCCACTTGCTGCTTCCGCAATGTTCTGTGCCAACATATACGCAGGCGTGGTGACAATCTTATTGTCTTCATCAACGACAATATCATCTACCGGACATGGCACATGCTCCGCGCCCATCTCTTCCAGCACTTCTGCGGTATCGATATCAGTACCGATAGTCAAACGCAGCGGAAAATTGAAGATTTTCGGCAACATTGCCGGTGCAATACACATAAAGCCAAGCGGTTTTCCGGCCTGATGCATTGCCAGCGCCAGCGCCTTTAATTCACGATCTACGCTGCATTCACTGCCAAGATTAGCAAAATTGCTTAAATTCTTTGCCGCGCCAAATCCACCCGGCACAATTAACGCATCAAGTTCGGCGGCATCAGCCTGTGCCAGAGGACGGATCTCACCACGCGTAATACGCGCCGCTTCAATCAACACATTGCGCGTTTCCGCCATTGCTTCACCGGTTAAATGGTTAATGACATCAACCTGCTGCTTATCTGGAGCAAAACAAACTGCCTGCGCGCCGCTGCGAGATATCGCTAATAACGTCAATACCGCTTCATGAATTTCAGAACCGTCATAGACGCCGCATCCGCTCAGAACTACGCCAATTTTCTTCATTGTGATCATCCTTTCGCAATTGACTGAAACACATTAATTTTTTTAATAAAAACGCTACGCATCACACATTTAACTGATTCATGTAACAAATCATTTAAGATTTGCTATCTTAACTGCATGCGGCCTGAAAAACAGTGCTGTGCCTTTGTTACTTATCATAAAAAATTACGGCGCAGCCAAGATTTCCCTGGTGTTGGCGCAGTATTCGCGCACCCCGGTCTAGCCGGGGTCATTTTTTAGCGGCTTTTGCCACCCACGCTTTCAGCACTTCTACGTCGTGACGCCACTCTTCTTTCATCTCTTCAATCCATTCACCTACGTTATCTTCCCACGCAGGAAGATCGGGAGACTGAATTTGCTGCCCCAGCTGTTGTAGATGGCGTAACCCCACTGAACCCGCTGCGCCTTTAATTTTATGTCCTTCCTCAACGATGCCTTTTTTGTCCTGTGCCGTCAGGTTCGACTCCAGTACGCTGACATAGCCCGGCATCATCTTCTCAAACACGGCCAACCCGTCGGTAATCAGCTTCGGTCCTACAAGTTCGAGATACTGTTCCAGCATGGGAATATCGAGCAATGCTTCTGATTTATCACTCTCTTCTGTCGTCACCGTGCTCTCCTCATCATCCTGGGTATCCCAGAATTTCTTGATCATCGCGGTTAGCGCCGGAACAGAAAGCGGCTTACTCAGCACATCATCCATTCCAGCATTGAGGTACTCTTGTTTGTCTTTCAGCACGTTGGCGGTTAAGGCCACCAGCGGTGGTAAATCTTCACGCGGATAACGCTTCGTCAGTTCGCGAGATATATCCAGCCCGGTCATATCTGGTAACTGAATATCCAGCAATACAAGGTCGTATTCGCCCGGCTTAAACATCTCCAGTGCTGCCTTACCAGACATCGCCACATCAACGCTGTTGCCCAGTTTTTCCAGCACCGAACGGGCAACGATGACGTTCAGCTCAATGTCTTCTACCAACAGCACATTCAGCGCCGGTAAAGGCATATCATCTTCATCAAACGCGTCATCCACTTCTTCCGCCACCGACGGCGCGTGGATCGTCAGGGTAAAGGTCGAGCCTTTACCTTGTTCGCTGGTGACTGTGATATCACCGCCCATATTTTTCGCCAGTCGACGAGAAACCGCCAGGCCAATACCCGTACCGGTTGCAGGTTTGCCACCATGGCTGTCTTTCACCTGGTAATACATGGCGAAAATTTTATCCAGTTCATTCTGTGGAATACCGATGCCGGAGTCTTCCACTTCAAAATGCAGCATGTCACCTTCGTCATAACGTACGCGAACAGTCACCAGGCCCTTCTGGGTAAATTTCACAGCGTTACTGATTAAGTTCCACAGGATCTGGCGTAAGCGAGTCCCGTCGGTAATCACCTGATGCGGCAACGGCAGTGTTGGTTCAAGAACAAAGCGCAAACCTTTTTGTTGCGCCTGCAGTGCGGAGAGGTTTTCCAGATCGGCCAGGAAGCTGGTGAAATCAACCGGCTGGTTATCGAGCTGAACTTTACGTCGCTCCATCTTATCCATATCAATAATATCGTTGAAGATATTCCCCAAAGTGATGGCGGAAACATGGATAGTTTTGAGATATTTTTCCTGCTCGGCGGTGAGCTCTGTATCCAGCAGAATTCGGCTTAAGCCGACGATACCGTTCAGCGGCGTACGCAACTCATGACTGATGGTGGAGATAAAGGTTGTTTTGTCGCGGCTGGCGCGTTCTAGCGCATCCTGATAACGCTTACGCTCGGTAATGTCGCGGCCGAACCCCATCAAGCCGTGGCGTTTACCCACGCGGTCGTAGTACGGCACTTTACGGATTTCAAAGCAGGCTTTGCGTCCATCCGGATAATCCAGCCACTGTTCATAGGTCAGTGACACATTATGACGGAACACCTTCTCGTCGGTTTCAATGACTTTCGCTGCGGCTTCCGGCGAGTAAACGTCCGCAGGTTTCAAATGCACCAACTGTTTTTCGCTTTTCCCGGTCAGCAGTTCCATCGCACGGTTACAGCCGGAAAACTCTTTATCTTCGTTACGGTAAAAAACCAGATCGGGTGAAGCATCAAGGAAGGAACGTAAGAACGAAGATTGTTGTTCGAGTTGAATTTGCGTCTCTTCGCGCTCTTTGATTTCAATTTTCAGCTGACCGAAGGTTTCCTGCAGTTCTGCTTCTGCTTTTTCACGAACGGCGATTTCCTGATTTAGCTGGGCAATATTATCTTTTAACTGAACGTTGAGGCTCAAATCGCGCTCGCGCATCTCCTCCAGTTTTTGCACCAGCCGTGACAGGCGTTGCCGTGACTCCTCGAGTTGCTCAACGACTACCGAAAGAAAGTAGACCGCCCATGGCGTAATCAACAAACCAAAGAAAATAGAGCGGATAACATCAATGCTTTCGACCTGACCATGCAGCACCATGGTTACCGCCATTTGTACCACAATGGCAAGAACGACGAGGGCCAGCGCCAGCAACATTGAGAAGCGCACCAGACCTAACTTCATCATCAGGTCAACATAGTACTGCGCCAGCAGACGAATTTGCTTCATTAGGGGATTCCTTCACGACAACCTGCCCCAATAATACCCAATTCTGGCAGTTACGTTATAAATTGTGTGAGAAATGCGGAATTCCCCTCAATGGCCTACGCCGTTGGAGGTAGCCACGGACGTCCCAGCGCCGATCCCTGTACGCCATGTTCAGTAAGATAGCGATCCAACTCAACCATCCCCGTCCAGCGATTTTCACACCATAGCGGTGCAAGTAGCGTCGGGCGACGGGCGCTGGCGGAAATGCGGTGGTAGATAACTTCCGGCGGCGTATGGCGAATCATTTCTCCGGCAGTGAGCGTGTAATCTTCCAGTTCAATACCGTTCAAACGCCCCGCTTCCCAGGCTTTCGCCATAATGCTGCCTTTCACAATATGCAGCGGATGCAGCTTTATGCCGTCCACGCCGGTTTCAACCACTCGCTCCAGCGTTTGCAAACATTCAGCCAGCCCTTCGCCAGGCAGCCCGACAATTAAGTGAGAACACACCTTCAGACCGCGCTGACGTGCCAGCTGGGTTGTACGCTGATAACAGGCAAAATCATGGCCGCGATTGATGCGATGCAGCGTTTTGTCGTGTGCGGTTTGCAGCCCCAGCTCCAGCCACACTTCATAGCCCTGGTCTTTATATTCACAAAGCAAATCAAGCACCGCATCTGGCACGCAGTCCGGGCGGGTACCAACACACAAACCAACGATATTGGCCTGGCTTACCGCCTGTTGATACATAGAACGCAGCACCTGAACTTCAGCAAAGGTGCTGGTATACGCCTGAAAGTAAGCCAGATAGCGTTTAGCGCGGTTAACTAAATTCGCCTGGTGCGCCAGTTGTTCGGCAATGGAACGATGCTGCTGCGCTTCGTCGGCAAACGAGGCAACATTACAGAACGTGCAGCCGCCGCGCCCGATGGTACCGTCACGGTTAGGGCAGCTAAAACCGCCGTGCAGCGTCAGTTTATGCACCTTTTGCCCGTAACGACGGGTAAGATCACCACCAAACATATTGACTAATTTCTGTAACTGCATAATCTGATAGACCGCGCCTTGAAAAGAGGCCAAAGCCTGCCATTTTTAGCTCAATTCGGCGATGACCTGGATCAATCGCCCTGCCCTGCCTTTATCAACTGCATAATCAATCATAATTAATGAAATTCCATGCAGAACAACATGAATTACTTTTGCTTATCTGGCATCGGATTTTTTTATCTCCTTATAGATTTTAGGCAAAAACAGTAGCATGAAACGCCATTGCCGATTAAAGCAGTATAAAATACTGGCTTCTCTGCCTGTTCAAGGCAGGATAAGGGCTATCACACCTCTAAGGCAGTCAGGAACTGAATGTTTCCCTTGTGAGCATCGCATTAAGCTCAAAGAACAAATATTCTTTAATTTCAATTAATTAGCAAAGAATTTTGCGCCAAAGCACATTTCCAGACCAATAAGCTTGCCATTTGACCTGTATCAGCTTTCCCGATAAGTTGGAAATCCGCTGGAAGCTTTCTGGATGAGCAGCCTGCTCATCATATTTATGCAGTAATTGAGATCCCCTCTTCACCGTATTAACCGATGCGAAAAGGACAAAAAAGGGGCGAATGCGAGGTAAGCGTATGAAACGCAAACCCCGTCGCCACGCTCTTTCTGTGCCCGTGCGCAGCGGTTCGGAAGTGGGGTTCCCGCAGAGCCTGGGGAGGTTCACTGATATGTTGTACGATAAATCCCTTGAGAAGGATAACTGTGGTTTCGGCCTGATCGCCCACATAGAAGGCGAACCTAGCCACAAGGTAGTGCGTACTGCAATACACGCACTGGCCCGAATGCAGCACCGTGGCGCGATTCTCGCCGATGGTAAAACCGGTGACGGTTGCGGCCTGCTATTACAAAAACCGGATCGCTTTTTTCGCATCGTTGCGCAGGAGCGCGGCTGGCGTTTAGCAAAAAACTACGCCGTCGGGATGCTCTTCCTGAATAAAGATCCTGAACTCGCCGCTGCCGCACGCCGCATCGTTGAAGAAGAGCTGCAACGCGAAACGTTATCGATTGTGGGCTGGCGTGATGTCCCCACCAACGAAGGCGTGCTGGGTGAAATCGCCCTCTCTTCTCTGCCACGCATTGAGCAAATTTTCGTTAACGCTCCGGCTGGCTGGCGTCCGCGTGATATGGAGCGCCGTCTGTTTATCGCCCGTCGCCGCATTGAAAAGCGTCTCGAAGCCGACAAAGACTTCTACGTCTGTAGCCTGTCGAATCTGGTGAACATCTATAAAGGTCTGTGTATGCCGGCGGATCTGCCGCGCTTCTACCTGGATCTTGCGGACCTGCGTCTGGAATCGGCCATTTGCCTGTTCCACCAGCGCTTCTCCACTAACACCGTACCGCGCTGGCCGCTGGCGCAGCCGTTCCGCTACCTGGCGCATAACGGTGAAATCAACACCATCACTGGTAACCGCCAATGGGCGCGTGCGCGTACCTATAAATTCCAGACGCCACTGATCCCTGACCTGCACGACGCCGCGCCGTTCGTCAACGAAACCGGCTCTGACTCCAGTTCCATGGATAACATGCTGGAACTCCTGCTGGCAGGCGGGATGGATATCATCCGTGCTATGCGTCTGTTAGTACCACCCGCCTGGCAGAACAACCCGGATATGGACCCGGAACTGCGCGCGTTCTTCGACTTTAACTCCATGCATATGGAGCCGTGGGATGGCCCAGCGGGCATCGTGATGTCCGATGGTCGCTTCGCTGCCTGTAACCTCGACCGTAATGGTCTGCGTCCGGCGCGCTACGTCATCACCAAAGACAAACTCATCACCTGCGCCTCTGAAGTCGGCATCTGGGATTATCAGCCTGACGAAGTGGTCGAAAAAGGCCGCGTCGGGCCAGGCGAACTGATGGTTATCGACACCCGCAGTGGGCGTATTCTGCACTCGGCAGAAACCGATGACGATCTGAAAAGCCGCCATCCATATAAAGAGTGGATGGAGAAAAACGTCCGCCGACTGGTACCGTTTGAAGATCTGCCCGATGAAGAAGTGGGTAGCCGCGAACTGGACGACGACACGCTTGCCAGCTACCAGAAACAGTTTAACTACAGCGCGGAAGAGCTGGACTCCGTAATTCGCGTACTGGGCGAAAACGGTCAGGAAGCGGTCGGTTCGATGGGCGACGACACCCCATTCGCCGTGCTCTCCAGTCAGCCGCGCATTATTTACGACTACTTCCGCCAGCAGTTTGCGCAGGTGACTAACCCGCCAATCGACCCGCTGCGTGAAGCGCATGTTATGTCGCTCGCCACCAGCATCGGGCGTGAAATGAACGTCTTCTGCGAAGCAGAAGGCCAGGCTCACCGTTTAAGCTTTAAATCGCCGATTCTGCTCTACTCGGATTTCAAACAGCTCACGACGATGAAAGAGGAGCACTACCGCGCAGATACGCTGGATATCACCTTTGACGTCACCAAAACCACGCTCGAAGCGACGGTCAAAGAGCTGTGCGACAAAGCCGAAAAAATGGTACGTAGCGGCACTGTGCTGCTGGTGCTCTCCGACCGGAATATCGCTAAAGATCGCCTGCCGGTTCCGGCCCCGATGGCGGTTGGCGCGATCCAGACTCGTCTGGTCGATCAAAGCCTGCGTTGCGATGCCAACATCATCGTCGAAACCGCCAGCGCCCGCGATCCGCACCACTTTGCCGTGTTGCTGGGCTTCGGCGCGACGGCTATTTATCCGTACCTTGCCTATGAAACGCTGGGCCGCCTGGTAGACACTCAGGCGATTGCCAAAAATTATCGTACCGTGATGCTGAACTACCGTAACGGCATCAACAAAGGCTTGTACAAAATCATGTCCAAAATGGGCATCTCCACCATCGCCTCTTATCGATGCTCGAAACTGTTTGAAGCGGTCGGTCTGCACGATGATGTCGTGGACCTGTGCTTCCAGGGGGCGGTCAGCCGCATTGGCGGAGCAAGCTTTGAAGACTTCCAGCAGGATCTACTGAATCTCTCGAAACGTGCCTGGCTGGCGCGTAAGCCCATCAGCCAGGGCGGCCTGCTGAAATACGTGCACGGTGGCGAATACCACGCCTACAACCCGGACGTGGTGCGCACGCTGCAACAGGCGGTACAAAGCGGCGAGTACAGCGACTATCAGGAATACGCGAAGCTGGTTAATGAGCGTCCGGCAACCACGCTGCGCGATCTGCTGGCGATCACGCCGGGTGAAAATGCGGTCAACATTGCTGATGTTGAACCGGCAAGCGAACTGTTTAAACGCTTCGATACCGCCGCGATGTCTATCGGCGCGTTAAGCCCGGAAGCCCACGAGGCGCTGGCGGAAGCGATGAACAGCATCGGCGGTAACTCGAACTCCGGTGAAGGCGGTGAAGACCCGGCGCGATACGGCACTAACAAAGTGTCGCGCATCAAGCAGGTGGCTTCCGGTCGCTTTGGGGTTACTCCGGCGTATCTGGTCAATGCCGACGTCATTCAGATTAAAGTCGCCCAGGGCGCGAAGCCGGGCGAAGGCGGTCAGTTGCCGGGCGACAAAGTCACTCCTTACATTGCCAAACTGCGCTATTCGGTGCCGGGCGTGACGCTGATCTCCCCGCCGCCGCACCACGATATCTACTCTATCGAAGACTTAGCGCAGCTCATTTTCGACCTCAAGCAGGTTAACCCGAAAGCGATGATCTCCGTGAAGCTGGTTTCCGAACCGGGCGTAGGCACCATCGCGACTGGCGTGGCAAAAGCTTATGCGGACTTGATCACCATCGCAGGCTATGACGGTGGCACTGGCGCAAGTCCGCTTTCATCGGTGAAATACGCAGGCTGTCCGTGGGAGCTGGGGCTTGTTGAAACACAACAGGCGCTGGTTGCCAATGGTCTGCGTCATAAGATCCGTTTGCAGGTTGATGGCGGCCTGAAAACGGGTGTCGATATTATCAAAGCGGCGATTCTCGGCGCAGAAAGCTTCGGCTTCGGCACTGGCCCAATGGTCGCGCTCGGCTGTAAATATCTGCGTATTTGCCACCTGAACAACTGCGCAACGGGTGTGGCAACTCAGGATGACAAACTGCGTAAGAATCACTATCACGGCCTGCCGTTCAAAGTGACGAATTACTTTGAATTTATCGCCCGTGAAACCCGCGAGCTGATGGCACAGCTGGGCGTAACGCGTCTGGTGGATCTGATTGGTCGTACCGACCTGCTGAAAGAGCTGGACGGGTTCACCGCCAAACAGCAGAAACTGGCGCTGTCGAAGCTGCTGGAGACTGCCGAGCCACATGCAGGTAAGGCACTCTACTGCACCGAAAACAACCCGCCGTTTGATAACGGCCTGCTGAACGCGCAGTTGCTGCAACAGGCGAAACCGTTTGTCGATGAGCGCCAGAGCAAAACCTTCTGGTTCGATATTCGCAACACCGACCGTTCTGTCGGCGCGTCGCTCTCAGGCTATATCGCCCAGACGCACGGCGATCAGGGGCTGGCTGCCGATCCTATCAAAGCGTACTTCAACGGCACCGCAGGCCAGAGCTTCGGCGTGTGGAACGCAGGCGGCGTGGAGCTGTATCTAACGGGCGATGCTAACGACTATGTCGGTAAAGGCATGGCGGGCGGCCTGATTGCCATTCGTCCTCCGGTTGGCTCCGCCTTCCGCAGCCATGAAGCAAGCATTATCGGCAACACCTGCCTGTATGGCGCGACCGGTGGTCGTCTGTATGCCGCAGGCCGAGCGGGTGAACGTTTCGGCGTGCGTAACTCCGGTGCTATCACCGTGGTAGAAGGCATTGGCGACAACGGCTGTGAATATATGACGGGCGGTATTGTCTGTATTCTGGGTAAAACCGGCGTTAACTTCGGCGCGGGCATGACCGGCGGCTTCGCTTACGTTCTCGATGAAAGCGGCGATTTCCGCAAACGCGTTAACCCGGAACTGGTGGAAGTATTAAGCGTTGACGATTTGGCGATCCATGAAGAGCATCTGCGTGGTCTTATCACCGAGCATGTGCAGCATACCGGTTCCCAGCGTGGTGAAGAGATTCTGGCGAACTGGTCAACCTTCGCCACTAAATTTGCGCTGGTTAAACCGAAGTCCAGTGATGTAAAAGCACTGCTGGGTCACCGTAGTCGTAGCGCAGCAGAGTTGCGCGTGCAGGCGCAGTAAGGGGTAGCAACAATGAGTCAGAATGTTTATCAATTTATCGACCTGCAGCGCGTTGATCCGCCAAAGAAACCGCTGAAGATCCGCAAAATTGAGTTTGTTGAAATTTACGAGCCGTTTTCCGAAGGCCAGGCCAAAGCGCAGGCTGACCGCTGTCTGTCGTGTGGCAACCCATACTGCGAGTGGAAATGCCCGGTACACAACTACATCCCAAACTGGCTGAAGCTCGCCAACGAGGGGCGTATTTTTGAAGCGGCAGAACTGTCGCACCAGACCAACACCCTGCCGGAAGTTTGCGGACGTGTCTGCCCGCAAGACCGTCTGTGCGAAGGTTCCTGCACCCTGAACGATGAGTTTGGCGCTGTGACCATCGGCAACATTGAGCGCTATATCAACGATAAAGCGTTCGAAATGGGCTGGCGTCCGGATATGTCCGGCGTGAAACAGACCGGTAAAAAAGTGGCGATTATCGGCGCAGGCCCGGCCGGTCTGGCGTGTGCGGATGTCCTGACGCGCAACGGCGTAAAAGCGGTCGTCTTCGACCGTCACCCGGAAATTGGCGGCTTGCTGACCTTCGGTATTCCGGCTTTCAAGCTGGAAAAAGAGGTAATGACGCGCCGCCGTGAAATCTTCACCGGCATGGGTATTGAATTCAAACTCAATACCGAAGTGGGCCGCGACGTGCAGCTGGACGATCTGCTGAGTGATTACGATGCCGTGTTCCTTGGCGTCGGGACTTATCAGTCAATGCGCGGCGGGCTGGAAAACGAAGACGCCGATGGCGTGTACGCAGCGCTGCCGTTCCTCATCGCCAACACCAAACAGTTAATGGGCTTTGGTGAAACCAACGACGAACCGTTTGTCAGCATGGAAGGTAAACGCGTGGTGGTACTTGGCGGTGGCGACACTGCGATGGACTGCGTGCGCACGTCCGTGCGCCAGGGGGCGAAGCACGTTACCTGTGCCTATCGTCGTGATGAAGAGAACATGCCGGGTTCCCGCCGCGAAGTGAAAAACGCGCGGGAAGAAGGTGTTGAGTTCAAATTCAACGTCCAGCCACTGGGTATAGAAGTGAATGGCAACGGTAAAGTCAGCGGCGTGAAAATGGTGCGTACCGAAATGGGCGAACCGGATGCCAAAGGCCGTCGCCGCGCGGAGATCGTTGCAGGTTCCGAACATATCGTTCCGGCAGATGCGGTGATCATGGCGTTTGGTTTCCGCCCACACAGCATGGAATGGCTGGCAAAACACAGCGTCGAGCTGGATTCCCAAGGCCGCATTATCGCTCCGGAAGGCAGCGATAACGCTTTCCAGACCAGCAACCCGAAAATCTTTGCTGGCGGCGATATCGTCCGTGGTTCCGATCTGGTGGTGACCGCCATTGCCGAAGGCCGTAAAGCGGCAGACGGCATTATGAACTGGCTGGAAGTTTAAGCGAAGTAACAATGAATTCGCCAGACAGTGTCTGGCGAATCAAATTACTGACGAAGTGCGCGTTGTTTTATGGCAAATGCGGCATGAGCGTTTGACCTTTCCTATAATAGGGATAAATTTCAATAAATTGTGCTTTGTTCACCAAGTCTGATGAGTGAAGCACATCAAGCAATTTTTCATTTACAATCCGTCTCAATTACTTGTTAACACCTCTGACAATACCGATTCTGCAAACTGTTCAGTTTTTTCATTCCATGTAAATTGGCTCGATATTAATATACAAAATATGAATATAAATAATTAATATATTATCTTTGGATATCTATATATTTTCCTATTTTTCAGCGTAAACATTCATGTGATGAATGTTTATTACCACAAACCACCTCACCAGCATCTTATTATTCATATGATCGTTACTATAAAATTCATTAAATAAATACATCCCAGCAATGGTAGTCATTTCTGAACAAGTTATTTGTTTACATTCATAAACAGATATATATACTGCTTCAGCTTTTTATTTTAAAAAATAAATTTGTTATTAAGGATATGTTCATATGTTTTTCAAAAAGAACCTCACAACCGCTGCTATTTGTACAGCACTTTCTGTGGCAGCATTCAGTGCCATGGCAACAGATTCAACTGATACAGAATTAACTATCATCGGCGAGTATTCCCCTGGTGCATGTACCCCAGTTGTTACGGGTGGCGGCATTGTTGACTATGGGAAACATCATAACAGTGCGCTGAATCCGACCGGTAAAAGTAATAAACTGGTTCAACTGGGCCGCAAAAACAGCACATTAAATATAACCTGCACAGCACCAACGCTAATTGCTGTAACCTCCAATGATAACCGTCAGTCGACCATTGTAGCGTTAAACGACACATCCTATATTGAAAAAGCTTATGATACTCTCGTAGATATGAAGGGAACGAAAAACGCCTTTGGTTTAGGTTCTGCGCCTAATGGACAAAAAATTGGCGCTGCAACCATTGGTATTGACAGGACTAATGGTGGGATTCTCGCGGCGGACGATACAGGTGAAATTCCTGTCGACCTGATTCAAACTGACCACTGGTCAGCAGCGACCCCCACATGGAAAGCCTCGTCTAATGGCGCATTCTGCTCGCTGACAAGTTGCTCATCAATCGAGCGCGGTTATTCTGTTGCAAAAACAGGGGAACTGACACCTGTTGCCATTACAGCGGTCACCTTCCCGTTACTGATTGATGCTGCGGTAAATGACAATACTATTCTTGGTTCTGATGAAACGATCAAACTGGATGGTAACGTCACTATTAGCGTTCAGTATTTATAAGAGCTTGTAATACAGTTTTTTATTTTTACGCATTAACCAGTTAGCTATAACTCGGACAGATTATGCCCTATGACATGGTCTGTCTTAATCAATCTCATTGCAAACAGTGCATAACATATATTAACAATATGTTTCTGCGTTATTTATCATTATTACAGGAGTTTTAATTTAAATGCTCAGACACATTGCATTCACTGTATTTATAACAACATCGATGAATACCTTAGCCACAGGGATGGTTCCTGAAACATCAGTATTACTGGTTGATGAAAAACGTGGTGAAGCTAGTATTAATATTAAGAATACAGATGATCATCCTGCATTGCTTTACACCACCATTGTTGATTTGCCTGAAAGCAATAAATCAATTCGTTTAATCCCGACTCAGCCCGTTATTCGTGTTGAAGCCGGTCAAGTACAACAGGTTCGATTTTTACTTCAGGCGACTGTTCCTCTGCAATCAGAAGAGCTGAAACGCGTAACGTTCGAAGGTATTCCACCAAAAGATGACAAGAGCAGCAGAGTTACTGTTTCAATTCGTCAGGATCTACCTGTACTGATCCACCCTGCTTCCCTGCCGGAAGAGCGAGAGGCCTGGAAATTCCTGGAATGGCGTAAAAATGGCAACCAAATTGAGATTAGCAACCCCAGTAATTATGTCGTTCGTATGACCTTACAATTTAAAACGCTCCCTTCAGGAAAAACGGGGGCTATAAATAAGACCTATTTTCTACCACACACCAGTACAACTACTGCATTAACAAACGCTACGGATACAAAAGTCGAGTTTTACCCAGCCAGCCGATATGGTTATCGCGGTAATAAATATGTCACTGACTTAAAATAACTTTGCCTGGAGCGACAAGGATGTTAAAAAAAACGTTACTGGCCTACACCATTGGTTTTGCCTTTTCTCCCTCGGCCAATGCAGATGGTATAGAGATTGCCGCTGTTGATTTTGATCGGGAAACATTAAAATCACTAGGTGTAGATCCTAATATATCGCATTATTTTTCCCGTTCAGCCCGTTTTTTGCCAGGTGAATATTCACTGGCAGTATCAGTAAATGGCGAAAAAAAAGGCAACATTGCTACGCGCTTTGATGAAAATGGCGACATTTGTCTTGATCAGGCATTTCTGCAACAAGCCGGTTTAAAAATTCCTTCTGAAGAAAAAAATGGCTGTTACGACTATATCTTGTCCTACCCGGGTACCACAATCACACCATTACCTAACCAGGAAGCGTTAGATATTATCGTTTCACCACAGGCGATCATTCCCATAGGGTTGGATCTCACAAACGCAACAACTGGTGGAACAGCTGCACTGCTAAATTACTCTCTGATGAGCAGCCGCGCAGAATTTTCTAATGGGAGTTCGGACTACTCCCAGGCTGCACTTGAAGGCGGGATTAATATTAATGACTGGATGTTACGCAGCCATCAGTTCCTTACACAAACAAATGGCACATTCAGTAACCAGAACTCGTCAACCTACCTTCAACGTACCTTTACAGATCTTAAAACACTCATGCGAGCAGGGGAAGTTAACCTCAATAATAGCGTGTTGGAAGGAGCCAGTATTTACGGTATCGAAATCGCACCGGACAACGCATTGCAAACCAGCGGCAGTGGTGTGCAAGTTACTGGTATAGCCAACACCTCTCAGGCTCGTGTCGAGATTCGTCAACAAGGAGTTTTAATTCATTCCATTCTGGTTCCTGCGGGCGCATTCACTATCCCTGATGTACCTGTTCGCAATGGTAATAGTGATCTTAATGTCACCGTTGTCGAAACAGACGGTAGTTCGCACAACTATATTGTTCCCTCCACCCTGTTTAATCAGCATGTAGAAAGCTTCCAGGGTTATCGCTTCGCGATAGGGCGGGTAGACGATGACTATGACGAATCACCTTGGGTAATTAGTGCATCGAGCGGATGGAATCTGACACGCTGGAGTGCAATGAACGGCGGCGTTATCGTAGCAGAAAATTATCAGGCGGCATCAATCCGGTCGAGTCTGGTTCCCCTGCCCGATTTAACAGTGAGCAGCCAAATTAGTACATCGCAGGATACGAAAGACTCACTGCAAGGACAGAAATATCGTCTAGACGCGAACTACAATCTCCCATTTTCACTTGGGCTAACAACCAGCCTCACTCGATCTGATCGCCATTATCGCGAACTGTCTGAAGCGATTGATGATGATTATACCGATCCGACTAAAAGCACTTATGCGCTTGGTTTAAACTGGTCTAACTCCATTCTGGGTGGTTTCAACATCAGTGGCTATAAAACATATAGTTACGACGGTGACAATGACTCAAGCAACCTTAATATTAACTGGAACAAAGCGTTCAAACACGCCACGGTTTCCGTCAACTGGCAGCATCAACTTAGTGCTTCAGAAAATAATGAAGACGATGGTGATCTGTTCTACGTCAACATCAGTATTCCATTTGGCAGATCAAACACCGCCACACTGTATACTCGCCATGACGATCATAAAACCCACTATGGTACTGGTGTCATGGGAGTCGTCTCAGATGAGATGTCCTACTATGTGAATGCTGAACGAGATCACGACGAACGTGAAACGAGCGTGAACGGCAGTATCAGTTCCAATCTCCATTACACCCAAGTCAGCCTTGCCGCAGGAGCAAGCGGCAGTGATAGCCGTACTTACAACGGTACGATGTCAGGTGGTATTGCCGTACATGATCAGGGAGTGACCTTTTCACCGTGGACTATCAATGACACTTTCGCCATCGCAAAAATGGATAACAATATTGCAGGTGTCAGAATTACATCTCAGGCAGGCCCGGTATGGACAGATTTTCGGGGTAATGCCGTCATTCCATCAATCCAGCCGTGGCGAACATCAGGAGTTGAGATCGATACCGCCAGCTTGCCAAAGAATGTCGATATCGGTAACGGCACAAAAATGATCAAACAAGGCCGTGGTGCAGTAGGGAAAGTCGGATTCAGTGCGATAACACAACGCCGTGCATTACTCAATATCACACTTTCCGACGGCAAAAAACTGCCCAGAGGCGTTGCGATTGAAGATAGTGAAGGCAACTATCTGACAACATCAGTGGATGACGGTGTTGTATTCCTCAATAACATCAAACCGGACATGGTGCTAGATATAAAAGATGAGCAGCAATCATGCCGTATTCACCTTACATTCCCAGAAGATGCACCAAAAGATGTGTTCTATGAGACAGCAACAGGAGAGTGCCAATGAAACGGATAATAACAGGATGCCTGCTGCTGAACTTCGCCATGGCCGCTCAGGCAGAGTGTAATATCTCTAGTAGCATACAAAATATCGACTATGGCAAACGAAGTGCTGCCATGCGCCAAGTTGACCGGGGTAAAACAACACAATTAGCAGACAGAACAATCACGCTGGTAATGCAATGCGATCAGGACGCTCATATTCGTGTTCAGTTGAATACCGCTAATATTTCCAATAACGGATTTGGATTTGGCCCGAATGGTTCATTAAATCTGATCGCCAGCGATGCATTTTCAGGTAGTAACAATCTCGACCTGGCGTTAGCCAGTGGCAAAAATGACAATCCGGGCAGCACAGGAACAGCATCAATTAGTACTTCCCCCAATAATTGGCTGGTGTTTATGCAAAATGGTCAAGAAGTGGTAATTGATAGCGGTAAAAGCGTTAGCCTCACACTGACAATGGCTCCAGCTTTTAAGGATGAAGGGGAACTTACCGACATGACAGATATTACAGGCAATCTGACGGTCCTGGTGGAGGCAAAATGAACAATGTAAAATTACTGATTGCCGGAAGTGCCTTTTTTGCCATGTCAGCGCAAGCCGCTGATAGAGTATCAATTGACGTTAAGGTGACTCTGGAAGCTGCAGCTTGTACTCCAATACTAAGCAACGGCGGAGTTGTTAACTTCGGTAGTCATTCAGTCAATAGACTTTCAACGCAGCACTACACACAGATTGGAACACGTAATATTAATATGACTATAACTTGCGAATCCGCTACCGGCATTGCGATTACCGCTCGTGATACACGAATGGATAGTATGACCACCGGAAAAGATAGTGAGGGTCAGAGTGGTGTAAAATATACCTTAAATGGCGGAGGTTATATTAGCCAGACAACGCGCTTATTCGGCTTAGGGAAAACAAAAGATAATAAAAATATCGGTAGTTATGCCGTGTTAATTGATAGCAACAACATTAGTGCCAGCAATGGTAGCCAGACGTTAGCTGTATCAATAGCAGGTGCAGATGCCGTCATAACAGGGCAAAAAAGAGCATGGCAAACGCTCACCGCTTATCCGCTTGCAGTCGATCAAAGCTATTATTACACCTTTGTAAAACCAGGTGAAACAACCCCGACTCCTGTGACGAACGCCATTATACCGCTTCAGGTGAGCGCATCTATCGCGAATGATTTAGGCGGTTCAGAAAAAATCGAACTTGATGGGAAAGCTGTGATAAGCGTAGTCTACTTGTGATAACAATGCCGGACAGGAGTACTATCAGGCATTCGTTTTATACGATCGGTTAATGTTTCAGGAAAGCTCTTCGCATATCTTGGGGAAAGTAAATGTAATACGCTGTTCTTAATTGTTCAGTGCTCACCCCCCAGAGTATAGCTAATTCCATTATTCAACTTAGCTCCATATAAAGGGACAGATAATGGAATCGCTCTCAGAAGGAACCACAGCAGGCTACCAGCAAATCCATGACGGTATTATTCATCTGGTCGATAGCGCCCGGACGGAAACGGTACGTAGCGTTAACGCGTTAATGACCGCGACGTACTAGGAAATTGGCCGACGAATTGTCGAATTTGAACAAGGTGGCGAGGCCAGGGCTGCGTATGGTGCGCAGCTTATCAAACGGCTCTCAAAGGATTTAAGTCTAAGGTATAAGCGTGGGTTTTCCACCAGAAATTTATGGCAGTTTAAGAATTTTTATATTTGTTTTCAACGAATTGAAATTGTGCAGACACTGTCTGCACAATTCTCCAGACACTGTCTGGAGAATCTTTAAAACGAACTAAGTTTTAAGCCATTAAATCAGCCTTAACCTTCACCACCACCTTTTTAATCTCACCAGGCTCGCCAACAACGCATCCTGGTTTATGCGGTTCTCCTGGCATAAACACGGCGAACATTCCCGGTTTTAAGATGATGGCTTGCTCGTTTTCAATGGCGCAGCAAAGCTGGTAATCATCTTCATGGTGGAACTCTTCACACTGGCGCGCAGTGCCTGCCATACCAAACAGAATCCGTTCCTCACCGTTTAATAACAGCTGGATATCAATGTATTGCTCGTGCAATTCCGCTTTTTTCTCGACGGGCGATTGAGTGTTAAACGTCATGACATTCATAAAAATATTGTCGCCCTGTAATTCGTAACGACCCGGTGCTTTTTCTTGTGGTCTGGCAGCTAATGCCAGCGTTAACGCGTCCTGTAACGCAGGATGTAACCCAGCAGACGGTAATGACTGTACTTCACCCATCATCATAATTTTTCTCCCTGGGCCAACAACGCAGCCCCAAGTAAACCTGCATCATGGCGGTAGTGCGCCGCCAGTAAATCAACATGAAATGCCGCTGGCTCCTGCGCCAGATACGTTTCCACCAGCGCCAGATACCCTTCTGCCAGACCAACGCTGCCACCGACCACTACGCACTGGCAATCAGTTGTGGCTTTAATATCAGCGATCAGCCTTGCCAGCACGCGTGCGGAGCGATGAATCAGTTGCTGCGCCTGCTCGTCGCCCTGCCCGGCGCGCGTGAAAATGGTTTTCGCATCCGCGCCCATGAGTTCACCTTGCGCTGCCGCCGCAATACCGCGGCCAGAAGCAATCGCCTCCACGCAACCTGTGCGTCCACAGCCACAGACTGGACCCTGCGGATCGGCAAGCGTATGCCCGATATGCCCTGCCAGACCACCAGGGCCGGTAAGCAGTTTGCCGCCGCTCACTACACCGCCGCCGACGCCAGTGGAAACGGTGACAAACACCATCTCGGTTATATCGCCTTCCAGCGCCTGATACTCCGCCCATGCTGCGGCCTGCGCATCATTAATGGCAATGGTCGGCAAATCGGTAAGTTGTTCCAGTGTTTTGACTAACGGAAAGTGTAGCAATCCACCGAGATTATGCGGATTCAGCGCCAGCAGGCTGCCATCGCGGATTATCCCGGTTGAAGCGATGGCAACTTGTTGCGCATGAGCGTGTAACGGGGAGACTAATGCGGATAAGGCATCACGCAGCGCCTGCGGAGTCTGGCTGGCAGGCGTAGGTAGTTCACGGCGATCGCGGATCTGCCCGTCAGCGCCAATCAGCGCGGCGGCAAGTTTAGTACCGCCAATATCAATCGCCAGTGTGGTCATAGCACCGCCTTTTTCATCGCTGTGTTGTACCACTGACAAATGTGTTCAAGACGTGTGATTGCAGAACCGACCGTCACCGCCCACGCGCCGTGGCGCATCGCATCCGCCGCCTGAGCAGGCGAGTTATAACGCCCTTCGGCAATCACCCGACATCCGGCGTCGCTCAATGTTTTCACCAGCGCCAGATCCGGCTCTTCTGGCGTTTCAGGCGTGGTATAGCCAGAAAGCGTAGTACCAATAATCTCGGCGCCCAGCTTTTGGCATGCCAGGCCGTCTTCCGGCGTTGAGCAGTCGGTCATCGCCAGTAAACCGTGATGATGGATACGTGCCAGCAGCGTTTCAACAGGCACCGGACGCGGTCGGTCGGTACCGTCAATCGCGATAATGTCCGCGCCCGCCTGCGCCAGCGCATCGACATCTTCAATATAGGCCGTGATGCGTACCGGAGAATCCTCCAGATCGCGTTTCACAATCCCGATAATCGGCACGCTCACCACCGCACGCGTGGCTTGCAGATTTGCCACACCTTCAATACGAATGGCAACCGCACCCGCCTGCTCTGCCGCTAATGCCATGGCTGCGACGATTTCCGGTTTATCAAGTGGGCTGTCAGGCACCGGCTGGCAGGAGACAATCAGGCCACCGTTGGCGGCGATTTTTTGATCCAGTTGTGCAAGTAACGACATACATCTTCCCTTAGCGAAAGGCCCGGTACATAGACCGGGCAACAGGATTAACTTTTGGTTTTGACTAAATCGTTTTTGGCGCTGCCAAACGGTACGGCACCGCTGAATGGTTTACCGTCGATAGCGTCATGAGTACGCAACGCTTCCGGGCGCAACCAACGCTGAACGCGAGAAGGCATATCCAGCCCAATCAGCAGGATCACCACGAACGTCAGACTGAACGAAAGCGATCCCAGTGCCGTGCCCAGATCCAGACGTTGAGCAATCAGCGCACCAATGATCGGCGCCAGTGCGCCGCCAAGTGCACCAACGTTGTAGGTAAAGCCCAGGCCCGCCGCGCGCTGATCGGTATCGAAATAACCACCAATCAGTTTCGGTAAGATCCCGGAGATCCCTTGACCGAGCATTTGCTGGAAGAACAGCAACAGACCAAGTACCCAGACGTTTGCACCGCCAATCGCAAATACCGGAATAATCAGCAATTGCGAGGCTAACAGGCTACAAACGTAGGCTTTGCGCGTTCCCAGCCAGTCACCGAGGAAGCCGCCGACGCAGCAACCAACCGCCGCGCCAAAGCCGCTAAAGAACAGCACATTGGCGACAGTATGCGGGTCATAAGCAAGATCGGTTTTCAGATACGTTGGCAGCAGTGCCTGAATCGGCCACGAGTAGAGGAAAGCAAATAACACAACCACCATCAGCATTACGCCCGTTGGCCAGCGTTTGCCCGTACTCTGTACCATAAAGCTGATAAAGATTGCGGCGCATAACAGCCCGAGAACAGCGACGATTGCGGCATTTTGCAGGTTACCGGCGAAGCAGAACCACAGCGCAGTAGCCGCCGCCAGCGTCATCACGATATTGGCGATGCGATGTTCACCACGGTAGAGAATATCCACCATCGTGCGCACCGGTGCTTTGCCCCCGTGTTTCTCTTTCCAGTCTTCCGCTTCCGGGATGTTTTTACGCAGCCAGAGAGCAAAGATGATCGGTAAGATGCCGATGAAAAACAGCGCACGCCAGCCCCAGACTGGAACCACCAGGCTGTAGACCTGAGCGGCAACGACGGCCCCCACAGAGAAGCCTGAAATCAGAAAACCACTGGCTTTGTTACGCAGCTGTTTTGGCCAGCTTTCAATGACATAGGTGGCGCTGGAACCGTATTCACCCGCCATCCCCATGCCTATCACCAGACGAGCGATAAACATAGTGATGTAGCCAGGCGCAAAGCCACAGGCCAGCGTCCCGACCGAGAAGAGAACGATGCTGGTGACCATTGCCAGACGACGCCCGTAGCGGTCGCCCATAGCGCCAAGCATCAGGCCGCCGAACCAGCGAGAGATGAAGGCTGCGGAGATCAGACTTGCCGCCTGTACTGTTGTCAGCCCGAATTCACCTTGTACTTCAGTGAGTACCAGGGCAATTAAAACGAAATCAAAACCATCAAGCAGATATCCCAACCAGGCAGCGGAAAATGCGCGCCATTGCGCACGATTGAGATGGCGATACCACGGGATATTCTGGGTTGTAGTACTCATTGTGAGTCTCCCGCGGTGGGCAATGCCCACACGCTTTGGTATGAAAATTGTAGGGTACAGATGCGCTTAGTTCCCCTCACCCGGTAGGGGCGAGCGAGGGGAAAAAACTCACCCGCGCTCTTGCATCAACTGCTGAGCAAGCGCCTTCAGTTCTGGCAGATATTTTTCATCTACCGGACCAAACGGTTTACGGCACAGCGGAACAGACACCACATCCATATAGTGCAGGACGGTTTTCAGGCCGCGGAATACGCCAGTTTTGATCAGTAAATCAATGACTTTGTTGCACTCAGTTTGCAGCTTCTGCGCGGTCTGGATATCGCCTTCTTTCAGCGCCTTCACGATACCCTGATAACGCCAACCCATGATGTTGTAAGTGCTGCCGATACCGCCGTCTGCGCCCGCCAGCAGGCCGGAAGCGAAGATTTCGTCGTAACCGTTATAGAGCACCAGATCAGGATGTTCGCGACGGATCTGCTCCATCTGATAAAGATCGCCAGAGGTCTGTTTCAGCGCACCTACGCCAGGTAACGTAACCAGTGTATTGATCTGATCCAGAGTCAGTTTTACCCCGCTCAATGCCGGAATGTTGTACACCACCATCGGCAAACCATCCGCCGAGTCAATGATTGACCGATAGTGATCGCAGTGTTCTTCAAAGCTGAAAGGATAGTAGAACGGCGTAACGGCGGAGACGGCATCGAAGCCATAACGTTTGGCTGAAGCCGCAAGCTGTTGGCTTTCAGCAGTACTGACGCAACCTACGTGAGCGATTAATTTAATCTTACCTTTCGCCTCTTCGGCGACGATTTCCATTACCTGTTCACGCTCGGAAAGGCTCTGCACAAAGGCTTCGCCTGTCGAACCACCCACGTACAAACCGTCGATGCCCTGCTGAATATTGAACTGAACCAGGCGGCGCAGACTCGCTTTATCCAGTGCTTGTTGTTGATCAAAAGGAGTCAGGAGTGCGGCCATCACGCCACGTAAATTCGTTGCCATAAATACCTCTGAAGTGATGCTTGTCTGTTGAAACGATATACCTTTATACCTGTTATACCAGATCAAATAAGCAACACATCATACAGAACGCTTATAATGCGATCTGCTTCACTAAAGTGGCATTATTTCTTTTTGTGAGTGGTTTGGCCGAAGGCGTGCCAGGTGGCAGAAACGCTGTTGAGATGCGATTGCAACGCGCGATCAGCTTCGTCGGGATCGTGGCGGCGGATCGCGTCAACGATCGCAATATGTTGTTGATAGCTGACGTTGTTATGCTCATGCAATGCCTGATCGGCGACCGTTGGGCGCGCGGCGATCAACCAGTCGAGCAAGGCAACGTGGATTGCCTTAAAGATCGGATTACCCGGGATCTCCGCCAGTACGCGGTGGAAATCAACGTCTGAACGAATGAACGCGGCATTGTTATCCAGCGACTGACTGTTGATTTCCAGGGCTTTTGCCAGCAAATCGATTTGTTCATCGGTGGCATGTTCAGCCGCATAGCGCACCAGGCTGGACTCAAAGAACAGACGTAACTGTTCGAAATGGGCTATCCCTCCTGGATGAGAAAGGAAATCTTTCGCCATACCGGACAGCTCGCCGATGATGGTGTCCGCAGAAGGACGCGAGACGCGAGCGCGCTCACCGTTATTTATTTGCACCAGACCTTTACGCTTTAACGCCGCCAGCGCTTCACGCACCGAAGGACGCCCGACGTTAAAGAACGCCATGAGTTCGCGCTCAGACGGCAACTGCTCCCCTTCGCCAAACTCGCGGCGGCGGATCATCTGCTCCAGCTCTTCTTCCACCATTTCGGAGAGTTTTTTACGCGCCAGCGGACGGCTACGCAAGTTGCGACCAATTGCAGGTGAAGAATCTTCGTTTTGCGAATCAAATGCGTTCATAAGGCCCATTCTTTAAGGTCAGTGTGATTAACATCATCAATGACATCCTATCACAGGAATGAAAGCAGGGTGAAACGAAGGGTTTTACTCTTCGTACACCATCATTATCGTAATTAATTTAATAATTAACTTTTGCGAAAAATAAATATAACGCAGATAAAAACATCCCAGCTAAATTATTTACAAGAATATTCATAGACATTATGAATATTATGAATGTGTTCTTGCGAAATAATCATAACTACATATTTTATAATGAAAAAACCTCTTTATTACGATTAAAAAATTCGACACCAACACCATAAATAGCCTTGTAAAAAATATAACATCATTGTTTTCAATCTGCCGTTAATGGGATTGACCATATTCTTTTGAAACGGAGTTGAACAATGTTCGGCATAATTATTTCTGTCATCGTGTTAATAACGATGGGCTATTTGATCCTTAAAAATTACAAACCACAGGTGGTGCTGGCCGCAGCGGGTATCTTCCTGATGATGTGTGGTGTCTGGTTAGGGTTTGGGGGTGTACTCGACCCCGCCAAAAGCAGCGGCTATCTGATTGTTGATATTTATAATGAAATCCTGCGCATGCTGTCCAACCGCATTGCCGGGTTGGGGCTGTCGATTATGGCGGTGGGCGGTTATGCCCGCTATATGGAGCGCATAGGAGCCAGTCGGGCGATGGTGAGCTTGTTAAGCCGCCCGTTAAAGCTCATTCGCTCACCGTATCTCATACTGTCGGCAACTTACGTCATCGGTCAAATCATGGCGCAGTTTATTACCAGCGCCTCCGGTCTGGGTATGTTGCTGATGGTCACGTTATTTCCGACGCTGGTGAGTCTGGGAGTAAGTCGCCTCTCTGCGGTGGCGGTTATAGCGACCACCATGTCTATTGAATGGGGAATTCTGGAAACGAACTCCATTTTTGCCGCCCAGGTAGCGGGAATGAAAATCGCCACTTACTTCTTCCACTATCAGCTACCGGTCGCCTCTTGTGTCATTCTCTCAGTGGCAATCTCCCACTTTTTCGTGCAACGCGCTTTTGACAAAAAAGATAAAAATATCAATCACGAACAGGCGGAGCAAAAGGATCTCAACAATGTCCCACCGCTCTATTACGCCATTTTACCGGTGATGCCGTTAATCCTGATGCTCGGCTCGCTGTTCCTCGCCCACGTCGGGCTGATGCAGTCAGAACTGCATCTGGTGGTGGTGATGTTACTGAGTTTGACGGTGACGATGTTTGTTGAGTTCTTCCGCAAGCATAACTTGCGCGAAACAATGGATGATGTGCAGGCGTTTTTTGACGGCATGGGTACGCAGTTTGCCAACGTGGTAACGCTGGTGGTCGCGGGTGAAATATTTGCGAAAGGCTTAACGACGATTGGCACCGTTGATGCGGTTATCAAAGGCGCAGAGCATTCTGGCCTTGGTGGCATTGGCGTGATGATTATTATGGCGCTGGTAATTGCCATTTGTGCCATTGTGATGGGCTCCGGCAATGCGCCATTTATGTCATTTGCCAGCCTTATTCCGAATATCGCAGCTGGACTGCACGTACCCGCGGTAGTGATGATTATGCCGATGCACTTTGCCACAACGCTGGCGCGTGCGGTTTCGCCGATTACTGCGGTAGTGGTAGTAACTTCAGGAATAGCAGGCGTTTCGCCCTTTGAAGTGGTGAAGCGGACTGCGATCCCAATGGCAGTCGGATTCGTGGTGAATATGATCGCCACAATTACGCTATTTTATTAAGCCCTTAAAACGACAAAACAGGCCTCCTGGGCCTGTTTTTGTTTTACTTCACAACGCGTAATGCCGGGCGACCACCACGTGGCGGTTGCGGCGGTTCATCATCAGGATGATTATCATCATCGCGATCTGGCTTATCGCCATCAATGACCGACATAACGGTTTCATTATCTGCCGATACATCTTCATCATTCATGATGCTGGCATCTTCGTCGTAGGCAGCTTCAGGCTCGAACATTGTGCCTGCGCCATTTTCACGGGCGTAGATAGCCAGCACAGCAGCCAGCGGTACTGAAACTTGCCGCGGGATACCGCCAAAGCGCGCGTTAAAGCGCACTTCATCATTCGCCAGTTCCAGGTTGCCGACCGCACGCGGAGCAATGTTGAGTACGATTTGCCCGTCACGTGCATATTCCATAGGAACCTGCACGCCAGGGAGCGTCACATCCACCACCAGGTGCGGCGTGAGCTGGTTATCCAGCAACCACTCATAGAATGCACGCAGCAGATAGGGACGACGTGGTGTTAGCTGTGACAAATCCATACAGATTAACTCCGGCCCAGACGCATTTCACGTTCAGCTTCGGTTAAGGAAGCAAGGAAAGAGTCACGCTCAAAGACGCGGGTCATATAGCCTTTCAGCTCTTTCGCACCCGGGCCGCTGAACTCGATGCCCAGTTGCGGCAGACGCCACAGCAGCGGAGCAAGGTAGCAATCGACCAGGCTGAACTCATCGCTCAGGAAGTACGGCTTCTGACCGAAGACCGGCGCAATCGCCAGCAGTTCTTCGCGCAGTTGCTTACGTGCGGCATCCGCTTCAGAGGCTGAACCGTTGATGATGGTGTTCATCAGCGTGTACCAGTCTTTTTCGATGCGGTGCATGTACAGGCGGCTTTCACCGCGAGCTACCGGGTAAACAGGCATCAGTGGCGGATGCGGGAAACGCTCATCCAGGTATTCCATAATGATGCGAGATTCCCACAGGGTCAGCTCACGATCCACCAGGGTCGGAACGCTCTGATTCGGGTTGAGGTCAATCAGATCCTGAGGCGGATTGTCCTTTTCCACGTGTTCGATCTCGAAACTTACACCTTTTTCAGCCAGCACGATGCGGACCTGATGGCTATAGATGTCAGTAGGACCGGAAAACAGCGTCATTACCGAACGTTTGTTGGCAGCGACAGCCATGAAAACCTCCAGGTATAGTCAGAATTTTTACTGCTACCAGCCACCAGGTGGCCAGTCAGAAGTTGTGTTACCCAGTAAGGAACGACTCTCTTTGTTCGAAAAACAAACAAAAAATGAGCAATACCCGACATTTGGGCAGAAAATTGGATGATAGTTTACCAGATTTTGCGACCTTTGTGGTGAGTCGATGCCGGAAATGGGGAAAAAGAGATGTTCCTTAGTCTGAAATGCTTGACTTAATCCCCACCAGAAATGTTGTTTACCTCTTTTACGCCGTTGCTATCGGTGCGCCCCAGCCATCAAAACTACCGCCATGCTTTTCAGCCAAATCGGTAAGCTGGCATGTAATCTCGGTCATATGCCATTGTTCAGGAGCATCAGTGTTCGTAAATGACGCCATATACCCTGGTTGTTGGTCGTTCATCCGAATGCTCACCAGCGTAATGCCATATGGCAATTTCGTCACGTCCTCCGCAAAGGCGCGTGCAGCAGCTTCTGTCGGCAATGTCGCGTAGTAATCAATGGTGCGTGGAAGAGTCAAATCGTCACCATGTTCCAGCAGCCCACGGCATACGCGGGAATCGTGTATCCAGTTCCAGTCATATTTCGACGGGTACAGGAACTGGCGATAGTAATTTCCGTTATCGTTTTTACTCATACTATAGCTGCAAGAGACTTCCGGGCCACCCGCGAGCAATTTATCCAGCGTTCTTTCCCAGTCCAGTTCTTTTTCCGACTGGAAAATAAAATCGCGCCAGCCTTCTTGTGTTACCCCCCCCACCAACCAAATCGGTAATGCCTTGCCCCTCTCCTCAAGCCAGTCCTCGATACGATTTAAACGTTGTGTTTCATCAGGCTGCGGTAAACCGTTTTCATAACAATGGGTATAACGCACACGAAAGAACCAGGTGTGGTTAAGTCGATCAAATCTTTCGTCCTGAATGGCGCCGATATCAACACGTATGCCCGTGACATGGTCATCCACTGTTGTAATAAAGAACTCCCATTTATTCGACAACGTTAAAGATTCTTTCTTGTTAAACAATGCATTAAATAATCCCATCGCGATATCCTTTTCTACAGTACGTGGAAAATACTATTAAAAAGAGAATAATGCTGAAGAGAGAGGGAAAAGAGGCTGGAATCGGACTTTAGCCATAAAAAAACCCGCCGAAGCGGGTTTTTTTCGCAAATTGTATTCTGCCGAAGCAGAAAGCAATTAACGTTTGGAGAACTGCGGACGACGACGTGCTTTACGCAGACCGACTTTCTTACGTTCAACCTGACGAGCGTCACGAGTAACGAAGCCAGCTTTACGCAGTTCAGAACGCAGGGATTCGTCGTACTCCATCAGAGCGCGGGTGATACCGTGACGGATCGCACCAGCCTGACCAGAGATACCACCACCTTTAACAGTGATGTACAGATCCAGTTTCTCAACCATGTCGACCAGTTCCAGCGGCTGACGAACTACCATGCGGGCAGTTTCACGACCGAAGTACTGTTCCAGAGAACGTTGGTTGATAACGATTTTACCGTTGCCCGGTTTGATGAAAACGCGAGCTGCGGAACTTTTGCGGCGACCAGTGCCGTAGTATTGATTTTCAGCCATTGCCTATAATCCCGATTAGATGTCAAGAACTTGCGGTTGCTGTGCCGCGTGGTTGTGCTCGTTACCCGCGTAAACTTTCAGTTTACGGAACATAGCACGACCCAGCGGGCCTTTTGGCAACATGCCTTTAACCGCGATTTCAATCACACGCTCAGGACGGCGAGCAATCATCTCTTCAAAGGTCGCTTGTTTGATACCACCGATGTGACCGGTGTGGTGATAGTACACTTTGTCAGTACGCTTGTTGCCGGTTACAGCAACTTTGTCAGCGTTCAGAACGATGATGTAATCACCGGTATCTACGTGCGGAGTGTATTCCGCTTTGTGCTTACCGCGCAGGCGACGAGCCAGTTCAGTAGCCAGACGGCCCAGAGTTTTACCGGTCGCGTCAACAACATACCAGTCGCGTTTTACGGTTTCTGGTTTAGCTGTAAAAGTTTTCATTAAAAGCTTACCCAATAAATAGTTACACGTTGGTGAACACCCAAACGTCTTCAATTGTTGAGGTTCACACGACAAAGTCCGGCAAACCTACCCCTTCGAATAGCCTATGCCAGCACACAAAAAGTTTCGGGAAAAAAAACTTTCTTGTAACGTGGGGTCGCAGGATTATAGAGAAGTCGGGGTCAAAGATCGACCCCTTTTTGTGATTTATGGCAGGTTTTAACCCGCCAAATGCTCGCGCTTCAAATACTCTTCGCTCTGCATCTCTTGTAGACGTGACAGGCAACGCTGGAACTCAAACTTCAGTCGCTCACCCTGATAAATTTCATACAAAGGCACTTCTGCGCTCACCACTAATTTGACATGGCGCTCGTAAAACTCATCCACCAGCGCAATAAAACGTCGTGCTTCGCTCTCCATCAACCGCGTCATGACTGGCACATCAAACAACATCACTGTGTGAAACAGGCGTGAGAGCGCTATATAGTCATGCTGGCTGCGGGCATCGACACACAAGGTGGTAAAAGAGACGGCAAGCGTCTGATTCTCAACGCCCATTGTCGCCAGCGGTCGATGGTTGATTTCTAACGTCGGTGAATTTTCTCGTTTCGCCCCCGCCAGCACCAACCAAAGTTTATCCATTTGCGCCCGGGTTTCATCATTGAGCGGCGACAGCCATAAATGCGCCTGGGTAAGCGTTCGTAGTCGATAATCGACGCCTGCATCGACATTCATTACATCGCAATACTGTTTAATGGCGTCGATAGCCGGTAGAAAACGCGCTCGTTGCAGGCCATTACGATAAAGCTCATCAGGTGGAATATTTGACGTTGCGACCAGCGTTATTCCGCGAGCGAACAGGGCTTTCATTAAACCGCCAAGCAACATGGCATCGGTAATATCCGAAACAAAAAATTCATCAAAACAGAGGACATCGGTTTCTGCTTTGAAGCGATCGGCAATAATTTCCAGCGGGTCAGTCTGCCCCTGTAATGCAGTCAGTTCTTCATGCACGCGCAGCATAAAACGGTGAAAGTGCAGGCGCTGTTTCCGCTCACCCGGCAAACTTTGATAGAAAAGGTCCATCAGCCAGGTTTTCCCGCGTCCTACACCGCCCCACATATATAAGCCACGCACCGGCGCACTGCTTGCCTCTTCGCGCTTACCCCACAGTTTACCGACTCGCGCCATTAACCCACTCGCCCTCGCAGTGGGCGGCGTGCTGTTGATTAATTCCTGGTAGATAATCTCCAGCCGACTGACGGCCTCTTTTTGTACGTCGTCAGGTTGATGGCTGCCCTCATTGAGCGCCTTCAGGTATTGCGATGTCGGGGTAACGCTTTGCATGATGTTCTTGTTATTCCTTGAATAATCGGTGTGCCGTTGTTCACGGTTGACGAAAAAAAGGCCGTTCTACACTACGCGATATGCAGTCGGGATTCCACTTCTGTGGAATTAACGGTTATAGTGGCATAATCAGCCGCAGGCATGGAGCCTGAAGCCAACACCCTACGGAAACAAAAGACAACGGGAGATGTTCATGACCTGGGAATATGCGCTAATTGGGTTAGTCGTCGGCATCATTATTGGTGCTGTGGCCATGCGTTTTGGTAATCGTAAACTACGCCAGCAACAGGCGTTGCAGTACGAACTGGAAAAAAATAAAGCTGAACTGGACGAGTATCGCGAAGAGTTGGTTAACCACTTTGCCCGCAGCGCGGAATTACTGGATACCATGGCGCATGACTATCGCCAGTTGTATCAACACATGGCGAAAAGCTCCAGCAGCCTGCTGCCGGAACTGTCCGCAGAAGCAAACCCGTTCCGTAATCGTCTGGCTGAGTCTGAAGCCAGCAACGATCAGGCACCGGTGCAGATGCCACGCGACTATTCTGAAGGCGCATCTGGCCTGCTGCGCACTGGCGCAAAGCGCGACTAATTTATTTTGCGGGCGCAGCCATTGCGCCCTCCTCTTCTCTCCCTCCCCGACTATCATTTAATCTGGTGTCTCATTGTTAGCCGTCTGAAAATTCAATAACATCAAACTGTTTTGAATCTCTTTTTCTTATCATTCAGGTACGAGAGCAGGAATAATGAAAAAACAAACCCAGCTGTTGAGTGCATTAGCGTTAAGTGTCGGGTTAACTCTCTCGGCGCCGTTTCAGGCTGTCGCGTCGATTCCCGGCCAGGTTGCCGGTCAGGCGCCATTGCCCAGCCTGGCCCCGATGCTGGAAAAAGTGCTTCCCGCGGTGGTAAGCGTGCGAGTTGAAGGGACTGCCAGCCAGGAACAGAAAATCCCGGAAGAATTCAAAAAATTTTTTGGCGATGATTTACCGGATCAACCTGCGCAACCCTTTGAAGGTTTAGGCTCCGGTGTCATCATCAATGCCAATAAAGGTTATGTGCTGACCAACAATCACGTCATCAACCAGGCACAGAAAATCAGTATTCAGCTCAATGACGGGCGCGAGTTTGATGCGAAGTTGATTGGCAGCGACGACCAGAGCGATATCGCCCTGCTACAAATTCAGAATCCGAGCAAATTAACGCAAATCGCCATTGCCGACTCCGACAAACTGCGCGTCGGTGATTTTGCCGTCGCTGTCGGTAACCCGTTTGGCCTTGGGCAAACCGCGACTTCAGGCATTGTTTCCGCATTAGGTCGCAGCGGGTTAAATCTCGAAGGTCTGGAAAACTTTATCCAGACCGATGCTTCCATTAACCGGGGTAACTCCGGCGGTGCGCTGTTAAACCTTAACGGCGAGTTGATTGGTATTAACACCGCAATTCTTGCCCCTGGCGGCGGTAGCGTCGGGATTGGTTTTGCTATCCCCAGCAATATGGCGCGTACCCTGGCGCAGCAACTTATCGACTTTGGTGAAATTAAACGCGGTCTGTTAGGCATTAAAGGTACTGAGATGAGTGCCGATATCGCCAAAGCGTTTAATTTAGATGTTCAGCGCGGCGCCTTTGTCAGCGAAGTGCTGCCAGGTTCTGGCTCGGCAAAAGCGGGCGTGAAAGCAGGCGATATTATTACCAGTCTCAACGGTAAACCGCTCAATAGCTTCGCCGAGTTGCGTTCCCGTATTGCCACTACCGAACCGGGCACTACAGTGAAGCTCGGCCTGCTGCGTAATGGCAAGCCGTTGGAAGTAGAAGTGACGCTCGATACCAGCACCTCATCGTCAGCCAGTGCCGAGATGATCACACCTGCGCTGGAAGGCGCGACGTTGAGTGACAGTCAGCTAAAAGATGGCGGAAAAGGCATTAAGATCGACGAAGTTGTCAAAGACAGCCCCGCCGCTCAGGCAGGTTTACAGAAAGATGATGTAATTATTGGCGTGAACCGCAATCGGGTGAACTCGATTGCTGAGATGCGCAAAGTACTGGCAACCAAACCGGCTATTATTGCCCTGCAAATCATGCGCGGTAATGAGAGCATTTACCTGCTAATGCGTTAATGTCATAAACCGGGCATCAGGCTGACGTGTGATGTCCGGTTAACTCGTGATATGCTGCTGCCGTTCCCTTTTTTAATGACGCCTCCATCATGTTTGTGAAGCTCTTACGATCCGTTGCGATTGGATTAATTGTCGGTGCGATTTTGCTGGTTGCCATGCCTTCGCTGCGCAGCATTAACCCGCTTTCCACACCGCAATTCGACAGTGCTGACGAGACGCCTGCCAGTTATAATCTGGCGGTCCGCCGCGCCGCGCCAGCTGTGGTAAATGTCTATAACCGTGGTTTGAACACATCCTCACACAACCAGCTTGAGATCCGTACGCTAGGGTCAGGTGTGATCATGGATCAACGTGGTTATATCATTACCAATAAACATGTAATCAACGACGCCGATCAGATCATCGTCGCCTTACAGGATGGTCGTGTTTTTGAAGCGTTGCTGGTTGGCTCTGATTCACTGACCGATCTGGCGGTGCTCAAAATTAATGCCACTGGCGGTTTACCCACCATTCCAATCAATTCTCGTCGCATACCGCACATTGGCGATGTAGTGCTGGCGATCGGTAACCCGTACAACCTCGGGCAAACCATTACCCAGGGGATTATCAGCGCCACGGGTCGCATCGGCCTGAACCCGACCGGGCGGCAAAACTTTCTGCAAACCGATGCATCCATTAACCACGGCAACTCCGGCGGTGCACTGGTGAACTCGCTGGGCGAACTGATGGGCATCAACACACTGTCGTTTGATAAGAGTAACGATGGCGAAACTCCAGAAGGCATCGGTTTTGCCATTCCCTTCCAGTTGGCAACCAAAATTATGGATAAGCTAATCCGCGATGGACGTGTTATTCGTGGCTATATCGGTATTGGCGGCCGCGAAATCGCACCATTACACGCGCAAGGTGGTGGTATCGATCAACTGCAAGGGATTGTGGTTAATGAAGTGTCACCTGATGGCCCAGCGGCTAATGCCGGTATCCAGGTAAACGATCTGATTATCTCAGTGGACAACAAACCTGCAATCTCCGCTCTGGAGACAATGGATCAAGTGGCAGAAATTCGACCAGGTTCGGTGATTCCGGTGGTGGTGATGCGTGACGATAAAAAACTGACATTGCAGGTCACTATTCAGGAATATCCGGCGACCAATTAAGTCGTGCGCTCAAAACAAAAAACCGGAGACGTTGCTCCGGTTTTTTATTATCCGCTAATCAATTACTTATTAACGAACTCTTCGCCCAGGGCGATATCTTTCTTCAGCGTATCCAGCATTCCTTCCAGCGCGTTCTGTTCAAATGCGCTCAGAGTACCGATGGATTTACGCTCTTCTACGCCATTTTTACCCAGCAGAAGCGGTTGAGAGAAGAAACGAGCATACTGGCCGTCACCTTCAACGTAGGCACATTCAACGACACCTTTTTCGCCTTGCAGCGCACGAACCAGAGACAGGCCGAAGCGTGCAGCAGCCTGGCCCATGGACAGGGTTGCAGACCCGCCACCGGCTTTCGCTTCAACCACTTCCGTACCCGCGTTCTGGATACGTTTGGTCAGATCAGCAACTTCCTGCTCGGTAAAGCTTACGCCAGGAACTTGAGACAGCAGCGGCAGAATGGTAACGCCAGAGTGACCGCCAATAACCGGAACTTCAACTTCGCCCGGCTGTTTGCCTTTCAGTTCAGCGACAAACGTATTAGAACGAATGATATCCAGCGTGGTGACGCCAAACAGTTTGTTCTTGTCATACACACCCGCTTTCTTCAGCACTTCCGCAGCGATTGCTACCGTGGTGTTTACCGGGTTTGTAATGATACCGATGCACGCTTTCGGGCAGGTTGTCGCAATTTGCTGTACCAGATTCTTCACGATACCGGCGTTAACGTTAAACAGGTCGGAACGATCCATCCCTGGTTTACGCGCTACACCTGCGGAGATTAGAACCACATCAGCGCCTTCCAGCGCAGGGGTCGCATCTTCACCAGAAAAACCTTTGATTTTCACAGCAGTAGGGATATGGCTCAGGTCGACGGCCACACCGGGAGTGACTGGAGCGATATCATACAGGGAGAGTTCTGAACCTGAAGGCAGTTGGGTTTTTAACAGTAATGCAAGCGCCTGGCCAATACCGCCAGCAGCGCCGAGGACTGCGACTTTCATCCTAAACTCCTTATTATATTGATAAACTAAGATATGTTGCTCCGCTGCCGCGACCTTAATCCACAAATTAACAGTTTACAATGACCACTTCTCAAGAATGTGTAGTCACGCAAATTTGGCGTTTATGCATTTAATTGACGTAATCAGGAACCTAACTTACGTAATTAACAGCCGCTTATGCATCAGAGCAACATTCCAACAGGTGGTGACAATATACCCTACCGTTCAGCCAAAACAACATCAATTTGATAACAATTAATTTACTTTTAAGCAGAATTTGCGCGCCGTGACGCAGGCATGTTTCTCAATCACGAAATTTGATAAAATCCCGCTCTTTCATAACATTATTTCAGCCTTCTCCAGGGCAGACTGTTTGCATAAAAATTCATCTGTATGCACAATAATGTTGTATCAACCACCATATCGGGTGACTTATGCGAAGCTCGTCTAAGCAAGAAGAATTAGTTAAAGCGTTTAAAGCGTTACTTAAAGAAGAGAAATTTAGCTCCCAGGGCGAAATCGTCGCCGCATTGCAGGAGCAAGGCTTTGACAATATTAATCAGTCTAAAGTCTCGCGGATGTTGACCAAATTTGGTGCTGTACGTACCCGCAATGCAAAGATGGAAATGGTTTACTGCCTGCCAGCTGAACTGGGCGTACCAACCACCTCCAGTCCGTTGAAGAATCTGGTGCTGGATATCGACTACAACGACGCTGTTGTTGTAATACATACCAGTCCTGGCGCGGCGCAGTTGATTGCGCGTCTGCTGGACTCTCTGGGCAAAGCAGAAGGTATTCTTGGCACCATCGCAGGTGATGACACCATCTTTACCACCCCTGCTAAAGGTTTCACCGTCAAAGACCTGTACGAAGCGATTTTAGAGCTGTTCGACCAGGAGCTTTAATCTCTGCCCCGTCGCTTCTGGCGGCGGGGAAAATAATGCATTCTCCATTCATCGCCCTGCTTTCCCCTGCCATTCATTTAACGAATAGTGCGTTTTATAGCGACAAAACATTCACACAACGAATACACAGAGAAAAAAACGCACATTTTGCAAAAATACATATCTTATTGAAATAAATGTCATTTCTACTAAACACCCGTATTTTTAATTCACTTTTGTTATAAAAATTAATCTTTTTAACAATTCTCCCTCAATAGAAACAGTTAGCGTGGTATTAATTAGCTCAATAATTAGTGTATACTTAATTTTGTGATATGGGTCACGAAACAAAGGCCCAGCTAAAAGATTATGTCGAGGTAAAAATCATGAAAATCAAAACCACTGTTGCTGCATTAAGTGTGCTCTCTGTTCTCTCTTTCGGTGCTTTCGCTGCCGATTCCATTGATGCTGCACAAGCACAAAATCGTGAAGCCATCGGCACCGTGTCCGTCAGCGGTGTAGCATCTTCTCCAATGGATATGCGTGAAATGCTGAACAAAAAAGCGGAAGAGAAAGGCGCGACTGCTTACCAGATTACCGAAGCGCGTAGCGGCGATACCTGGCACGCCACAGCTGAACTGTACAAATAAACCCTCATCGTCTTGTCCGACGACATTGCCCCCGGTTTGGGGGCTTTTTTTTGCGCTAGTGACGAACATTAAAACGCAAATGCCCTTCCAGCTCTTCCTCCGCCTCATCAAACAGCAATATTAACGCGCCAAAACGCCGACGCGTTTTTTCTCCCAGATGAACAAATTCGATCTCCAGCGGTAGCGGCAGAACATCGTTCATTAATACATCCCACAGTGAGTCGAGATCGCGCACTTTATCTTTCGCCAGACCAAAGGTTTGGCGAAAGTCGCGATAAAAGTCCTCCTGACTCTCAATCTCATCAAAATCAAAGCTATAGATATTCATCTGTTGCCACCGTCACGTTTCGCGGCGAGTTCTGCCGTTCATCGCTAAGTATAGACATGAAAAAACCGACGCTTTTGGCATCGGTTTCTGATTACTGACAAAGTGCGCTTTGTTCATGCCGGATGCGGCGTGAACGCCTTATTCGGCCTACCAGGGGGTGCAAATTCAATATAGGCCTGATAAGCGTAGCGCATCAGACAATTTGGAGTATGTCAGCAATCTCAACCGACACCTTTTGGCGTCGGCTTTGACTTAATTATCGGTTAGCGCGTGCTGGTATTTATGCAGCATACCGGTAAGCCGATGCACCGGTTCCGTGACCTGCGGCGGCGCTTGCCAGATGCGTAGTTTTTCCTGGTAGATATCCAGTTCTTCCAGCAACTGACCGAAGTAACGACGGCGTTTGTCATCGCTGCGGGCAGAAATCACGTGGTCCGCTGTGCGGCGCATTTGTCGGTGAAATGCCGATAAATCATCGTTCACGGGTATCGGCGCATCACGCAATCGCTGGTGAGCGATAATCATCGTTAACGCCAGGCGAAACTTCGGCAAATCGCCGGGAAATTTATTCATCAGCAAAAACAACTGCTGATAAAGCGCTGGCAGATGGTTCTCTTTACGCCGGGCGACATTGGTGGTCATCGCGGAAACAGCGGCAGAAACAAACTGATTAAGCAGCACGCGTCCTGTCCTGTCGCGCGATTTATCCCGCACCAGTAGAATGACGATGAACGCCAGCACACAGCCCACGATTTGCCCCAGCGCGCTATCGAGAAACTGACTGAACTGAAAGGTCATCGGGTTATCCAGCACGATAATATTAATCGTACTGGCCAGCGCGCCCATCGATCCCAACCGCCGTTTCTGCACTTCAATACCAAGGAAGAATCCCAGCACCGCCAGGCTAAGGCACAGCAGCAACATACTCTGTTGGGTATTGGGGATAATCACCAAAAAATAGAGCAGTCCTAACGGTAGCGCCGCTACCGTGCCGTAGATAAAGTCGATCGCCACCATGCGTGGATTAGGTAAACGCATTGCCAGCGACGTTACGACGGCAATCATCACCATTGCGCCACTGCCGGAGGTCCATCCGGTCCACAGCCAGAACAAAGTCCCCAGCATGCAGGACAGCGTGGTACGCCAGAAGTTGACCATTGCATGATGGCGCTCGGCGGATTCTACTTTTACTTCCGGCTCGCCTTGCAGGATCTCTTCTTCAGTGGCGTTAATTTTGGTGTTACTGATAACGCCTCGCTTGAGCAACTGATAACGCGTTGCCGCCGCAACCCAGCTATAAATAGTGATGGGTGTTTCACGTTCCCCGGTCCAGGCAATCACTCGCCGCAGGCGTTTTAGCTGCTTATGGACGTCCTGCGCAGTTTCTACCGGCGTGTCAAAAAATTCGCGGAAGGTATCAGTGATCAACTCCGGGCGCGAGTTCTGAATGAGATAAGTTTCGCAGGACTGGGTTATCAGCGTCAGCGACAGCGTGTTGATCGCTTTTAAACGCCGATTGGCACGCGCCCAGCGGGAAGATTCCATGTTCAGATTGCTACGCATCCCTTGCAGCGCCGTGGTGCGGCGAACCAGGTCGCCCCAGGCCTTATCAACAATCTCGCCATCACCATGTTTGATGCATAATTGCATGAGTTGATATTGCGCCACCAGCAAACTTTCCAGCTCTCGATCCACTTCTTGTTTGATCGATCGTGGAGAAAAGAGCAGATCCGCCACAATAGCACACACAATACCAATGACGATTTCACTACAACGTTCAACGGCAAACTGCGGCGTCAGCAGCGGTTCTGGCTGAATGGTGATCACAATGATCAGCGCTGTATAACCGGCAAGCCCCCACGCATAGGAGTTCTCTACTCGTACCAGCGATGAGAGCCAGGTACAAAAACCGGCCCAGATACAGCACACCAGAATCATCAACAATGGCGCACGGATCATCGCAATAATGATCACCAACCCGGCAATACAACCGATAAATGTACCGATGATGCGCAAAAAGCCGCGATAGCGGATGGCGCCAGAGTACGGTTCGCCACCGGCGGCAAAGGCAGGACCGGCAGCAACAATCGCCGCAGTCAGAACAGCCCAGCGTGGTGTTTCAAGCTGAAAATGAAAGCCAACAAACAGCGCCAGCACAATGGCGGTCGCCAGTTTTACCGCGAAGCGAATATGTTGGTTAGCAATGGAGAAAATACCCATCGTGATTAACCAAACTCACGCAGGCGATGGGCCATTTTACGGAAGAACGAATCCTGGCTTTCATCGCGATCTTGTTTACCCGTAACCACCACAGTAGCGGTAGTCCCCGCAGGCCAGATGTTATCTTGCTGGTTGTCGAGACGAATACGTACCGGGACACGTTGCGCCAGACGCACCCATTCAAGGTTGGAATCGATGGTCGCCATCCCTTTGTCGTCACGCGTACTGCTGGCGTTAGTGACCCCAGCGGCAACACTATCGACAGTCCCTTTCAGCACTTTATTGCTACCAAGCGGCGTGATTTCTGCGCGATACCCAGAACGTACCCCTTCCAGCTTGGTTTCTTCCATGTAGGCCAGCACATAGAAGGAGTTCTGTTTCACCAGCGCTACAGACGTTGAACCACGCGTAATAAATTCACCGGTATAGACGTTGAGGTTGGTCACCCAGCCATCTGCTGGCGCGCGGATCACGGTACGTTCAAGATCCAGTTTTGCCAGATCGCGGGTTGCCTGAGCTTTCGCTAACTGATGCAGGACCGTTTGCAGCACGTTATTGGCCTGGTCTATCTCTTCGCGAGACATCGCCTGTATGCCGAGACGGTTGCGACGTCCAGCCTCCTGGCGTTTTTCCTGCGCCAGTACCTGATAATAGGCAACATCAGCTTCCGCTTCTTCGAGGGCCTTTTGGTAGCGTGGCTGGTCGATGGTGAACAGTACCTGTCCTTTTTTCACCAGCTGGTTATCATGAACATTCACTTGGGTGATGAGTCCGGAGACATCCGGCGCAATCGCGACCACATCGGCGCTAAAGCGCGCGTCACGCGTCCACGGAGATTCGGTGTAATAGACCCAGGCATTAAAAATTGCGATGAAGGCCAGAATGACTAATACGACCGTGATGGCCGTACGGGAGAATTTTCTTATTAGCGTTTTCACTTCAACCTCAAACGAACAGTCGCGATATCAAATAAAACAAACAGCAATAGAGCGCGGTGTTGAACAGCGCCGGATGCCAGACGAAGTCGTAGATACCTGTTGGCACAAGGACCCGGCGCACCAGCCAGAAAATCGCCAGTGATAAAAGCAATTCGAAAAATATCGGTGGGAAGGACAGCCCAAACACCACGATAACGGGAAACAGACTCATGTTGACCTTGGTTGTATAGAGAGAGCAGGTGTTATTATTTTCAGCATCTGTCGCCGCAGAGAAGGGCATAGAAAGCCGGGCGAGAGCAACATTGCTGTAGATTGATATTTAATATATTAGCGTAACTGTTATGCTGTTATCTATATTATGTGATCTAAATCACTTTTAAGTCAGAGTGAATAATGGAACGACTAAAACGCATGTCGGTTTTCGCCAAAGTGGTTGAATTTGGTTCGTTTACCGCCGCCGCCAGACAGCTTCAAATGAGCGTTTCATCCATCAGTCAGACGGTGTCTAAACTGGAAGATGAGTTGCAGGTAAAGTTGTTAAACCGCAGCACACGCAGCATTGGCCTGACCGAAGCAGGTAGAATCTACTACCAGGGCTGCCGTCGGATGCTCCATGAAGTGCAGGATGTCCATGAGCAACTGTATGCCTTCAATAACACGCCTATCGGGACGCTGCGCATTGGCTGTTCTTCAACTATGGCTCAAAATGTTCTCGCTGGGCTGACGGCAAAAATGTTGAAAGAGTACCCTGGTTTAAGCGTCAATCTGGTTACCGGAATTCCTGCACCCGACCTGATTGCCGACGGTCTGGATGTCGTGATCCGCGTCGGCTCGTTGCAGGATTCCAGCCTGTTTTCCCGCCGTCTGGGGGCGATGCCGATGGTGGTGTGCGCCGCTAAAAGCTATCTCACACAGTATGGCGTACCGGAAAAACCCGCCGATCTAAGTAGCCATTCATGGCTTGAGTACAGCGTGCGTCCGGACAATGAATTTGAACTGATCGCGCCAGAAGGGATCTCGACTCGCCTCATCCCACAAGGACGGTTTGTCACTAACGATCCAATGACGTTGGTGCGCTGGTTAACGGCTGGCGCTGGGATCGCGTATGTACCGCTGATGTGGGTGATCAATGAGATCAATCGTGGGGAGCTGGAGATCCTGCTGCCGCGTTATCAGTCGGATCCACGCCCGGTTTATGCACTGTATACCGAAAAAGATAAGCTACCACTGAAGGTTCAGGTCGTGATCAACTCACTGACGGATTATTTTGTCGAGGTCGGTAAGTTGTTTCAGGAGATGCACGGGCGCGGGAAAGAGAAGTAATTCATGTGCGTGCCGGATAAGGCGTTTACGCCGCATCCGGCAACCAATGCCTGATGCGACGCTTACCGGCCTGGATAGATTACGCGGTACCGCCAACGGTCAGGTTGTCGACTTTAAGCGTCGGCTGGCCCACGCCAACAGGCAAGCTCTGCCCTTCTTTACCACAGACACCCACGCCGTTATCCAGTTTCAGGTCGTTGCCCACCATCGAAATTTGCTGCATGGTTTCGATACCGGAACCAATCAGCGTTGCGCCTTTCACCGGTTTCGTCACTTTGCCGTTTTCAATCAGATACGCTTCTGAGGTGGAGAAGACAAATTTGCCGGAGGTGATATCCACCTGACCGCCGCCGAAGTTCGGCGCATAGATGCCATACTCGACGGATTCAATGATTTCCTGCGGCGTCGATTTACCCGGCAGCATGTAGGTGTTGGTCATACGCGGCATGGGCAGGTGAGCATAGGATTCACGACGACCATTACCGGTCGGTGCCATACCCATTAAGCGAGCGTTGAGTTTATCCTGCATGTAACCTTTCAGGATCCCATTTTCAATCAGCACGTTGTACTGACCCGGCGTACCTTCGTCATCAATCGCCACCGAACCACGGCGATCAACCATCGTGCCATCATCCACTACCGTACACAGTTCAGATGCTACCAGCTCGCCGACCTGGCCACTAAAGACCGAAGTGCCACGGCGGTTGAAGTCGCCTTCCAGACCGTGACCTACCGCTTCATGTAACAGCACGCCCGGCCAACCTGCGCCAAGTACTACCGGCATGGTGCCCGCTGGCGCGGCAACGGCAGAAAGATTGACCAGCGCCATACGCACTGCTTCTTTCGCCCATGCATCCGCACGGACTTCACCGTCGAGATCGGCAAGGAAAAATTCATAACCAAAACGACCGCCGCCGCCGCTGGCACCGCGTTCGCGTTTACCATCTTCTTCGACCAGAACGCTTACTGAGAGGCGCACCAGTGGACGCACATCTGCCGCCAGGGTGCCGTCGGTGGCCGCAACCAGAATTAATTCATAGACGCCACTGAGGCTGGCAGTCACTTCCTGTACGCGTTTGTCGGCCTCACGGGCAACTTTATCGACGCGACGTAAAATATCCAGTTTCTCCTCGCGACTCATGCTTTGCAGCGGATCAAGCGAGGTATACAGCGGGCTATGCTCTACCGCGCCCAACGTCTGTACTTTGCCATCGCCACTGTCACGGACAATGGTACGCGCCGCTTGTGCGCTCTGTTCCAGGGCCAGCAGGCTGATTTGGTCGGCGTAAGCAAAACCGGTTTTTTCACCGCTGACTGCACGCACGCCAACGCCCTGATCGATGTTGTAAGAACCATCTTTGATAATGCGGTCTTCTAAAACCCAGGATTCGTGATAGCTCGACTGAAAATAGAGATCGCCGTAATCGAGGCGACGTTCGGCCAGTTGACCGAGAATCGCGAACAAATCCTGATGTTTCAGGCCGTTCGCCGCTAGCAATTGTTCACTTACCAGGTTCAGACTCATCGTTTTTGTTACTCGTTAGTTACTTCGGTAGAGGATTTTTTTACGGCTGCCGGATGCGGCGTGAACGCCTTATCCGGCCTACGGTTATGTTTCGGCTCGTTGGCCTTTGGCAACGATTATCTAATGAGATTGGGGCAATTACGCGCCATCGTCAAATCATTGCGCTTTTTCTTTACGCGGTTGGCGCAATACTTCGTTGATTTGCGGAGCGTCCAGCGGACCAGAAATGTGGTAGCGCAAAATGGAGACTTTGCTCCACAGCGGCCCCAGCACTTTACTGGCAGCAAACACCGCCGCACCGACAATGGGGTTAACCGCAAAGGCCGCAGCCACACCCACCGTCGCGGAAATTTCTGGTGCGACAACCGCCTCCATATTCAGATCGCGGCGTACCAGATTTACCGACCCTTTCATGGCGATATCCGCTTCCAGGCCATCCACCAGCGTGTCATCAGTGTGCATAACACCGTCTTTAATCCACGCCGTGCTGCGAATGGAGTCAAAATAGAAACCTTCGCCAAAGGTATCCCTGAAATCAAAGCGCAGCTTTCGCATCAGAGCATCGACGCTCAATAAGCGCAGCAATTGCCCGGCATGTCCGGTGCTGATGTCGGTAATTTCACCTTTGCCCAGTTGAGTATGGATGATGCCATTCAACGTTGCCTCATCCGGCTGCCACGGCGCTTTCCGCCAGTGTAAATCGTAATCCACATTAAATGACGACTGGCGTATTGGCGTCGTGACACCAAAAAATTCAGCAGCGGCATCAATTTTCTGCCCGCGTAATTTTCCTTTCAGCGAGGTACGTTCATTCCCCGGATTGTTAACCCATTCACCCTCGGCAGTAAGCCGCGAGAAACCGGTATCAATCAGTCCATTAGCCAGCGTTAACGTATCGCCAGAAATGGTGATATCGCTGTCGATGCGACCGAATTTTTGCCCCCAGAACCAGCACTCTGCGCAACGTATTTGCGCATCCGGCCAACCACGGAAGCTAATGCGCGCCGTAGTTGGGAAAGGTGACGACGGCGTGGAGTCACCACTGGTTTTCGCCACGCTGGGGTTGTAATAGAGATATTTAATCGTCGCCAGCCACGGCGCGTTATTGCGCATTGCCAGCGTAGCGTTGATTTCACGTCCTTGCGCCTCGACCTGAGTGCCATTTGCCATCGGTTGCGAAACAATACTCAGGTTATTCCATTGCTGATTTCCCAGCGACAACGCTGGCGTACGCAACGTAATGTGCTGGGGAAAACTCACCGCACTACCGACTTTATCCGTCGCGCCTTTCTGGAAAAGCGCCAGCCACTCGGCACCATCCATCGGTGGCATATTTAACTCAACACCGCTTTGTTCCGGTAACGGCGGAAGCGTTTTACTGTCTGCCGCCCAGATAGCGCGATCGAGCGTCAGCTTTTGACCGAGCAACCAGCGGCTGTTGAAATGGTTATCCGCGCCGGCCTGTCCGGTTAATTCAAAGCTATTGAGGTTGCCATCGACCTTGATGTTAACCGGCAGCGATTCGCCAGCGGGTTTGGCTAACGGCGAAGGTAAGTGACTACTCACATTCTTCAGATCACCGTTCAGTTCTACGTTATACGTTGCGCCAGCATGATAAGGCAGCTCAATGCCCACTTTACCATTCCACGCCACGCTGCCGCTTAACGCTTCATTCACCGCTTCAGGCAGAACGTCAGTTTTCGCTGGCTGCCAGTTACCGTTGAGATTCACCGCGACCTGGTAGGCTTTCGCCCCCTCTTTGGTGGAAAAATCCACGTTCAGTGGCTGATTAAACCAGCTTGCTGTCAGTGGTTCGCTTTGCAGATCGCCATTGATAAAGCTGAATTTACCGCTCAAATTTTTCAGTGTGCTATCAAGTGGTTTGATAAACAGACTGTTATTACGCAGCGTCACTTCGCCTTTCGCTGTAACCAGTTCGCCGTTCAGTGGGATATCGAGATGTAAGCGAGCATTCACATCGCCGTCGAGCTGGAGTTCTTGCAGGGTTGCTCCCAGAGAGTCTTTCAGCGGCGTCTCATCAAAGTAAGGACCAACAGCTTTGCCCGGACCTTTAATGTCAGCATCAATCAGCAATTTTTCTTTCGAGTAGTCAGGGATCACTGCGGTGAGATTACTCGCGCGCACGCCGCCCAGATTGACGCCATCGGTTTTCATCCATAAACCGTCGTTTATGAAGTCCAGTTCAATATCGAGATTAGTTAACGCTGGCCAGTCCGGCTGGAAGGCAAACTTCGCGTTACGCAGCGGCACCAGCACCTCAAACTGACCTTCGTTGTGTTTATAGGGGAAGAGTTGCGGATTGCCGCCATAAACCAGCGTCGCGTTATCCGCTTCACCGCCCTGAATCGCGCCACTTAAGTAATCAACCAGGTCTTTACCCATCAAGTTTTCCGGGAAATAGCGCCACGCTTGTGAACCATCATCGGTACTGATACCAGCCAGAATGCCCAGCCAGGGTTCATCATTAGTCGGTTGCAGGTAGCGGAAACCGCCGCGTGCATGGACGGCTTTGGCTTTAACATCTATGTTGCGGCCATCAAGCTGGAAACCTTTGTCGTTATTCAGCCAGCTTAGGGTCGCCTTACCGTCAGCAATTTCCAGCGGTGCGCGGAAAACTGTTTCGTAAGGCATTTTCGCCTGTTTCATGGACGCGGTCAGTAAACCATTTTCTACACTACCGGAAAGCGTCCCGGAGAAATGTTCCGCGCCCGGCAGTAATTTCCATTGCTTCCAGGCCAGATCGCTCCACGATGCCTGAAAGCGAGTCTTGTCTGCGGCCTGAAGCGGGATATCCAGCGCCAGGGTGTTGATCTTGCCGCTCGGTTGCGTAGACCGCCAGATGTCGCCCAGCGCAGGTGAAAGTTTTGCTGCCAGCGGACGAATACCTTCCAGCCCCGCCAGTTCCAGATTGCTGGCGCGAATCCGCAGTTCGTCACTGCGTTTATTGTCTTTGCCGCCAACTTCCTGTTCCGGTATCCAGGCCAGCGTCAATGCCCCACTCGGCCAGCGTTTGCCATCCATCGTGATGCGGGTATCAGGAATAGAAAACTGCCAGCCGGGATGTTCACGCGTAATGTGTGCGGTGAGATTATCTACCGCCAGTGAATGCGTTTGCTTCTCGCCCAACCAGCTGGCACCGCCCTGTTTCAGCCAGACGTCACCGCCGGTTACATCGCCTTTGTCGATCGTCATCCAGCCTTCGAGGGAGAACTGCGCCGTTTCCAGCGCAATGTTGTCCTGCATCCATTTACCCAGCCACGGCTTCAGGTCAATATCATCAGCCTGCAACCAGACGCGACCGTTGCTTAACAGCCCTTCGTCATCACGCAAATCCATGCGAACTTGCATCACGCCGTGCTGCCCGGTGAGGCTGGAGAGACTTACCTGACCTTCCGCGCGGTGTCGACGCGGATTGTTAAGCCAGGTGAGCTGCGGGATCGCCAGTTCGGCGCGCTGACCGGATGGCGTGAGGAAACTGACTTCGCTGTCGCGAAGATCGAAGTGATCAAACTGACGAAGAAACAGGTCGCTGATGTGGCTGGCTTCCAGACCATCATTACCACCACCGCTGGTGATGGGGGTATTGGTGCGGAAACGCAGTTGCCAGAAAGTCAGATCGCGAAACTGCCAGCGCATATGCAGCAGGCTCTGCCAGACATCCAGCGCCAGAGTGACGCGTTTGACAGAAAACTCACCGCCATCTTTCAGCTCCGCGCGAATGTCGCGCGCTTCAAGCGTGGGGCCAAAATTCTGCCAGCTGGCGGAAAGCTGGCTGGCTTCTACCGGCATGCCGGTAGCGGATTCAATTTTATTGAGGATTTCTGGACGCCAGGCATCAAGATGCGGCAAAGCAATACGCAGGCCGCTGACCAGCAGCGCAGCGATCACAACGAGCGCGGCTCCAGTAAGCAGTAAAATCCCCGGCAATCGCCTCACCCGTCACTCCTTGTCTGCTAAAAATGTGACTCAAAAAACTTTGCCGGATGGCGGCCCAGCATTTGTTTACATCATGACGACGTCAAACTGCTCCTGGTTGTAGAGCGGTTCGATTTGTACTTTAACCTGCTTACCCACAAAAATTTCCACTTCCGCCAGCGAGTGCGACTCTTCGCCTTTCAAGGCCTCGGCAACTGCCGGAGAAGCATAGACCAGGAAACGGTCGGAGTCGTAAGCATGGTGCACGCGAACAATCTCGCGCATGATTTCATAGCACACGGTTTCCACGGTTTTCACCGTTCCGCGACCGTGGCAAGTTGGGCATTCGTTACACAATACATGTTCAATGCTTTCGCGGGTGCGTTTACGCGTCATTTCCACCAGCCCCAGCGCAGAGAAGCCGTTAACGCTGGTTTTTACCCGGTCTTTGCTCAACGCCTGCTCCAGCGAATGCAGTACCCGACGACGGTGATCTTCATTATTCATGTCGATGAAATCAATAATGATAATTCCGCCCAGGTTACGCAACCGTAACTGGCGAGCAATGGCCTGCGTCGCCTCAATATTGGTATTGAAGATGGTGTCGTCCAGATTGCGATGACCGACAAACGCCCCGGTATTGATGTCCACGGTGGTCATCGCTTCGGTCTGGTCGATAATCAGATAACCACCAGACTTCAACTCAACTTTGCGTTCCAGCGCCCGCTGAATCTCGTTTTCGACGTCAAAGAGATCGAAAATCGGCTGGCGCCCCGTGTAATGCTCCAGCTTGCTGGTCATCTCGGGAATGTATTCCGAGGTGAACTCAAGTAATGCTTCGTAAGTCAGCCGTGAGTCAACGCGAATGCGGTCCAGCTCGGCATCGGCAAAATCACGCAGCACACGCTGCGCCAGCGCCAGTTCACCGTACAGTTGATAACGCGTCTGTGGGCGCTTTTTACGCTCCATGACTTTGGTCCAGACACGCTTCAGATAAGCGGCATCGGAGGCTAGTTCAGCTTCGCCTACGCCTTCTGCCGCGGTACGGATGATAAATCCGCCCTGCTCATCGCAATACTCGGCGACCACTTTTTTCAGGCGATCACGTTCGGATTCACTTTCGATGCGTTGGGAAACACCAACGTGGGACGCCCCTGGCATAAATACCAGATAACGGGAAGGCAGCGTGATGTCCGTGGTCAGGCGCGCGCCTTTAGTACCCAGAGGATCTTTCACTACCTGTACCATCAGATCTTGCCCCTGACGGACCAGTTCCGAAATGTCGCGCACCGTGAACTGCTTTTGTTCCTCACCCGCCACACATTCGGTGTGCGGCATGATGTCAGAAGCGTGTAGAAACGCAGCTTTATCCAGCCCAATATCTACAAAAGCCGCCTGCATACCCGGAAGTACGCGACTTACACGACCCTTGTAGATATTGCCTACTATTCCGCGTCGCGCCTCACGTTCAATATGAATTTCCTGCAGAATACCGCCATCAATATACGCCACTCGTGTTTCCGAAGGCGTTACGTTTACCAACAATTCAGCCGTCATGTTTATCCCTTTTCTCACGCAGTGCGTTAAAATTACTCAATAATTCACACGTTTCAACCAGCGGTAAGCCGACTACGGCGTGATAGCTGCCATTTATCTTCCTGACAAAACAACCACCAAGCCCCTGAATACCGTATGCACCTGCTTTATCTAACGGTTCACCGCTGGCGACATAGCCCGCGATATCTTCATCTGTTAACGTTCTGAAAGTCACATCGGTGACCACCAGGCAATCGAGAATGTGCTGACTGTCGGCCAACGCCACTGCCGTCATTACCTGATGAGTCTGTCCCGATAATTTGCGCAACATCTGCGCCGCATGATCTGCATCACGCGGTTTCTCCAGTACTTCGCCGTTCAGAATCACAATGGTATCCGCACCCAACACAGGGAGATCCTGCGCGGCTTGCGAGACGCCCGCCTGAGCCTTCTCGCGCGCCAGACGCACAACGTATTGCTGCGCGCTCTCCTGCGGAAAGCGTTGCTCCTCAATGCCCGTAACGATACGTTCGAAGGAAACGCCAAGTTGCGCAAGTAACTCCTGCCGACGCGGAGAACCGGAAGCTAAATACAGAGAAGTCATAGAAACCTTTATTGCACCGCAAACTGCTGACGAATTTTGCGCATCAGCATGAAAATCCACGGCCAGAGCACGCCATTGACAACACTACTCCAGAACACTTCCGGTCTGAAAGAGACGTTGATCACTAAAAACTCTGCCCAGAAAACAATAATATCCACAACCAGCGAAAGCAACATGACGACCAGCGCCTGCTGCCACAATGCCAGATTACGGAAAAGCTGGAATTTCAGCGCGACCAGATAAGCAATGATACTCATCGACAACGCCCGTACACCGAGCGTGGAGCCACTGATCAGATCCAGTATGGCACCCATCACAAAACCTGTGCCCACATTTACGCGATGGGGCAAGGCGAGGCTCCAATACAATAAGATGAGCAAAACCCAGTTAGGCCGGAAAACGATAAGATTATCCGGCCAGGGCATAATTTGCAGTAATAACGCAATGAGGAAAGAGAGCCAGATAACCCAGCGCCCCTGGCTACGATAGCTCGCCACTATTGCCCTCCTGGCGTACGCGCAGGTGGTTGAGTACCACTCTGCGGCGGCGTAGCCCTTTGTGGAGAGCGGTCAGCGGCAGTACCTGTTGCAGGTTGCTGCGGGCTTGGCTGGGTAATTCCCGTTGCCGGTTCAGGCAGTTTTGGCCCCATTGCATCTGGCGAAGGCAACACCTGCGGCATCATTTGCATCAGGCGTTCATTAGCAACGCGATGCACCTCTTCCGGCGTCATCGGGTTGGCCCCGTTACGATCCGCCCCCCACAACAGAAGCAGATAACGTAAACGTTGCAGTCCCGCAGTCGGACGCGCCTGAATCACGGTATATGCGCGCTGGGTATCGAGTTTCACGGAGGAGACAACCGCCACCGGATAACCTTCCGGGAAACGACCGCCCAGACCTGAAGTCACCAATACATCACCAACACGAATATCAGTATTCGCTGGCAGGTGCTCAAGCTGTAAATCATCAGTACAGCCATTACCCGCCGCGATAACGCGGATATCATTACGCAGCACCTGAATCGGCAGCGCATGGGTCGCGTCGCAGATCAGCAGTACGCGGCTGGTCAGTTTTGCGACCGCCACCACCTGGCCGACCACACCTTTATCGCTAATGACTGGCTGGCCTTCGTAAACACCGTTGACACTGCCTTTGTCAATAACAACCTGATCGCTGTACGGATCGTTAACAGTAGAGATAACCTGGGTCACCATCTTCTGCTCGTCCTGACGCAATGGAGACCCCAGAAGCTCACGCAAGCGCGCGTTCTCCTGTTTATATTGTCCCAACATCAGCAGATCGCTGTTTTTCAGCAGCAACTCCTGACGTAACGCCCGGTTTTCAAGTTCTAGTTGGTCACGCGAGGCCAGCGTCTGCGATACGCCATCCAGCAATTCACGAGGAGCATTGGAAATAAAGTAGAAAGGACTGACAGCGGTATCCATATAGGTACGGATTTGACTGAAAGTCCCCAGGCGGCTGTCGGCAATAATAATGCCGAGCGCCACCAGCACCGCCAGAATAAGGCGAATCTGTAGCGACGGGCCACGGCTAAAAATTGGCTTCATAAGTTATGCGTATTCTCGTATCAGACCAGGCAGGATAAACAAACGCTTCCCCTGCCTGCATCCGATTACTCTTCGCTGAACAGGTCGCCGCCGTGCATGTCGATCATTTCCAGCGCCTTGCCGCCACCGCGCGCCACACAGGTCAGCGGATCTTCAGCAACAACGACTGGAATGCCGGTTTCTTCCATTAATAAACGGTCAAGGTTACGCAGCAATGCGCCACCGCCAGTGAGCACCATTCCGCGCTCAGAGATGTCGGAGGCCAGTTCCGGCGGACACTGTTCCAGCGCAACCATCACTGCGCTAACGATGCCGGTCAGCGGCTCTTGTAGCGCTTCGAGGATTTCGTTGGAGTTCAGCGTAAAGCCGCGTGGAACGCCTTCAGCCAGGTTACGACCACGAACTTCAATTTCACGCACTTCATCGCCCGGATAAGCCGAACCGATTTCGTGTTTAATACGCTCTGCTGTCGCTTCACCGATCAAGGAACCGTAGTTACGACGAACATAGTTGATAATGGCTTCGTCGAAGCGGTCACCGCCGATGCGTACAGAAGAGGAGTAAACCACGCCATTCAGCGAGATTACGGCAACTTCAGTAGTACCACCGCCGATATCAACCACCATGGAACCGGTCGCTTCAGAAACAGGCAGACCGGCGCCAATTGCCGCGGCCATCGGCTCTTCAATCAGGAACACTTCACGGGCGCCAGCGCCCTGCGCGGATTCACGAATTGCGCGGCGTTCAACCTGGGTTGCGCCAACCGGCACACAGACCAGAACGCGCGGGCTTGGGCGCATAAAGCTGTTGCTGTGCACTTGCTTAATGAAGTGCTGGAGCATTTTTTCAGTCACGAAGAAGTCAGCGATTACGCCATCTTTCATTGGGCGAATAGCAGCAATATTGCCCGGCGTACGGCCCAGCATCTGCTTCGCGTCATGACCAACTGCAGCCACGCTTTTTGGTGAACCGGCACGATCCTGACGAATGGCCACAACGGAAGGCTCATTCAATACGATGCCTTGTCCTTTTACATAAATGAGGGTATTCGCAGTACCCAAGTCAATGGACAAGTCATTGGAAAACATGCCACGAAATTTTTTCAACATACTAAGGGATAATCCTGAAAGCTGGGGCGGAAAAGAAAATCCGCTTACTTTACCAACCACACGCAGCAGCGACAAGGCGCAAAAATCATCTGCTACGGTGAAAATTAGTGCAGTTCGTTTCCTTTGTTACAAATCTCTGCCTGAGTCCAGATAAGGCTAAATGCGTCAACAGCATTCCTCGCCTGTTTGCAACTGCGTAAGGTCATTCATCTGCATATGTGCTGCAACAATCTGGCGAGCAGATAAGCACACTCCCACGAAACGCAGCGCGCGTTATTCTACGTGAAAACGGATCAAACGGCAGGTTAAACCGAGTATCTTTGTGAATATTTTTTCACGTTAGTATCAAGTGGCTGTGAGGACGCGAAAAAATCCCCCTGGCCACCCAAAACCCCGCGCTGAATCAGGGTCTGCCACTCGCTTCGCGAACGTACGCCAGTCGCGTAAACCTGGGTGTTGGTCCCGGAACAGGCTTCTACCATGCTCTGAACCAACAATTGGTTTTCCGTTCGCTTCTCAATATTTCTTACCAGCCCCGGATGAAGCTTGAGTAATTCGACATTAAGTTCTTTGATCCAACTGGTACTTACCAGCGTCAATCCAGCCTGGTTAACGGCAACTCGAACCCCTAAAGCATTCACCAAACGAATGACAGGTTGCAAGCGACCGATATGTTGACCAACATCAGCCTCTGCAAGTTCAATAATTATGCGTTTTCGTTGCGATTTTTCACACTGCATCAACGTATCGCGCAGCCAACGCTGGAAACGCGGGCGGATCAACGACTCAACGGTCACCTGAATCGCCAGATTTTCTTGCGGCCAATAGCGTAACAGCGGGATGAGACGACTGATTTGCAGGCGGTCATACTCTTCCGATAAACCAAACTGCAATACCATCGGCATATATTCCGCCGAGCTTACCTCTTCATTACCATCAAAGATGCGACACATAATTTCGCGATGATGAACCTGCCCCTCCCGAGTGACCGCAGGTTTTTGATAAAGCCTGGGCCCGCCACGACTCAACATTTGTTCGATTAGCGTACGCCAGCGAACGTTGCCGCGCCCTTTTTCTGGTAATGAGTCATCGTAAATCGCCCAGCTATTACCACCCTGTAATCCCGCATTACGCGTGGCGGATTCGGCATGGTCCATCACTTGTTCTGTTTCCTGGCCGCTACGCCAGGCACAGATGCCGATATGAATCATATCTTCACGATCGAGCATTTTATTGCTCGGTAAGGTATCAACCGCTTTGATCAACTGCCCGGCAATGCTCTCCGCCTCTTTTAAAGTCCGATGCGGCAACAGCGCGGCAAAATCGCTACGGTGATAGCGCGCCAGCAGTGCGCCTGGATAGCGCATCATAAATGTCGACAGCAGATTCGTCAGAGTGAAGAGCTGTTCTTCGGCCTGGCTGTGTCCCCACGTGTCGCTCAACATATTGAAATCAGGTAGACGGATCATCATCACGATCCCGTGAGTCCCTACCTTCTCTTGATCTTCCAGTAATGTAGCCAACTGGTTGTCGAAAAAGAGACGGTTATTGAGGCCGGTTTTGATGTCCTGCGCGGCGTAAGAGCGAATCAGCGTATCAAGACGGCTGTGCTGTTCACGCGCATTCTGAATTTCTGAAAGCAGCATATCCAGCGCACTGCTGGTCCCTGGCGGCCATTCATAGATGGAGCCAAGCACATTCGGCCCACGCTCCCCGTTTAAGATACGCGCCGAGCGAGTTTCCAGTAGTTCTTGCCCGGCAAGTTGCCGCTGCAACCAGCGTACTGCAAGGAAGAGCATAATAATGATAAAACCAATTGCCCCAGTGAGCGGCGCGGTGGTCATCAGCGAGTGAAAATAGTTTCCCATCGGGTCCTGATAAACCAGATGTAGCGACATTCCTGGATGTTTAACTAACGGAACGGTCAGTTCGCGAAACAGATCGCTGGTGCCAACAGGACGGTAACTCCCCTGGCGGGAAAGGGTATAAACCTGTTTGTTATTGTGTAACAGGTCCACGCGAACGATATCTGCTGACATCATCAGTTCACTGATTTGTGGCCTCAGCGAGCTGAAATCAGACGACACCAGATGCGTATCGATCGCCGTCGCCACCGCCTGAACGCGATGGCTAAACTTATACTGAATCGCGTTATAGAAACTTAACGAGCAGCCCATCAGAGTCACAAAGATCGTTAACCCGGTGAGCAGCGTGACAAAGGCCGAAAATTTCGTCGTTAATCTCATCCTTGTGTTAACTCCGATAGTGAGGAAGCGGGCATACTAGCAAATCAGATTTATCTCGCAATTTATTGCGCTTCATCGACTTTGCTTTTCAATTAGCGAGTATAGTCTTCAGAAATTATTTTCCAATCCATCATGCACATGAGGACTTCTTATGCAGGCGTTACTTTTAGAACAGCAGGACGGCAAAACCCTCGCATCTGTACAGACTCTGGACGCAAGTCGCCTGCCGGAAGGCGATGTGACGGTCGATGTCCACTGGTCGAGCCTGAATTATAAAGATGCGCTGGCAATAACCGGTAAAGGAAAAATAATCCGCAATTTTCCGATGATTCCTGGCATCGACTTTGCCGGAACCGTACGCGCCAGTGAAGATCCTCGTTTTCATACTGGTCAAGAAGTGTTACTCACGGGCTGGGGAGTTGGTGAAAATCATTGGGGCGGGCTGGCAGAACAAGCACGCGTGAAAGGCGACTGGTTGGTTGCCATGCCGCAAGGTCTGGACGCGCGTAAAGCGATGATTATTGGTACTGCTGGGTTTACCGCCATGCTCTGCGTGCTGGCCCTGGAAGATGCCGGTATTCGTCCACAAGATGGCGAGATTGTGGTAACGGGCGCCAGCGGCGGCGTTGGCAGTACTGCCGTGGCGCTGTTGCATAAGTTAGGTTATCAGGTGGTTGCTGTTTCCGGTCGCGAAAGTACCCATGAATATCTGAAAAGTTTAGGTGCCAGCCGAATTCTGCCGCGTGATGAATTTGCTGAATCCCGTCCACTGGAAAAACAGCTTTGGGCCGGGGCGATTGACACTGTCGGAGACAAAGTACTGGCAAAAGTGCTGGCGCAAATGAATTACGGCGGCTGCGTGGCGGCCTGTGGTCTGGCGGGTGGTTTTACTCTGCCAACCACGGTCATGCCATTTATTCTGCGTAATGTCCGTTTGCAAGGGGTGGATTCAGTGATGACACCACCAGCACGCCGTGCGCAAGCCTGGCAGCGTCTGGTTGCCGATTTACCGGAATCATTCTATACCCAGGCAGCAAAAGAGATTTCACTGGCTGATGCACCTAAATTTGCCGAGGCCATTATTAACAATCAGATCCAGGGCCGTACGCTGGTAAAAATTAACTAAGCGTTAGTATAAAATAATTTACATATCGTTAACGAACTTTAGCAGCACTTTGACATTCTCCCTGCCATAGTAATCATGAGCATACCGGGAGTCTGTTATGAAAAAAATTCGTCAACTTACAGAAGCCGATGTCACTGCCGAATCGGCTTTTTTTATGCAACGTCGGCAAGTTTTGAAAGCATTAGGCATCAGCGCCGCCGCCCTCTCTTTACCAAATGCCGCCCACGCGGATTTGCTTGGCTGGTTCAAAGGGAACGATCGCCCGCCCGCGCCTGCCGGAAAACCCCTGGAGTTCAGCAAGCCTGCTGCCTGGCAAAATATCCTGCCACTGACACCGGAAGATAAAGTTTCCGGCTACAACAATTTCTATGAATTTGGGCTGGATAAAGCCGATCCCGCCGCGAATGCTGGCAGCCTGAAAACCGATCCGTGGACGTTGAAAATCAGTGGTGAAGTCAGTAAACCGTTAACCCTCGACCACGATGCGCTAACCCGTCGATTCCCGTTAGAAGAGCGGATTTACCGGATGCGCTGCGTGGAAGCGTGGTCGATGGTGGTGCCGTGGATTGGTTTTCCGCTGCATAAACTGCTGGCGCTGGCAGAGCCGACCAGCAACGCGAAGTACGTCGCTTTCGAAACAATTTATGCACCGGAACAAATGCCCGGCCAGCAGGACAGGTTTATCGGCGGCGGTCTGAAATATCCCTATGTAGAAGGATTACGTCTCGACGAAGCGATGCATCCCCTGACGCTGATGACCGTCGGCGTCTACGGCAAGGCGCTACCGCCGCAAAATGGCGCGCCGATACGCCTGATTGTGCCATGGAAATATGGCTTTAAAGGCATCAAGTCGATAGTGAGCATTAAGCTGACCCGAGAACGCCCACCAACCACCTGGAATCTTTCGGCCCCCAACGAATACGGCTTTTACGCCAACGTTAATCCGCATGTTGATCACCCTCGCTGGTCGCAGGCCACTGAGCGATTTATCGGTTCAGGCGGCATCCTGGATGTGCAACGCCAACCGACACTACTATTTAACGGCTACGCCGATGAAGTCGCGTCACTTTATCGCGGACTGGATCTACGGGAGAACTTCTAAGTGCGTTTGACTGCAAAACAGGTTACCTGGCTGAAATTTTGCCTGCATCTTGCCGGGTTTTTGCCGTTTGTCTGGCTGGTTTGGGCAATCAATCATGGCGGGCTAAGTGCCGACCCGGTGAAAGATATTCAGCATTTTACCGGTCGGACTGCGCTGAAATTTTTATTGGCGACGTTGTTAATTACCCCGCTGGCGCGCTACGCTAAGCAGCCATTATTGATACGCACCCGCCGCCTGTTAGGTTTATGGTGTTTCGCCTGGGCGACGCTGCACTTAACCAGTTATGCATTGCTGGAACTTGGCGTGAACAACCTGGCGTTATTCGGTCAGGAATTAATCACCCGACCTTATTTAACCCTGGGTATTATCAGTTGGTTGATTTTGCTTGCTTTAGCATTCACGTCTACACAAGCGATGCAGCGAAAACTAGGCAAACACTGGCAACAGTTGCATAACTTCGTCTATCTTGTTGCGATCCTGGCCCCCATACATTATCTGTGGTCAGTGAAGGTTATCTCACCGCAGCCGATCATCTACGCCGGGCTGGCATTACTGCTTTTAGCCTTACGTTATAAGAAGTTCCGTCAATGGTGGCGCTAATTTCGTGAACTGTGCGGCTTATTGCAAATTACGCGACGTTGAAAGTTATTTACATGTTAGCTGTTGATTATCTTCCCTGATAAGACCAGTATTTAGCTGCCATTTGCTACGAAATCGTTATAATGTGCGACCTCGTTCTCCCTGAGGCAGCTTTTAAGCTGCTGAAAAGGTGACAATGGCGCAACGAAGGTATATTTTGTTTTTTGCCGGAGGATAGCAGCAGATCGCTGCACAATGTCCGTCAAGTCTCACATTGACACTCTGGGGCAAAATAGACCGGCGTCCCGGCCTGCTGGAATTTACCGCTATGCATACAGCTGTCGGGGCATACGCTTTACAGACGGCGGTGAAACGCCTGTCACAATCACACTAAACAAAGAGTACGGAACCCACTCATGGATATTCGTAAGATTAAAAAACTGATCGAGCTGGTTGAAGAATCAGGCATCTCTGAACTGGAAATTTCTGAAGGCGAAGAGTCAGTACGCATCAGCCGTGCAGCACCTGCCGCAAGTTTCCCGATGATGCAACAAGCTTACGCTGCACCAATGATGCAGCAGCCAGCTCAATCTAACGCAGCCGCTCCGGCGACCGTTCCTTCCATGGAAGCGCCAGCAGCAGCGGAAATCAGTGGTCACATCGTACGTTCCCCGATGGTTGGTACTTTCTACCGCACCCCAAGCCCGGACGCGAAAGCGTTCATCGAAGTGGGTCAGAAAGTGAACGTGGGCGATACCCTGTGCATCGTTGAAGCCATGAAAATGATGAACCAGATCGAAGCAGACAAATCCGGTACTGTGAAAGCAATTCTGGTCGAAAGTGGACAACCGGTAGAATTTGACGAGCCGCTGGTCGTCATCGAGTAACGAGGCGAACATGCTGGATAAAATTGTTATTGCCAACCGCGGCGAGATTGCATTGCGTATTCTTCGTGCCTGTAAAGAACTGGGCATCAAGACTGTCGCTGTGCACTCAAGCGCGGATCGCGATCTAAAACACGTATTACTGGCAGATGAAACGGTCTGTATCGGCCCTGCTCCGTCAGTAAAAAGTTATCTGAACATCCCGGCAATCATCAGCGCCGCTGAAATCACCGGCGCAGTAGCAATCCATCCGGGTTACGGCTTCCTCTCCGAGAACGCCAATTTTGCCGAGCAGGTTGAACGCTCCGGCTTTATCTTCATCGGCCCGAAAGCAGAAACCATTCGCCTGATGGGCGACAAAGTATCCGCAATTGCGGCGATGAAAAAAGCGGGCGTTCCTTGCGTACCAGGTTCTGACGGCCCGCTGGGCGATGATATGGATAAAAACCGCGCCATTGCTAAACGCATTGGTTATCCGGTAATTATCAAAGCCTCCGGCGGCGGCGGCGGTCGCGGTATGCGCGTAGTGCGCGGCGACGCTGAACTGGCACAATCCATCTCCATGACCCGTGCAGAAGCGAAAGCTGCTTTCAGCAACGATATGGTTTACATGGAGAAATACCTGGAAAATCCTCGCCACGTCGAGATTCAGGTGCTGGCTGACGGCCAGGGCAACGCTATCTATCTGGCGGAACGTGACTGCTCCATGCAGCGCCGCCACCAGAAAGTGGTCGAAGAAGCGCCAGCACCGGGCATTACCCCGGAACTGCGTCGCTACATCGGCGAACGTTGCGCTAAAGCGTGTGTTGATATCGGCTATCGCGGTGCAGGTACGTTTGAGTTCTTGTTCGAAAACGGCGAGTTCTATTTCATCGAAATGAACACCCGTATTCAGGTAGAACACCCGGTTACCGAAATGATCACTGGCGTTGACCTGATCAAAGAACAGCTGCGTATCGCTGCCGGTCAACCGCTGTCGATCAAGCAAGAAGAAGTTCACGTTCGCGGCCATGCGGTAGAGTGCCGTATCAACGCCGAAGATCCGAACACCTTCCTGCCAAGCCCGGGCAAAATCACCCGTTTCCACGCGCCAGGCGGTTTTGGCGTGCGTTGGGAGTCTCATATCTACGCGGGCTACACCGTGCCGCCGTACTATGACTCAATGATCGGTAAGCTGATTTGCTACGGTGAAAACCGTGACGTGGCGATTGCTCGCATGAAGAATGCGCTGCAGGAGCTGATCATCGACGGTATCAAAACCAACGTTGATCTGCAGATCCGCATCATGAACGACGAGAACTTCCAGCATGGTGGCACCAACATCCACTATCTGGAGAAAAAACTCGGTCTTCAGGAAAAATAAGACTGCAAAAGCGTCAAAAGGCCGGATTTTCCGGCCTTTTTTATTACTGGGGATCGACAACCCCCATAAGGTACAATCCCCGCTTTCTTCACCCATCAGGGACAAAAAATGGACACTCGTTTTGTTCAGGCCCATAAAGAGGCGCGCTGGGCGCTGGGGCTGACCCTTTTGTATCTGGCGGTATGGTTAGTAGCCGCTTACTTACCTGGCGTTGCCCCCGGTTTTACCGGCTTTCCGCGCTGGTTTGAGATGGCCTGCATCCTGACGCCGCTGCTGTTTATTGGACTGTGCTGGGCGATGGTGAAATTTATCTATCGCGATATCCCGTTGGAGGATGACGATGCAGCTTGAAGTGATTCTACCGCTGGTCGCCTATCTGGTGGTGGTGTTCGGTATCTCTGTTTATGCGATGCGTAAACGGAGCACCGGCACCTTCCTCAATGAGTATTTCCTCGGCAGCCGTTCCATGGGCGGTATTGTGCTGGCGATGACGCTCACCGCGACCTATATCAGTGCCAGTTCGTTTATCGGCGGGCCTGGAGCTGCTTACAAATACGGCCTGGGTTGGGTATTGCTGGCGATGATTCAGCTTCCTGCAGTCTGGCTTTCGCTCGGTATACTCGGCAAGAAGTTCGCGATTCTTGCGCGCCGCTACAATGCGGTGACGCTGAACGATATGCTGTTTGCCCGCTACCAGAGTCGTCTTCTGGTGTGGTTGGCGAGTTTGAGTTTGCTGGTTGCGTTCGTTGGTGCGATGACCGTGCAATTTATCGGCGGTGCACGCCTGCTGGAAACCGCGGCGGGTATTCCTTATGAAACCGGGCTGCTGATTTTCGGTATCAGTATTGCGTTATATACCGCCTTTGGCGGCTTTCGCGCCAGTGTGCTGAACGACACCATGCAAGGTCTGGTGATGCTGGTTGGCACCATTGTGCTGCTGGTCGGCGTGGTACATGCCGCTGGCGGCTTAAGCAACGCGGTAGAGACGCTGCAAACCATCGATCCACAGCTGGTTACGCCACAAGGCGCTGACGATATTCTGTCACCTGCCTTTATGACATCGTTCTGGGTACTGGTGTGCTTTGGCGTTATTGGCCTGCCGCATACTGCGGTGCGCTGTATCTCTTATAAAGACAGCAAAGCAGTGCATCGGGGGATCATCATCGGGACGATTGTAGTCGCAATCCTGATGTTCGGTATGCACCTGGCCGGAGCGTTAGGTCGTGCAGTGATCCCCGATCTCACCGTACCGGATCTGGTGATCCCGACGTTGATGGTAAAAGTGCTGCCACCGTTTGCTGCCGGGATCTTCCTAGCTGCACCTATGGCTGCGATCATGTCGACAATTAACGCCCAATTGCTGCAAAGTTCCGCTACGATCATTAAAGATCTCTATCTGAATATCCGTCCGGATCAAATGCAAAACGAGACGCGTCTGAAGCGGATGTCGGCGGTAATTACGTTAGTTCTCGGTGCGTTGCTGCTGCTTGCCGCCTGGAAGCCGCCAGAAATGATCATCTGGCTGAATTTGCTGGCCTTCGGTGGGCTGGAAGCCGTTTTCCTGTGGCCGCTGGTGCTGGGTCTTTACTGGGAACGCGCCAACGCCAAAGGCGCGCTAAGTGCGATGATCGTTGGCGGCGTGCTGTATGCCGTACTCGCGACGCTGAATATTCAGTACCTGGGCTTCCACCCTATCGTGCCCTCGTTACTACTAAGTTTGCTGGCTTTCCTGGTCGGAAACCGTTTCGGTACATCCGTCCCGCAAGCTACCGTTTTGACTACTGATAAATAAAGAGTTTTGCCATGCCTTGGATCCAACTGAAACTGAACACAACCGGCGCGAACGCTGAAGATCTTAGCGATGCGCTGATGGAAGCAGGCGCCGTATCTATTACTTTTCAGGATACCCACGATACGCCAGTATTTGAGCCGCTGCCGGGCGAAACGCGCCTTTGGGGCGACACCGATGTGATTGGTTTGTTTGATGCTGAAACCGACATGAATGAAGTCGTGGCGATTCTGGAGAATCATCCGCTGCTCGGCGCAGGCTTCGCGCACAAAATCGAACAACTGGAAGATAAAGACTGGGAGCGCGAATGGATGGACAATTTCCATCCAATGCGCTTTGGCGAACGTCTGTGGATCTGCCCAAGCTGGCGTGATGTGCCAGACGAAAACGCCGTCAACGTGATGTTAGACCCGGGCCTGGCGTTTGGTACGGGAACTCATCCAACTACCTCTCTGTGCCTGCAATGGCTCGACAGCCTCGATTTAACCGGTAAAACGGTCATCGATTTTGGCTGTGGCTCCGGCATTCTGGCAATCGCGGCACTGAAACTGGGCGCAGCAAAAGCCATTGGTATTGATATCGATCCGCAGGCCATTCAGGCCAGCCGCGACAACGCCGAACGTAATGGCGTTTCTGAGCGTCTGGAACTCTACTTACCCAAAGATCAGCCTGAAGCGATGAAAGCCGACGTGGTGGTCGCTAACATCCTCGCAGGCCCGTTACGTGAACTGGCACCGTTAATCAGCGTCCTGCCGGTTTCAGGCGGTTTGCTGGGCCTTTCCGGTATTCTGGCAAGCCAGGCGGAGAGCGTTTGTGAAGCTTATGCCGACAGCTTCGTTCTGGACCCGGTCGTGGAAAAAGAAGAGTGGTGTCGCATTACTGGTCGTAAGAATTAACCTCCAGAATGCGGCATAGTGATGTAGAGAGAAGTGCGAGCAACGTCACAAAAGGCACGTAATTTTGCTGATTATTTAGGCAAATTTGCGTGCCAAAATTTTCATTCATAAAGAAAAATTGAGAACTTACTCAAATTTCTTTGAGTGCGAATTTTAATCACTTATTTCTAATGTGATGATTTTTATGATTAATTATTCCGCCGAGTTCATTTTAAATGCAATTCTTTGATCCATCTCAGAGGATTGGTCAAAGTTTGGCCTTTCATCTCGTGCAAAAAATGCGTAATATACGCCGCCTTGCAGTCACAGTATGGTCATTTCTTAACTCATGCGCATCGGACAATATCAGCTCAGAAATCGCCTGATCGCAGCGCCCATGGCTGGCATTACAGACAGACCTTTTCGGACGTTGTGCTACGAGATGGGAGCCGGATTGACAGTATCCGAGATGATGTCTTCTAACCCTCAGGTTTGGGAAAGCGACAAATCTCGTTTACGGATGGTGCACATTGATGAACCCGGTATTCGCACCGTGCAAATTGCCGGTAGCGATCCGAAAGAAATGGCAGATGCAGCACGTATTAACGTGGAAAGCGGTGCCCAGATTATTGATATCAATATGGGTTGCCCGGCTAAAAAAGTGAATCGCAAGCTTGCAGGTTCAGCCCTCTTGCAGTACCCGGATGTCGTTAAATCGATCCTTACCGAGGTCGTCAATGCAGTGGACGTTCCTGTTACCCTGAAGATTCGCACCGGCTGGGCGCCGGAACACCGTAACTGCGAAGAGATTGCCCAACTGGCTGAAGACTGTGGCATTCAGGCTCTGACCATTCATGGCCGTACACGCGCCTGTTTGTTCAATGGAGAAGCTGAATACGACAGTATTCGGGCAGTTAAGCAGAAAGTTTCCATTCCGGTTATCGCGAATGGCGACATTACTGACCCGCTTAAAGCCAGAGCTGTGCTCGACTATACAGGGGCGGATGCTCTGATGATAGGCCGCGCAGCTCAGGGAAGACCCTGGATCTTTCGGGAAATCCAGCATTATCTGGACACTGGGGAGTTGCTGCCCCCGCTGCCTTTGGCAGAGGTTAAGCGCTTGCTTTGCGCGCACGTTCGGGAACTGCATGACTTTTATGGTCCGGCAAAAGGGTACCGAATTGCACGTAAACACGTTTCCTGGTATCTCCAGGAACACGCTCCAAATGACCAGTTTCGGCGCACATTCAACGCCATTGAGGATGCCAGCGAACAGCTGGAGGCGTTGGAGGCATACTTCGAAAATTTTGCGTAAACAGAAATAAAGAGCTGACAGAACTATGTTCGAACAACGCGTAAATTCTGACGTACTGACCGTTTCTACCGTTAACTCTCAGGATCAGGTAACCCAAAAACCCCTGCGTGACTCGGTTAAACAGGCACTGAAGAACTATTTTGCTCAACTGAACGGTCAGGATGTGAATGACCTCTATGAGCTGGTACTGGCTGAAGTAGAACAGCCCCTGTTGGACATGGTGATGCAATACACCCGTGGTAACCAGACCCGTGCTGCGCTGATGATGGGCATCAACCGTGGTACGCTGCGTAAAAAATTGAAAAAGTACGGCATGAACTAATTCAGGTTAGCTAATTGCTTGATTAAAAGGCGCTACTCGGCATGGGGAAGCGCCTTTTTTATAGGTGTCGCAAAGGGAGTGACCATGAGAACAGGATGTGAACCCACCAGGTTTGGCGACAATGCAAAGACCATTATCCACGGTGATGCATTAGCTGAACTTAAAAAGATACCCGCAGAAAGTGTCGATCTAATCTTTGCTGATCCGCCTTATAACATCGGTAAAAATTTCGATGGCCTGATCGAAGCGTGGAAAGAAGATCTGTTTATTAACTGGCTATTTGAAGTGATTACAGAGTGCCACCGCGTTCTGAAAAAACAGGGCAGCATGTACATCATGAACAGCACGGAAAACATGCCCTTTATTGACCTCCAGTGCCGCCAGCTTTTTACCATCAAAAGTCGCATCGTCTGGTCGTATGACAGCTCCGGCGTTCAGGCCAAAAAATATTACGGCTCCATGTATGAACCCATCCTGATGATGGTGAAAGACGCAAAGAACTACACCTTTAACAGCGATGCTATTCTGGTAGAAGCCAAAACCGGAGCACAGCGTGCATTAATCGACTATCGCAAAAATCCCCCACAACCTTACAATCATCAAAAAGTGCCAGGTAACGTCTGGGATTTTCCACGCGTACGTTATTTGATGGATGAATATGAAAACCATCCGACGCAAAAGCCTGAAGCTTTACTGAAGCGCATTATTCTCGCCTCTTCTAACCCTGGCGATGTCGTTCTCGATCCGTTTGCTGGTAGCTTCACCACCGGTGCCGTCGCCATCGCGACCGGGCGAAAATTCATTGGTATTGAGATTAACAGCGAGTACATCAAGATGGGGCTACGCCGACTGGATGTCGCGTCACATTACTCCATGGAAGAGCTGGCGAAAGTGAAAAAAAGAAAGACCGGCAACCTGTCAAAACGAAGCCGGATCAGCGAAGTTGACCCCGATCTCATTGCAAAGTAAAGGAAGTGTAAGCCTGGTTTTCAGATTATTCATTTCGTGTATATTTCCTGCCAGACTTGGTTAAACATGCACAGGCTCAGGTAATGATTCGCAAGTATTGGTGGCTCGTCGTTTTCGCTGTCTCCGTTTTTCTGTTTGATACCTTACTGATGCAGTGGATCGAACTACTGGCAACAGAAACAGACAAATGTCGCAATATGAACTCGGTTAATCCGCTAAAACTGGTTAACTGTGACGAACTGGATTTTCACAATAGAATGTAACTTTATACGATACCTAATTCATTTGTTTTATGAATTAATTTCGTTATGTTTTCATCTGGCATAAACATTCTTAATACATTATCGACTAATGCGGGTGCTTGTTTATAAAGATCGTAACCCGCTATATTCATTAACCAGTTTTGAACAATACCGCTGAAGGCACCATCAATAATAATCATTACGACGTCTAAGTCGAGGCTTTTAGCTATATCCCCCTGTTGCTGACATGCTTGTAATACTTCACGCAGAATCTGTGGATTAAAGCCCATCTTTTCACGTATTACTGCCTCGGCCAGCATTTCATCACTAAATTCACACTTGTGATATAAGATTTGCAGTAACGCCTGCTGGCGGGGAATTTCGGCAATATATTGCAAGCCAACAATCAGTTTTTCACGCAATTGCAGGAAAGGATCATGTTCTAACCCTTCCGTTAAACGTTCCTGGATTAACTCACGCAATGAAGGCTGTTGCAGCCACATCTCATTAAACAGTTGAGCCTTGTTTTCGAAATGCCAGTAGATTGCGCCACGCGTGACGCTGGCGGCGTCAGCGATGTCATTGAGCGTCGTCTTGCTTACGCCATACTGCGCAAACTGGGCGATAGCGGTTTCAATCAGTTCTTGCCTGGTCTTCAGGGCTTCAGCTTTGGTTCTTTTTGCCATGATTAATCATTCAAGGAATAAATATATTCAACATAAGGGAAACAGCGAGAAGTAATGTATCACCTAATGTTTATTTATACGAGAAGCTAAATCCCATCTGCTACCAATCGTCAAATAAGTCAAATCTATTGTTTACCGATAATATATTTAATTAATAAATGTATATTTCACTTTGCGTTAAAATGCTTCCATTCTTTTCAACTCACATCAAATGAGAACATTAGAATATTAATCTATTTTTGTGTTTACGTGCCTTGAATAGCGACTATTCATAACTATTCCTTACATCGCCGGACGATAATTTGTAGGATAGCGAACTGTATTTTTATTTCTGCGAGTTAACGCGTTGCCTTTTTCTGGCTAATAACGCGCTTTTGGTTTTTTGAGGAATAGTAATGACGAAACATGCCAGGTTTTTCCTCCTGCCCTCCTTTATCATGATCTCCGCAGCGTTAATTGCGGGTTGTAACGATAAGGGAGAAGAGAAAGCTCACGTCGGTGAACCGCAGGTTACCGTTCATGTTGTGAATACTGCCCCGTTAGAAGTTAAAACTGAATTACCAGGCCGTACTAATGCTTTCCGTATTGCCGAGGTTCGCCCGCAGGTTAGCGGGATAGTGCTGAATCGTAATTTCACTGAAGGCAGCGATGTGCAAGCTGGCCAGTCCCTGTACCAGATCGATCCGGCCACTTATCAGGCAAGTTATGACAGCGCGAAAGGCGAACTGGCGAAAAGCGAAGCTGCCGCGTCCATCGCGCATTTGACGGTAAAACGTTATGTTCCGCTTGTGGGTACGAAATACATCAGCCAGCAGGAGTACGATCAGGCGATTGCTGATGCTCGTCAGGCCGATGCTACCGTCATAGCCGCAAAAGCCACGGTCGAAAGCGCCCGCATCAATCTCGCTTATACCAAAGTGACTGCGCCAATTAGCGGGCGTATCGGCAAATCTTCGGTGACCGAAGGTGCTCTCGTCACTAACGGGCAAACGACCGAACTGGCGACTGTCCAGCAACTCGATCCTATCTATGTCGATGTGACCCAATCCAGCAACGACTTCATGAGACTGAAGCAGTCCGTAGAGCAAGGTAGTTTGCATAAGGATAACGCCGCCAGCAACGTAGAGCTGGTCATGGAAAACGGTCAAACCTATCCCCTGAAAGGCACACTGCAATTCTCTGATGTAACCGTTGATGAAAGCACCGGCTCCATTACCCTGCGCGCGGTTTTCCCTAACCCGCAACACACGCTTCTGCCTGGTATGTTTGTGCGCGCACGGATTGATGAAGGTGTACAACCTGACGCCATACTTATCCCGCAACAGGGAGTTAGCCGCACGCCGCGTGGTGACGCTACCGTGCTGATTGTTAATGATAAAAGCCAGGTTGAGGCGCGTCCTGTTGTCGCCAGCCAGGCCATTGGCGATAAATGGCTGATTAGCGAAGGACTAAAAGCGGGTGATCAGGTCATTGTCAGCGGCCTGCAAAAAGCACGCCCGGGAGAGCAGGTTAAAGCCACTACCGATACCCCCGCAGATACTGCGTCGAAGTAAGGCAATCTGATATGGCAAACTTTTTTATTCGACGACCAATATTTGCATGGGTGCTGGCCATTATTCTGATGATGGCGGGCGTACTGGCGATCCTACAATTGCCCGTCGCCCAGTATCCAACCATTGCCCCACCTGCTGTTTCTGTGTCGGCAAACTATCCGGGCGCTGATGCGCAAACCGTGCAGGATACGGTGACACAGGTTATCGAACAGAATATGAACGGCATCGATAATCTGATGTATATGTCCTCCACCAGCGATTCAGCCGGTAGCGTGACAATTACTCTCACCTTCCAGTCCGGGACCGATCCAGACATCGCGCAAGTGCAGGTACAAAACAAACTTCAACTCGCCACACCGCTGCTGCCGCAGGAAGTCCAGCAACAGGGGATAAGTGTCGAGAAATCAAGTAGCAGCTTTTTGATGGTGGCTGGTTTTGTTTCTGATAACCCAAGTACCACGCAAGACGATATTTCCGACTACATCGCCTCTAACGTCAAAGATACCATTAGCCGTCTGAACGGCGTTGGCGACGTGCAACTGTTCGGTGCTCAGTACGCTATGCGTATCTGGCTCGATGCCGATCTGCTGAACAAATATAAACTCACATCGGTTGATGTCATTAACCAGTTGAAAGTACAGAACGACCAGATTGCGGCCGGTCAGTTAGGCGGCACGCCGGCATTACCGGGACAGCAGTTAAACGCGTCGATTATTGCCCAGACACGGTTAAAAGATCCGGAAGAGTTCGGCAAAGTCACCCTGCGCGTGAATAGCGACGGTTCGGTCGTGCGGCTGAAAGATGTCGCACGGATTGAACTCGGTGGTGAAAACTATAACGTTATCGCCCGTATCAACGGCAAACCCGCGGCTGGCCTCGGCATTAAACTGGCAACGGGAGCTAACGCACTTGATACCGCAAAAGCCATCAAGGCCAAACTGGCAGAATTGCAGCCGTTCTTCCCACAGGGAATGAAGGTTCTTTACCCTTATGACACCACGCCTTTCGTCCAGCTTTCTATCCAGGAAGTGGTGAAAACGCTGTTCGAAGCCATTATCCTGGTATTCCTGGTGATGTATCTGTTCTTGCAGAACATGCGGGCAACATTGATACCCACCATTGCTGTACCTGTCGTGTTGTTAGGGACGTTTGCCATACTCGCCGCTTTTGGTTACTCCATCAATACGCTAACGATGTTCGGGATGGTACTTGCCATCGGGCTTCTTGTTGATGATGCGATAGTCGTTGTGGAGAACGTCGAGCGCGTAATGATGGAGGATAAACTTCCCCCCAGAGAAGCGACGGAAAAATCGATGTCGCAAATCCAGGGCGCGCTGGTAGGTATCGCGATGGTACTGTCGGCAGTATTTATTCCGATGGCATTCTTCGGTGGCTCAACAGGGGCAATTTATCGACAGTTCTCTATCACTATTGTTTCAGCAATGGCGCTTTCAGTACTGGTTGCGCTGATTCTCACCCCCGCGTTATGTGCAACATTGCTGAAACCAGTCTCTGCTGAGCATCACGAAAATAAGGGGGGGTTCTTCGGCTGGTTTAACACCACTTTCGATCATAGCGTTAATCACTACACCAATAGCGTTGGCAAAATCCTCGGTTCCACAGGGCGATATTTACTGATCTATGCGTTGATTGTCGCCGGAATGGTAGTGCTGTTTTTACGCCTCCCTTCTTCTTTCTTGCCGGAAGAAGATCAGGGTGTCTTCCTGACCATGATCCAACTGCCCGCTGGCGCGACGCAAGAGCGGACACAAAAAGTACTGGATGAAGTGACGGATTACTATCTGAAGAACGAGAAGGCGAACGTTGAAAGTGTCTTTACAGTCAATGGATTTAGCTTCAGCGGTCAGGCGCAAAACGCCGGGATGGCCTTTGTCAGCCTTAAACCGTGGGAAGAGCGCAGTGGCGAAGAAAATAGCGCGGAAGCGGTAATCCAACGTGCCAAAATGGAACTGAGTAAAATCCGCGACGGTTTTGTCATTCCATTCAATATGCCAGCCATTGTTGAACTGGGTACGGCAACAGGTTTCGACTTTGAGTTAATCGATCAGGCGGGTCTTGGTCACGATGCCTTAACCCATGCCCGCAACCAGTTGCTTGGTATGGCGGCGCAACATCCTGAAAGCTTAGTCAGTGTGCGCCCCAATGGACTGGAAGATACTGCGCAGTTCAAACTTGAAGTTGACCAGGAAAAAGCACAGGCATTAGGCGTTTCGCTTTCTGACATTAATCAGACCATTTCTACGGCGTTAGGCGGGACGTATGTCAACGACTTCATCGACCGTGGCCGCGTGAAAAAAGTATATGTTCAGGCGGATGCCAAATTCCGTATGCTGCCAGAAGATGTCGATAAACTTTATGTCCGCAGCGCTAACGGCGAAATGGTGCCATTCTCCACCTTTACCACTTCACATTGGGTATATGGTTCTCCGCGTCTGGAACGCTACAACGGTCTACCCTCCATGGAGATTCAGGGGGAAGCTGCGCCAGGCACCAGTTCCGGCGATGCGATGTCTCTAATGGAAAGCCTCGCCTCACAACTACCTAACGGAATCGGTTATGACTGGACGGGGATGTCGTATCAGGAACGCTTGTCAGGCAATCAGGCCCCTGCTCTGGTAGCCATTTCATTCGTGGTCGTTTTCCTGTGCCTTGCGGCGCTCTATGAAAGCTGGTCAATTCCTGTCTCGGTTATGTTGGTCGTGCCGTTAGGGATTGTCGGCGTGCTGCTGGCGGCGACACTCTTTAATCAGAAAAATGACGTTTATTTTATGGTGGGCTTGTTAACGACAATTGGCTTATCGGCTAAAAACGCTATTTTGATTGTTGAGTTCGCCAAAGACCTGATGGAAAAAGAGGGGAAAGGTGTCATTGAAGCAACGCTGATGGCCGTACGTATGCGTCTTCGTCCTATTCTGATGACATCACTCGCCTTTATTCTCGGCGTATTGCCGCTGGCTATCAGTAATGGTGCGGGAAGCGGCGCGCAGAACGCGGTAGGGATTGGAGTCATGGGTGGCATGATTTCCGCAACATTGCTGGCAATCTTCTTTGTCCCTGTGTTCTTTGTGGTGATCCGCCGTTGCTTTAAAGGGTAAAATTAAAACACAAAGGCGTCTTCGGACGCCTTTTTAATTTGCGGTTAAAACTATAAAAATTAATGAGTTAATGATTCATTAGCTTTTAAATTGAGTGCATTCATTCTTTCTCCCTTCATTATTTTTACAATTCACATAATTTGTCATTATTCATCTCACAAGAATTATAACTCCCGGTGATAAAATGGAATTCAGCACGTTAATAAGAAAGTTAGCTTATTAAGCGGTAGCGTTATTACTGAGGTAACACCATGAAAAGATTAATTCCTGTCGCATTGCTCACCGCATTGCTGGCGGGCTGCGCTCACGATTCACCCTGCGTTCCGGTTTATGACGATCAGGGCCGTCTGGTTCACACCAATACCTGTATGAAAGGTACGACTCAGGATAACTGGGAAACGGCTGGGGCTATTGCTGGCGGGGCAGCGGCTGTTGCTGGCCTGACGATGGGGATCATCGCTCTGTCGAAATAACTGAACAGGGCGCGGAGTTCCGCGCTCTGTTTAACGGTACAGAATCTCACCGTAAGATAAAATACAACTATATTCTGCTAGCTTATTCCCTTTTAATTTAGCATTTTATTTCGAACCATCGAAATAACACATCCATTAGTTTTTCCCCCTCATTTAAAACACATGCTCACGCTAACAATCATTATCCTGCTTAGTAAAATGCGAATAAATATTTTGCGCTAAAATGTGGCGTATGTTTCATTTTCGCACCATTGCGGGGCGATGTTTTTATTATTTCCTGTCTACACTCAGCTTATTGCGACGCGGAATCGTGCGCAAAAGCTGGCACTACTTTTGCTTATAAAAGGATGGCCACAGACAGGTAAAAGACGTTTCCCAAACGTCCTATAACGATAATTTTCGCCTCACAGGAAGCATTATGAAAAAGATGATGATAGCCACACTGGCTGCCGCCAGCGTGCTGCTTGCCGTTGCAAATCAGGCGCATGCTGGCGCGACACTTGATGCCGTAAAGAATAAAGGGTTTGTTCAATGTGGGATCAGTGACGGATTACCTGGGTTCTCTTATGCCGATGCAGACGGTAAGTTTTCAGGTATTGATGTAGATGTTTGTCGTGGTGTTGCCGCTGCTGTATTTGGCGACGACACGAAAGTGAAATATACCCCGCTCACAGCAAAAGAACGCTTCACCGCTTTACAGTCAGGGGAAGTGGATTTGCTTTCCCGTAATACGACCTGGACTTCATCCCGCGACGCAGGAATGGGAATGGCATTTACTGGCGTCACTTATTACGACGGCATTGGCTTTCTGACGCACGATAAAGCGGGATTAAAAAGCGCGAAAGAACTGGATGGCGCAACAGTCTGTATTCAGGCGGGGACTGATACCGAACTCAACGTCGCCGATTACTTCAAGGCAAACAATATGAAGTACACGCCAGTAACCTTCGATCGCTCAGACGAATCAGCGAAGGCTCTGGAATCTGGCCGCTGCGATACGCTGGCCTCGGATCAGTCGCAACTGTATGCCCTGCGGATCAAATTAAGTAATCCTGCCGAATGGATTGTCCTGCCAGAAGTTATCTCTAAAGAACCGCTTGGTCCGGTCGTCCGTCGTGGCGATGATGAATGGTTCTCTATTGTGCGCTGGACGCTTTTCGCCATGCTGAATGCTGAAGAGATGGGCGTTAACTCGCAAAACGTTGATGAAAAAGCGGCTAATCCAGCTACGCCTGATATGGCGCATCTGCTGGGTAAAGAGGGCGATTACGGCAAGGATCTGAAGCTGGATAATAAATGGGCTTACAACATCATCAAACAGGTGGGTAACTACTCGGAAATTTTTGAGCGTAATGTCGGCTCTGAAAGCCCGCTGAAAATTAAACGTGGGCAAAATAATCTCTGGAATAACGGCGGTATTCAGTACGCGCCGCCCGTGCGTTAAGTCGGTGTGAGGTAACGGGCGTCGCTACGGCGGCGCTCTCTTCAGCGTTATGGTTTCCGAGGTTTATATGCCCCATCGCCGCTCAACCGTTAAAGGCTCATTCTCCTTTAGCAACCCTACGGTTCGCGCCTGGTTATTCCAGATCCTCGCCGTTGTTGCCGTCGTCGGCATTGTTGGTTGGTTATTTCACAACACCGTGACGAATCTAAACAATCGCGGCATTACATCAGGATTTGCCTTTCTGGATCGCGGCGCAGGCTTCGGGATCGTCCAGCATTTGATCGATTACCAGCAGGGCGATACCTACGGACGCGTTTTTATTGTCGGCTTACTCAATACGCTACTGGTTTCAGCATTGTGTATCGTATTCGCATCTGTCCTGGGCTTCTTTATCGGTCTGGCGCGACTTTCGGACAACTGGCTGCTACGAAAGCTTTCCACAATTTATATTGAGATCTTCCGTAATATTCCCCCGCTGCTGCAAATCTTCTTCTGGTACTTTGCCGTGTTGCGCAATTTGCCCGGACCGCGACAGGCAGTGAGTGCGTTTGATCTCGCCTTTTTGAGCAATCGTGGGCTCTATATTCCGTCGCCGCAGCTGGGAGATGGATTTATTGCGTTTATCCTGACTGTTGTTATTGCTATGGCCATTTCTGTTGGACTATTCCGTTTTAATAAAACGCACCAGATAAAGACCGGACAACTGCGCCGCACCTGGCCTTGCGCCGTTGTGTTGCTCACTGGTTTACCTTTACTGGCGCAATGGCTTTTTGGTGCGGCACTGCACTGGGATGTCCCAGCCCTTCGAGGCTTTAATTTCCGCGGCGGGATGGTTTTAATTCCTGAACTGGCAGCCTTAACGCTAGCACTTTCGGTTTATACCTCTGCATTTATCGCCGAGATTATCCGCGCCGGGATCCAGGCAGTGCCTTATGGTCAACATGAAGCGGCTCGATCACTGGGATTACCCAACCCGGTTACGCTACGCCAGGTCATTATTCCCCAGGCATTGCGGGTGATTATTCCACCGTTAACCAGCCAGTATCTCAACATCGTCAAGAACTCCTCTCTTGCCGCCGCTATTGGCTATCCCGATATGGTTTCGCTGTTTGCTGGCACCGTGCTGAACCAAACGGGGCAAGCCATCGAGACGATAGCCATGACGATGTCGGTCTATCTGATTATCAGCCTGACTATCTCGCTGCTGATGAATATCTATAACCGCCGTATCGCGATCGTTGAACGCTAAGGAGTCATGATGACAAAAGTATTGCTGTCTCATCCCCCGCGCCCGGCGAGCCATAACTCAAGCCGCGCTATGGTGTGGGTGCGAAAAAATCTGTTCTCCAGCTGGAGCAATAGCCTGCTGACTATTGGCTGCATATGGTTGATGTGGGAACTGATCCCACCGTTGCTGAACTGGGCATTTTTGCAGGCTAACTGGGTTGGCTCAACGCGTACCGACTGCACAAAAGCCGGTGCCTGTTGGGTCTTCATCCACGAACGATTTGGTCAGTTTATGTATGGGCTTTACCCACACGACCAACGCTGGCGAATTAACCTGGCATTACTGATTGGCCTTGTGTCTATCGCACCAATGTTCTGGAAAATACTCCCGCATCGCGGTCGCTATATTGCGGTCTGGGCGGTTATCTACCCACTGATTGTCTGGTGGCTGATGTATGGCGGTTTTTTTGGTCTTGAGCGGGTTGAAACCCGGCAATGGGGCGGGCTGACGCTAACTTTAATTATTGCATCAGTTGGGATTGCGGGGGCGCTACCGTGGGGGATCTTACTGGCGTTAGGTCGCCGCTCCCATATGCCGATTGTGCGTATCTTATCGGTCGTTTTTATCGAGTTCTGGCGCGGCGTACCGCTGATTACCGTACTGTTTATGTCTTCAGTCATGCTGCCGCTCTTTATGGCGGAAGGCACCAGCATCGACAAACTGATTCGTGCGTTGGTCGGCGTGATCCTGTTTCAGTCAGCATACGTTGCGGAAGTTGTGCGAGGCGGATTACAGGCGCTGCCCAAAGGGCAATACGAAGCGGCAGAGTCGCTGGCGTTGGGTTACTGGAAAACTCAAGGGCTGGTTATTCTGCCCCAGGCACTGAAGCTGGTGATTCCAGGACTGGTAAATACCATTATCGCGCTATTCAAAGACACAAGTCTGGTGATCATCATCGGGTTGTTCGATCTTTTCAGTAGCGTTCAGCAGGCAACCGTTGACCCCGCCTGGCTGGGTATGTCCACAGAAGGGTATGTTTTCGCCGCACTGATCTACTGGATCTTCTGTTTCAGCATGTCGCGCTATAGCCAACATCTGGAAAAACGTTTTAACACCGGGCGTACACCGCATTGAGGACACTATGAGCCAAATTTTACTGCAACCTGCTAACGCGATGATTACGCTGGAAAACGTCAATAAATGGTATGGACAATTCCATGTTTTGAAAAATATAAATTTAACCGTGCAACCGGGCGAACGGATCGTTCTGTGTGGCCCTTCAGGTTCCGGTAAATCGACAACCATTCGTTGTATTAATCATCTGGAAGAACATCAACAGGGACGGATCGTGGTAGATGGCATAGAACTTAATGAAGATATCCGCAATATTGAGCGCGTCAGGCAGGAAGTGGGAATGGTCTTTCAGCATTTCAATCTCTTCCCTCATCTGACCGTTCTACAGAACTGTACCCTGGCACCGATTTGGGTACGCAAGATGCCAAAGAAAGAGGCTGAAGCTCTGGCGATGCATTACCTTGAGCGGGTGAGAATTGCCGAACATGCCCAGAAGTTTCCCGGACAGATTTCTGGTGGTCAGCAGCAACGCGTTGCCATAGCACGGTCACTCTGTATGAAACCAAAGATCATGCTGTTTGATGAACCTACGTCGGCGCTCGATCCGGAGATGGTAAAAGAAGTGCTGGATACGATGATTGGGCTGGCGCAGTCGGGTATGACAATGTTGTGCGTAACACATGAAATGGGATTTGCGCGAACTGTCGCTGATCGAGTGATTTTTATGGATCGCGGAGAAATCGTGGAGCAAGCTGCACCGGATGAATTTTTTGCGCATCCTAAATCGGAGCGTACGAGGGCATTTTTATCGCAGGTTATCCATTAATTGAATGTTAGTTCGAAAAGCAAAAAGGCCATCCTTTCGGATGGCCTTTCGCTTGATTTGATGTCTGGCAGTTTATGGCGGGCGTCCTGCCCGCCCCCCTCCGGGCCGTTGCTTCGCAACGTTCAAATCCGCTCCCGGCGGATTTGTCCTACTCGGGAGAGTGTTCACCGACAAACAACAGATAAAACAAAAGGCCCAGTCTTCCGACTGAGCCTTTTGTTTTATTTGATGTCTGGCAGTTCCCTACTCTCGCATGGGGAGACCCCACACTACCATCGGCGCTACGGCGTTTCACTTCTGAGTTCGGCATGGGGTCAGGTGGGACCACCGCGCTACGGCCGCCAGACAAATTCTTTTCTAATCTGCCGAACTTTAACCTAAAAAGTGGTGCTGATACCCAGAGTCGAACTGGGGACCTCACCCTTACCAAGGGTGCGCTCTACCAACTGAGCCATATCAGCACGCTAAATTTGATGCCTGGCAGTTTATGAATCACTTCGTGATTCACCCTTCGGGCCGTTGCTTCACAACGTTCAAAAGCTTTCGCTTTTGTCCTACTCTCTTATCGAGTAGTGAACTGCCTCAAAGGTCAGTGCCATTCTTCGTAATTTGATGCCTGGCAGTTCCCTACTCTCGCATGGGGAGACCCCACACTACCATCGGCGCTACGGCGTTTCACTTCTGAGTTCGGCATGGGGTCAGGTGGGACCACCGCGCTACGGGCGCCAGCCAAATTGTTTTTATTAACCCGCTTGTCGCCGGTTAATTTAAGATTTATC
>NZ_VATQ01000041.1:0-1881 GCF_005781135.1 Escherichia sp. E3659 | reverse complement strand
CCTTCACTGACAGGTAATGGAGTATGTGATGGCGGTTAAAATCACGCCTGAAGAGTTCAGTCTGTTAATCCGGCGACTGAGCACGCAATGGCGCGTCCTGGCGCCTTCAGCCGAGTTTCGCGGTGGGCGTTTTGCTGATACGGATAACATTATTTATCAGCAAATACGGGGATGGGATGACCTGGTCTGGCAGGAGAAATCCCACATGTCACCCAATACGGTTATTTCACCGATAACAGAAACGCTCTTTTATTTTAATAAAGACACTATCCAGATTGCGGAGACGGATACCACGCCGGTGCTGATATTTGCCCGCGCCTGTGACATTAATGCCATGTCGCGGCTGGATTATATGTATTTATCAAACGGAAATAATTCTGATTACAGTTATCAGCGATTGCGTGAACATATCCGTTTTGTTCTGATTGAGTGTTCGCAAAGTTTTGAAAACTGTTTCTGTGTCTCCATGGGGAGCAATAAAACTGATAATTACAGCGCGGCAATGCGTTTCAGTGATGACGGCGCCAGTGTTTTTATTAAGGATGCTTTTTTTGAAGAAGCCTTACAGGGAATGGGACAGCGCACAGAATATGAGCCTGTCTTCGTCAGCGAAAACCCGGAACAGGTTACCCTCCCTGAAAAAATCTGTCAGTCCCCCCAAAGAATTCGCGACATTATTATCAACCATCCGCTCTGGGATGAATACAACAGCCGCTGTATTGGATGTGGGCGCTGCACAACCGGGTGTCCGACCTGTACCTGCTACAGCGTTTTTGATGTGGCTTATGACGAAAATCCTCAGCGCGGTGAACGCCGCCGCCAGTGGGCCAGCTGTATGGTACCTGGCTTCAGCGATATGGCCGGCGGGCACAGTTTTCGCCAGTCTGCGGGAGAACGTTTACGTTACCGTGCACTTCATAAAGTCAATGATTACAAAGCCCGCAATGGTACTGAGCATATGTGCGTGGGCTGCGGACGCTGCGATGACCGTTGTCCTCAGTACATTAAATTCTCACGTATTATCAATAAAATGACTGCCGCTGTCCGGCAGGCACTCTCCGGGGAGGTATAACCTGTGTCAACGTGTTCCTGTCACGATAAAGAAAAGCACAGCCTGTTGCCTGCTGCATACCGCATTATTTCCATCACCCGTCATACGCCACAGGAGTGGAATTTCCGTGTGGAAGTCGATTTCCCGGCCCGCTGGGGACAGTTTGTCCAGGTCTCCCTGCCATGTGTCGGAGAGGCGCCCATTTCTGTTTCTGACTGCGGAGAGGGCTGGATAGACCTGCTTATCCGCAATGTCGGCAAAGTGACCGGCGCGCTTTTTACCCTCCGTGAGGGCGACAGGGTATGGCTGCGTGGCTGCTATGGTAACGGCTATCCTGTCGATGCCTTCCGCTACAAATCTCTGGTGGTCATTGCCGGCGGTACCGGCGTTGCGCCGGTCAAGGGACTGATGCGCTATTTCGTCGAAAATCCGCAGGAAATCAACCGGCTTGACATGATTTTCGGTTACAGAAACCAGGACTGTGTGCTGTACAAGCAGGAGATGGCGAACTGGCACCGGCACCACAATCTCATTCTGACCCTGGATGAAGGCGTGGCGGATGAACGTTACCGTACCGGGCGGGTCACTGACCATCTGGCAGCGCTGACATTTGACGATATCAGCACCATGCAGGCGATTGTTGTTGGTCCTCCCGTGATGATTAAATTCACCGTACAGATGTTGCTGGAAAAAGGGCTCCAGCCGGAACAAATCTGGGTGGATTATGAACGCCGGATGGCCTGTGCAGTGGGGAAATGCGGTCACTGCCGCATGGGGGATGTCTACGTCTGCGTCGATGGTCCGGTTTTCAACTATGCCGTGGCCCGTCA
>NZ_VATQ01000040.1:0-70868 GCF_005781135.1 Escherichia sp. E3659 | reverse complement strand
ACGCAGATTAACGGTGACGACGCCACGGCAAATAACAGCGGCAAAACCACCGTTGACGGTAAAGACTCCACCGGCACGGAAATCAACGGTAATAACGGGAAAGTGGTTCAGGACGGCGATCTGGATGTCAGCGGCGGCGGTCACGGCATTGATATCACCGGCGACAGCGGCGCGACGGTGGATAACAAAGGCACCATGACTGTCACCGATCCGGAGTCCATCGGTATTCAGATCGACGGCGACCAGGCGGTTGTCAATAACGAAGGCGAGAGCACCATCACCAACGGCGGCACCGGCACACAGATTAACGGTGACGACGCCACGGCGAATAATAGCGGCAAAACCACGGTTGACGGTGAAGACTCCACCGGCACAGAAATCGCTGGAAATAATGCGACAGTCAATCAGAACGGTGATCTGGTCGTAAGTGGCGGGGCGCATGGTGTTGATATCACCGGTGACAGCACGACGGTGAATAACAAGAGCACCATAACCGTTACAGATGCGGGTTCGATCGGTATTCAGATCGAAGGCGACAACGCGACCTTTGCGAATACCGGCAAGGTTGATGTTACGAATTCAGCTACCGGGTTTAGCATTACAACTAATAATGGGGATGTCTCACTGGCTGGTGAGATTCAGATTGGAGACTTCTCAACGGGGCTTGTACTCAATGGTGACGACAACAAATTAACGTTGGCAACGACCGATCTAAATGTAACTGGGCAATCGGCCACTGGGGTTAATGTTAATGGTGATGGTAATAACGTTGATATCACTGGCAACATCAAGGTCGATAAAGATCAGTTAGCAGACAATGGAGCAGAAAAATTCTTCGATGCCTCTACTGGTATAAGCATTAAAGGCAACAATAACAATACAAATCTCGACGGTAAATTAACTGTTGTTGCTGATAGTGAAACAACTGCCCAGGAGTATTTAAAGTATAACGGTAGCCAGGAGAATATCTCTGGTCTGGTAGTAACTGGTGATGGCAATACTGTTAATCTAAATAGTGGTATTCATCTGGTGGGTGAAGCTAATCAATTAGTTGATGGTTCCGCAATAGCCACGCAGCGCAAGGGATATGGCGATGTTCAGGTCATTAGTGTTGATGGCCAATCCACTGTTCATCTTAAAGGGGATTCAACAATAAGTGGTGATTTCCCATTAGGTTATGAAAGTATCATTCAGTTAAATAATAAAGCCATACTTGAGGTCGATGCAGGTGCTACGCTAAGTATGGGTGATATTACTTCTTATGACCACTACAACACACCTGAATCAAGAATTATTGGGGTTAATTCGGGGGCGAGTGCAATAAATAATGGTGATATAGCACTAAGAAATATTGGATTTGCAACAGTATCAGACTCTGACTCTACCGGTATTAACAATGGTTCCATTACATTGGAACAGTATTTTTATGGGCATGTACAAACTGCTGGTGCTGGATTCTTTGCGACACAAGATGGTAATGCAACAAATAATGGAAAAATTACCGCAAAAATAATGCAGCAACAGAGTGTGATGAATATCTATTCTGACCTTGGAAGTACAACCCCGGCTGCATTTTATAATAAAGCATCTGGCACTACTGGGATGGAGTCGTTCATTAATGGCTCAGTGGTCAATAGCGTAGACGGAATTATTGATTTGTATGGCCGCGGCACGATCGGTATGCTGGCCATTGATAATTCCACTGCAGATAATGCAGGAAAAATTAGTCTTGATTCGTTATGGGTTGATGCAAATGACACCACAACGCTGAATGCTAATATTGCTTCTGTCGACGCCAGAGATTTTGGCGTTGGGATGGCAGTTGGTACCGATACCGGTAGCACCCCAAGAGAAAACGCAGTTGCAACTAACCAACAAGGCGGGGTCATCACCGTCTATAACGCCGGTGCAGGGATGGCTGCTTATGGTGCCAGCAATATCGTCATAAACCAGGGGACGATTAACCTCGAGAAAAATGGTAATTATGATGATAGCCTGGCAGCAAACACCCTGGTAGGGATGGCTGTTTATAACCATGGTACTGCTATCAACGACCAGACGGGTGTTATCAATATTAATGTTGATACTGGGCAGGCATTTTATAACGATGGTACAGGAACAATCCTGAATTACGGCGCTATTAATCTGTTTGGTACTCCTATAGATGAAACTGATTCGCATATGGGGGCCACAACAGAAAACAAAGATCTATTAAAAGAACTGAGTAAGAGTGGTGAAACAGTGACTAAGACATCCACAAAGGATGGATTTACCACTGTATCGTCATTAGCAAATTATGGTAATGAAACATTGAACGGGGATGTAAATGCGACTAACTGGTTGTACAACAAAGAACATGCCAGCCTGACGGTTAATGGTAAGTTGGATGTTGCAAAAGGGCTGGAAAACAGCGGAATACTGAAATCCGGAACCATCAATGCCAATGCCAGTATTTATAACCGTGCGTCAGGGAGTATCACAACCGATCTATTAACGTTGAATGGTGGCATAAACTTCTATAACGAAGGTGATTTTAGCGGAGTAATTAGCGGAACCAGTTACAGACAAAACATTGTTAACACTGGTGATATGACAGTAACTGCTGACGGTAGTTCTTTAATGAACGGTAGTTTCTTGCTTTATAATGAAGCGGGTTCGACCCTCAGCAATAGTGGCAATGCCATTGTAGGCGGTGAGAATTCCATTGTGAACGTGACCCGTACTAATGACTCACTTGCCCAGGTTAACCGCGGCACTATTACTGCGACTAACGGTTATAGTGCAATCAAAACCGTTGATACCGGTTCAAATAGTAACGGTAAGTGGATCTGGAATACAGAAACTGGCGTAATTAACGGTATTAATCCAAATGCTCCATTGATTGATTTAGGCCGTGGATATAATTTCGCTAATGCCGGAACAATCAATATTCAGGGGGATGGTGCAGTTGCCATCAGTGGTGGAACTACCAGTTACACTGTTCAGTTGGTGAACAGTGGCACGATTAACGTGGGTACTGAACAGGGCAAAGCTGATGGAAGCAACGGTGAAGGCCTGATTGGCATTAAAGGTAATGGTTCTGCAACAACGATTAATAACACTAAAGACGGCGTCATTAATGTTTACGCAGATAATTCATGGGCGTTTGGTGGCTCCACTAAAGCGATTGTGAATAATGGGATTATCAACCTGTTGTGTAATATTGGTTGCGAGATTTATGCGCCAAATACCACAGGAACGAGAAACAGTCAGGATGGCACTGCGGATATAATCGTACCGGACGCTTCTGCAGCGCCAGGGCAAGGCAACGTTCCTGCGGCACCAGTAAATGCCGAGAGTCAGCAAAAACTTACCAATTACACTATTGGTACAAATAGCGACGGAAGCTCCGGCACCTTGAAAGCCAATAACCTGGTTATCAGTGACAACGTTAAGGTAAATACTGGGTTTAGTGCAGGAACTGCTGATACTACCGTGGTGATTGATGATGTTTTCAAAGGTGAAAATATCAGCGGCGCGGAGAATATCACTTCCTCTTCAGTTGTCTGGAACGCTAAGGGCAGCACAGATGCCAACGGCAACGTTGACGTTACCATGAGCAAAAACGCTTACACCGAGGTGGCAACTGATGCTTCTGTGAATGACGTCGCGAAAGCACTGGATGCGGGTTACACCAACAACGAGCTGTATACCAGCCTGAACGTCGGCACGACTGCCGAACTGAACAGCGCCCTCAAACAGGTCAGTGGTAGCCAGGCGACAACGGTATTCCGCGAAGCGCGCGTGTTGAGCAACCGCTTTAGTATGCTGGCGGATGCCGCGCCGAAAGTGGGCAACGGTCTGGCGTTTAACGTGGTGGCGAAAGGCGATCCGCGTGCCGAGTTAGGTAATAATACCGAATACGACATGCTGGCATTGCGTAAAACCATCGACCTGAGCGAAAGCCAGACGATGAGTCTGGAGTACGGTATAGCTCGCCTCGATGGCGACGGTGCTCAGAAAGCGGGTGATAATGGCGTAACCGGTGGCTACAGCCAGTTCTTTGGCCTGAAACATCAGATGTCCTTCGACAATGGCATGAACTGGAATAACGCATTGCGTTATGACGTTCACAACCTTGACAGCAGTCGTTCGATTGCATTTAGCAGCACGAACAAAACGGCTGATACCGACGTGAAGCAGCAGTACCTGGAGTTCCGCAGCGAAGGGGCGAAGACTTTCGAACCGAGCGAAGGGCTGAAGATCACGCCATATGCGGGTGTAAAACTGCGTCACACACTGGAAGGTGGCTATCAGGAACGCAATGCCGGAGACTTTAACCTGAGCATGAACAGCGGCAGCGAAACGGCGGTAGACAGCATCGTCGGGCTGAAACTGGACTACGCAGGAAAAGACGGCTGGAGTGCGAGCGCTACGCTGGAAGGCGGGCCAAACCTGAGCTACGCGAAGAGCCAGCGCACGGCAAGCCTGGCAGGCGCTGGCAGCCAGCACTTTAACGTCGATGACGGGCAGAAGGGCGGCGGTATCAACAGCCTGGCAAGCGTCGGCGTGAAGTACAGCAGCAAAGAAAGTTCACTGAATCTGGATGCGTACAACTGGAAAGAGGACGGCATCAGCGACAAAGGTGTGATGCTGAACTTCAAGAAAACGTTCTAATTTTTAGCATGTGATACATAAACCGCAACGCTGATACAGGTTGCGGTTTTTTTATTGCCGGATGCGGCGCTTGACGCGTTTTGTTTTGGTGTCTTTCAGGACAATAGAGCAACTCATCCAGTAATCTTGTTTACGCCTTCGCATTATTTATCTCTTTTCATTTCTATACTGATTTTCTTAATCCGTTTTATTACAGGGCAGGGTGCGATGAGCAACAACACATTTACTCTCGGTACAAAATCCGTTAACCGTCTTGGTTATGGCGCAATGCAACTGGCAGGGCCAGGGGTTTTCGGCCCCCCCAGAGATCGCCATGTTGCTATAACCGTGCTACGCGAGGCGCTGGCATTGGGCGTCAATCACATTGATACCAGCGACTTTTATGGCCCGCACGTCACCAATCAGATTATCCGCGAAGCGCTTTATCCTTATTCTGACGACCTGACAATTGTCACTAAAATTGGTGCGCGGCGTGGTGAGGATGCTTCCTGGTTGCCCGCATTTTCTCCGGCGGAGCTGCAAAAAGCGGTGCACGATAATCTACGTAATCTCGGCCTGGACGTACTGGATGTAGTAAATCTGCGCGTAATGTTTGGCGATGGTCACGGCCCAGCGGAAGGACCGATTGAAGCCAGCCTGACCGTGCTGGCGGAGATGCAACAACAAGGTCTGGTGAAACATATTGGTCTGAGCAACGTCACACCGACGCAGGTTGCAGAGGCGCGCAAGATTGCCGAAATCGTCTGTGTGCAGAACGAATACAACATTGCTCATCGTGCTGATGACGCAATGATTGATGCTTTGGCCCGAGATGGCATTGCCTACGTGCCGTTCTTCCCGCTCGGAGGCTTTACGCCGCTGCAATCTTCCACTCTTTCCGATGTTGCTGCGAGCCTGGGTGCAACACCAATGCAGGTGGCGCTGGCGTGGCTGTTACAGCGTTCACCGAATATTTTGCTGATCCCAGGGACGTCTTCTGTAGCGCATTTACGGGAGAATATGGCTGCTGAAAAATTGCATCTTTCTGAGGAAGTGTTGTCTACGTTGGATGGTATTTCGCGAGAATAACGAATATACAAAAGGGAAAGACGCATTTCCCTTTTGTTCCTTTTTTAATGGCATGGAGTGCATATGTTTAAGGCCAGGATTTGCGGCTGGATACGTTTACTGCCCCTGTTTATGCTGAGTCTACCAGTACATGCGGAACTTCGATGTGTTGCAAGTGCAGTTGATATTGAACCATTTTTTTCTGCGGCTACCGCTGAAGATAAACAGCAAGTTGAACAAGCTATCAACAGTTGCGAGAATCTTGTCCCCGTCGGTTTATCTGCACCGGACTGGAAAGTGCATCGTGGCGATTTAGTGGTGGAAGGTAATATAGAGCGTAATGAAAAATTGATTGTTCTTGGCAATTTGACAGTCAAAGGAAATATTTCCACTTTCTCTCTTTCTAATCCATGGGTTATTCTCGGTGACGTGACGGCAACGAATATAGTTACGGATTCACCACTGTTAATTACCGGTTCGATAAATGCAAGTGGACTGGTATTTATCGACTCATATTACGATAATCCGTCTACGATTAAGGGGAGTATTAATGCGCGTGGGATATTTATCAATGACATAATTGCACCTGTTGTTGTGTCTTCGACAAATAGTGAATTCATGGTCCGTGCGAGTGACAAAAATGACACTGAAAATGTCAAAAAAGCGCTGATGATAATAAATCCTGATGCATATCATTGGGGTCTAATAAATGATGAAGATGCTCTGAAAGAAATTTTTAAGCGAAGCAATATTCGCATGGCAGGGAATGTCTGTAATCAGATGAAAAAAGAAGCGCTGTTTCGCCCTAAGCCTTCTCCTGAGTTAGTGCAGGAATTGCAAATGCTGGATGAAGGCAAAGTTGCTGCATTTGAAGGACGAGACATTGCGACATTTGATCTTGCCATAATGCGAACTCTCCCAAGGCTTAAAGGAATTTCAGCTAACCTACGCAAACAACTTATTAATAGCAATGATGAACAAACGATTGAAAGTATGGCGAGATATATGCCTGACAATGAGATTCTGGAGTTGACCGATCAGCAATTGGGTTACCAGCCTGTTGTTCTGGGTTTGCTCGACCGTGAACCGCTCTCAGTCGAAATAATGACGCGAATGAGTCGTCTACCTGATGGTGTCGGTCCGTTGAATCTTGCGCTACGTGAAAATCTCCCTCTGGATATCGTCATGACTCTGGCGAAAAGAGATTGGGGTATGATCATTCAGGGACTTTATAAAGATGCGTGGTTATTGCCCGAATCCATTATAGATGGCTATATCAGCAGTGATGATCCCACAATTCGTCAGGTCGGTGCTGGAGGACAACTCACTTACAATCAGGCAATGCAGTTGGCGAATGATTCATCAAACAATGTTGTCACAAGCTTAGCGTTCAAGCTGGCAGAGATGAAATACCATGGTCAATTATTGCGGATGACGCCACAAGAGAGTGACAAAGTTGCAGCCTATTTATACCAAAAATTCGAGAATGACGATGATCTAATACGTGTGTTATTTTTAGCATTGCCAGATAACTTACAGTTTATTTTTGTTAAAAAGATGGAGAAAAAATTCCCTACCTACTTTTGCTGTCGGGATATGCAGGTAATTCACTCTGACGCTGCTTTACAACGGTTATTGACACGTTTCAACGATCCTGAAGGGTGGAGTAATCTGGCGAAAAATCAGTATCTGAGTACGGCGATGAAACAAAAAATTTGGCAACGTGCTTTATCGCATCGAAAAAATAATCCGAAAGCAGATTCAGCTGCATATGAAACCAGCGCTGATATGATTTTGTCTGAGCTTATCAGCCACGGTGAAGTTGATGACCAGATGCTATTAAATGCCACCGCCCTGATACGTTTGGAAGACTGGGACTTTTTAGAGAGTGCATTAGTTAGTTGGGATAATTTACCCGCTGTTGTCCTCAAGGAATTACAGCAAAATACGCCACGCAATGATATTTGGGCGAAGTTTTTTCTGAGGCAGGAAAACAGCTCCCGTGCGCAGGTTAACGAAGCGTTACGTGTTTATTATGCTCTGGACCCCGGTGCGTTAGCGCAACTGGATGTACTGGCAAAACAACCGGATCGTATATGGTGGAGTACACTGGCGAAAAGCAATCTCACATTTTTCAAGTTCGGCGCACTTAACAACCGCCACACACCGCCTGCAGTACTGGCGGCAGAAATTGATCCCGAGTGGTGGATTGTGGCGATGAATAATCCCCGTTTTCCAGTTGATGTATTAAAGGCGAGGCTGAAACGTGATCCTTTGCTGGCGTTAGAGCTTGTTAACCCTGAACTGGATTTAGTCCGCCAGCTGGCGCTTAACGGTAAGACGCGCGCAATACGGGAACAAGCGATGAGAAAACTTGATGAGTTGTATTGATCCACAACGTAATGTTTTTTAACTATCTGATTAATTGGGGATAATCATTCCTGACAGTGAGTCCCCAATACCTTGATATATTCTGAATTTTTAATGAAACGGCGTGTTGCGATATCACCGTCAGGGGAATTGATGCACCATAGCGCAAACCGAATTATCAAGGATTGATAATGACGCTCTACCAAATAAAACCGCTCTTTCAGTCGCTGTTAAGGCCGACGATGTTTTGGCTTTATAAGCACCATGTTACAGCGAATCACATCACTCTTACGGCACTGGCGCTTTCTCTTCTTACCGGATTGCTGTTGATGTTGGTGGCACAACCCATCCTCTTTTTGCTATTGCCCATCGTGCTTTTTATCCGTATGGCGCTCAATGCGCTGGATGGCATGTTGGCGCGTGAGTGCAATCAGCAAACACGGCTTGGGGCGATTTTGAATGAGACTGGCGATGTTATTTCTGATATTGCGCTCTATTTACCGTTTTTATTTTTACCGGAAAGTAACGCATCACTCGTAATACTCATGTTATTTTGCACCATATTGACTGAGTTTTGCGGTTTACTCGCGCAGACGATTAACGGTATTCGCAGTTATGCCGGTCCATTTGGCAAAAGCGATCGCGCGTTAATATTTGGTCTGTGGGGGCTGGCCATTGCCATTTATCCACAGTGGATGCAATGGAATAATCTTTTATGGAGCATTGCTTCAATTCTGCTTCTCTGGACTGCGATTAATCGTTGTCGAAGCGTGCTCCTGATGAGCGCTGAAAGATAATGCTGGAAAAATCTCTGGCAACACTTTTCGCGTTGTTAATTTTAGCAACGCTGATAAACCGTTTTCTGGTATGGCGGTTACCGGAGAGAAAAGGGGATGAAGTTACATTACGTATTCGTACCTGGTGGGGCATCGTCATTTGTTTTTCACTGGTCATTTCAGGTCCACGCTGGATGACGTTGACGTTTTTTGCGCTGATAAGTTTTCTGGCATTGAAGGAATATTGTACGCTTATATCCGTACTTTTTCCGCGTTGGTTATATTGGGTTATTCCTCTTAACTATTTGCTTATCGGTTTTAATTGCTTTGAGCTGTTTCTGTTATTTATACCTTTGACTGGGTTTCTGATATTAGCCACCTGGCGAGTTTTTGTGGGGGACCCCTCCGGTTTTCAGCATACCGTGAGCGCCATTTTTTGGGGATGGATAATGACCGTTTTTGCCTTGAGTCATGCCGCCTGGCTATTAATGTTGCCAACCATAAATATCCAGGGCGGGGCGTTACTGGTGTTATTTCTTTTGGCGTTAACCGAGTCAAACGATATTGCACAGTATTTATGGGGGAAATCCTGCGGTAGAAGAAAAGTGGTCCCCAAAGTCAGCCCGGGAAAAACGCTGGAAGGTCTGGTGGGGGGCGTAATCACCACCATGATTGCGTCACTGATTATTGGACCGTTGCTGACACCGCTAAATACATTACAGGCATTATTAGCGGGTTTGTTAATTGGTATTAGTGGTTTTTGCGGCGATGTCGTGATGTCAGCCATCAAACGAGATGTGGGTGTTAAAGATAGTGGAAAACTATTACCAGGACATGGCGGACTCCTTGACAGGATTGACTCATTAATTTTCACCGCTCCGGTATTTTTTTATTTTATTCGCTACAGCTGTTACTGAAGGAAAATAGAAAAAATGGAAAATTCACGCATCCCTGGGGAACATTTTTTTACCACCAGTGATAATACAGCGTTGTTTTATCGGCACTGGCCCGCTTTACAGCCCGGGGCGAAAAAGGTCATCGTCTTATTTCATCGCGGTCATGAACATTCTGGTCGTCTACAACATCTCGTTGATGAACTGGCGATGCCAGATACTGCTTTTTATGCATGGGATGCCCGGGGGCATGGAAAAACTTCGGGGCCGCGTGGTTATAGCCCATCTCTTGCGCGTTCAGTGCAGGATGTCGATGAATTTGTCCGTTTTGCTGCCAGCGAAAGCCAGGTCGGGCTGGAAGAGGTGGTTGTGATCGCGCAAAGCGTCGGCGCAGTGCTGGTTGCCACATGGGTTCATGATTATGCGCCTGCAATTCGCGGGCTGGTGCTGGCTTCTCCGGCCTTTAAGGTTAAATTGTATGTGCCTCTGGCACGTCCTGCGCTGGCGTTATGGCATCGTCTGCGTGGTCTGTTTTTTATTAATTCCTATGTGAAAGGACGCTATTTGACCCACGATCGGCAACGGGTGGCGAGTTTCAATAATGATCCGCTGATCACACGGGCGATTGCCGTCAATATCTTGCTCGATCTCTATAAAACGTCTGAACGTATTGTTAGCGATGCGGCGGCGATTACGCTTCCCACGCAACTTCTGATATCAGGCGATGACTATGTGGTGCATCGCCAACCGCAGATTGATTTTTATCAGAGATTACGTAGCCCTCTGAAAGAGCTGCATCTGTTGCCTGGCTTTTATCACGACACGTTGGGTGAAGAGAACAGGGCGCAGGCATTTGAAAAAATGCAAAGCTTTATCAGCCGCTTATATGCTAACAAATCGCAAAAATTTGATTATCAGCGTGAAGATCGCACAGGACCATCAGCGGATCGATGGCGGCTCCTTTCTGGTGGACCCGTGCCATTATCGCCGGTTGATTTGGCGTATCGCTTTATACGTAAAGGGATGAAATTGTTCGGGGCGCACTCTGCGGGCCTGCATCTCGGAATGAGCACCGGCTTTGATTCAGGCAGTTCGCTGGATTATGTCTATCAAAATCAACCGCAAGGTAGTAACGCATTCGGGCGCTTAATCGACAAAATCTACCTGAACAGTGTTGGCTGGCGCGGTATTCGCCAGCGCAAAACCCATTTACAAATACTGATTAAACAAGCCGTTGCCGATCTCCACGCCAAAGGTTTAGCCGTCCGCGTGGTTGATATTGCCGCAGGGCATGGGCGCTATGTACTGGATGCGCTGGCAAACGAGCCTGCCGTAAGCGATATTTTGTTACGTGATTACAGCGAGTTAAATGTTGCACAGGGGCAAGAGATGATTACCCAACGGGGAATGTCTGAGCAGGTGCGTTTTGAACAGGGCGATGCGTTTAACACGGAGGAACTCAGCGCGTTAACTCCGCGGCCTACGCTGGCGATTGTCTCTGGCCTGTATGAGCTTTTTCCCGAAAATGAGCAGGTAAAAAACTCCCTCGCTGGTCTTGCCAATGCCATCGAACCGGGAGGCATTCTCATCTACACCGGGCAGCCGTGGCACCCACAACTGGAGCTGATTGCCGGGGTGTTAACCAGTCACAAAGATGGTAAACCGTGGTTAATGCGCGTGCGTTCGCAAGGGGAGATGGATTCGCTCGTGCATGATGCTGGATTTGATAAATGCACACAATGGATTGATGAGTGGGGCATTTTTACGGTTTCGATGGCGGTGCGTCGTGATAACTGAACGCCGGAGCGTATTGCTCCAGGGAGCTGGCTGGTTATTGTTGCTGGCCCCGTTTTTCTTCTTCACCTATGGATCTCTTAATCAGTTCACCGCGTTCCAGGACCTTAACAGCCATGATATCCCCAGTCAGGTGTTCGGTTGGGAAACGGCGATCCCTTTTCTTCCCTGGACTATTGTTCCTTACTGGAGTCTGGATCTTTTATATGGATTTTCGCTGTTCGTTTGTAGCTCGACATTCGAACAGCGCCGACTTGTCCACCGGCTTATTCTGGCAACGGTAATGGCCTGCTGCGGTTTTTTGCTCTATCCGCTGAAGTTTAGTTTTATCCGCCCTGAAGTGAGTGGGGTGACAGGATGGCTATTTTCGCAACTTGAACTGTTTGATCTGCCTTATAACCAGTCTCCTTCGCTGCATATTATTCTCTGCTGGCTACTTTGGCGTCACTTTCGTCAGCATCTGGCTGAGAGGTGGCGTAAAGTCTGTGGCGGATGGTTTTTACTCATCGCTATTTCTACTCTGACGACCTGGCAGCATCATTTTATTGATGTCATCACAGGGCTGGCGGTAGGTATGTTGATTGACTGGATGGTGCCCGTCGATCGTCGTTGGAATTATCAGAAACCTGATCAACGTCGAATCAAAATAGCACTGCCATATGTCGTAGGCGCGGGCTCGTGCATTGTGTTAATGGAGCTAATGGTGATGATTCAGTTATGGTGGTCAGTCTGGTTATGTTGGCCAGTATTATCGCTACTCATTATTGGCCGTGGGTACGGTGGGCTTGGCGCGATAACAACAGGGAAAGATAGTCAGGGGAAACTCCCACCCGCCGTTTACTGGCTGACATTGCCCTGCCGCATCGGGATGTGGCTGTCTATGCGTTGGTTTTGTCTTCGCCTGGAGCCGGTGAGCAAAATGACTGCTGGTGTTTATTTAGGGGCGTTTCCACGACATATTCCGGCACAGAATGCGGTTCTGGACGTCACCTTTGAATTCCCTCGTGGACGAGCGACAAAAGATCGACTCTATTTCTGTGTACCGATGCTGGATCTGGTGGTTCCGGAAGAGGGGGAGCTCCGACAGGCCGTGGGGATGCTGGAAACATTACGCGAAGAGCAAGGCAGCGTTCTGGTCCATTGCGCGTTGGGATTATCGCGCAGTGCGCTGGTAGTGGCGGCATGGCTGTTATGTTACGGACACTGTAAAACAGTTGATGAAGCGATTAGCTTTATTCGAGCCAGACGCTCGCATATTGTGCTTAAGGAAGAGCACAAAGCGATGCTGAAATTATGGGAAAACAGGTAAGTGGATTGAGATGTGGACTGAACTACAGTCCACATCAAGATCGTGTCCGGTTATGCGGCAACAATGCTGTCAATGGCTGCTTTCGCGTCAGACTGCGCTTTCGCTGCCATTTCCGGACCGTATGCGATCCCTTCGGCGAAGACAAATTTCACATCGGTAATGCCGATAAAGCCGAGGAACGTGGACAGATACGGCGTCACCAGGTCCGTTGGTCCATCTTTATGGATCCCGCCGCGGCTGGTAATAACGATGGCTTTTTTACCCGTTACCAGACCTTCCGGACCGTTCTCGGTATAGCGGAAAGTAACGCCTGCGCGTGCAACCAGGTCAAAATAGTTTTTCAACTGAGTTGAGATGTTGAAGTTATACATCGGTGCCGCAATAACGATAACGTCGTGGGCTTTCAGCTCGGCAATCAGCTCATCGGAAAGCGCCAGAGCTTCCTGCTGACGCGGAGTCAGCGGCGCATCGCTCGGACGCAGAGCGCCAACCAGTTCGCCATCCAGTACCGGAATCGGATTTGCAGCCAGGTCGCGAACGGTGATTTCATCAGCGGAGTGCTTTTCGCGCCATTGTTCAACAAAATAATCGGACAACTGATTAGACTGAGAGTACCCTGCCAGGATGCTGGATTTAAGAACTAATACCTTGCTCATGGTGTTTCCTTATAGATATTTGAATGGGCGATGCCCCGTTGCTTGTTGACACTTTATTCACAATCCTGCCACAGAGATAGCGCAATAAATCGAAGCCTATGTTCGAATTTATTGAACAACGCATAGAAAGCCGCGATGTGGTACTCTATATCTATCATTTCAAAGAAAATTAATCAGGCAGACTACTGCCCACTAACGTTATGACAGAACAACAAAAATTGACCTTTACGGCCTTGCAGCAGCGGCTGGATTCGCTGATGCTGCGTGACAGACTGCGTTTTTCTCGCCGTCTGCACGGCGTGAAGAAGGTTAAAAATCCTGATGCACAACAGGCCATTTTCCAGGAGATGGCGAAAGAGATTGACCAGGCGGCAGGGAAAGTCCTGCTGCGTGAAGCGGCACGACCGGAAATTACTTACCCGGACAATTTGCCGGTTAGTCAGAAAAAACAGGACATTCTCGAAGCAATTCGTGATCACCAGGTGGTGATCGTCGCCGGGGAAACGGGTTCCGGTAAAACGACTCAGTTACCGAAAATCTGTATGGAGCTGGGGCGCGGGATTAAAGGGCTGATCGGCCATACCCAGCCGCGTCGCCTGGCGGCAAGAACGGTGGCGAACCGTATTGCGGAAGAGCTGAAAACGGAGCCGGGCGGTTGCATCGGTTACAAAGTGCGTTTCAGCGATCACGTAAGTGATAACACGATGGTCAAGCTGATGACCGACGGTATCCTGCTGGCGGAGATCCAGCAAGACCGCCTGCTGATGCAGTACGACACCATCATTATTGACGAAGCGCACGAACGCAGCCTGAATATCGATTTTCTGCTCGGCTATTTGAAAGAGTTGCTGCCGCGGCGTCCTGACCTAAAAATCATTATCACTTCCGCGACTATCGACCCGGAACGCTTTTCGCGCCACTTTAATAATGCGCCGATTATCGAAGTCTCCGGTCGGACCTATCCGGTGGAAGTGCGCTATCGCCCGATTGTTGAAGAAGCCGATGACACCGAGCGCGACCAGTTGCAGGCGATTTTTGACGCCGTAGACGAACTGAGCCAGGAAAGTCCTGGTGATATCCTGATCTTTATGAGCGGTGAGCGGGAAATTCGCGATACCGCCGATGCGCTGAACAAGCTGAACTTACGCCATACCGAAATCTTGCCGCTTTATGCGCGGCTTTCGAATAGCGAACAGAACCGCGTGTTCCAGTCGCACAGCGGACGGCGCATTGTACTGGCGACCAACGTCGCGGAAACCTCGCTGACCGTACCGGGGATTAAATACGTTATCGACCCAGGTACGGCGCGTATCAGCCGCTACAGCTATCGCACCAAAGTGCAGCGATTGCCGATTGAGCCCATTTCGCAGGCTTCAGCCAATCAGCGTAAAGGCCGCTGTGGTCGTGTGTCAGAAGGGATCTGTATTCGTCTCTATTCCGAAGACGATTTCCTCTCGCGCCCGGAGTTTACCGATCCGGAGATTCTGCGTACCAACCTGGCCTCGGTTATTTTGCAGATGACCGCGCTGGGGCTGGGCGATATCGCCGCGTTCCCGTTTGTCGAAGCGCCAGATAAACGCAATATCCAGGATGGCGTGCGTCTGCTTGAAGAACTGGGCGCGATCACCACGGATGAACAGGCCAGCGCCTATAAACTGACGCCGCTCGGTCGCCAGCTCTCGCAGTTGCCTGTCGACCCACGTCTGGCGCGTATGGTGCTGGAAGCGCAAAAACATGGCTGCGTGCGTGAGGCGATGATTATCACTTCCGCACTCTCCATTCAGGATCCGCGCGAGCGTCCGATGGATAAACAGCAGGCATCGGACGAAAAACATCGTCGCTTCCACGACAAAGAATCCGACTTCCTCGCGTTTGTAAATCTGTGGAATTATCTTGGCGAGCAGCAAAAGGCACTTTCTTCAAACGCCTTCCGTCGCCTGTGCCGCACCGATTACCTCAACTATCTGCGCGTGCGCGAATGGCAGGATATCTACACCCAACTGCGCCAGGTAGTGAAAGAACTCGGCATTCCGGTGAACAGCGAACCGGCGGAGTATCGCGAAATTCACATTGCGTTGCTGACTGGTTTGCTTTCCCATATCGGCATGAAAGATGCCGATAAACAGGAATATACCGGTGCACGTAACGCGCGTTTCTCCATCTTCCCCGGTTCTGGTTTATTCAAAAAGCCGCCGAAATGGGTAATGGTGGCGGAACTGGTAGAAACCAGCCGCCTGTGGGGGCGCATTGCGGCACGCATCGATCCAGAATGGGTGGAGCCAGTTGCTCAGCATTTGATTAAACGCACCTACAGCGAACCGCACTGGGAACGGGCGCAGGGCGCGGTGATGGCAACGGAAAAAGTCACCGTGTACGGGTTGCCGATTGTCGCCGCGCGTAAGGTTAACTATAGCCAGATCGATCCGGCGTTATGTCGTGAACTCTTTATTCGCCACGCGCTGGTGGAAGGTGACTGGCAGACGCGTCACGCATTCTTCCGTGAAAACCTGAAACTACGGGCGGAAGTAGAAGAGCTGGAACACAAAACACGTCGCCGCGATATTTTGGTTGATGACGAAACGTTGTTTGAGTTCTACGACCAGCGCATCAGCCATGATGTGATCTCTGCACGCCACTTCGACAGCTGGTGGAAAAAAGTCAGCCGCGAAACGCCTGATTTGCTCAACTTTGAAAAGAGCATGTTGATCAAAGAAGGGGCGGAAAAAATCAGCAAGCTGGATTACCCGAACTTCTGGCATCAGGGCAATCTCAAGCTGCGTTTAAGCTATCAGTTTGAGCCCGGCGCGGATGCTGACGGTGTGACCGTACATATTCCGCTGCCGTTACTTAACCAGGTTGAGGAAAGCGGGTTTGAGTGGCAGATTCCCGGTCTGCGCCGCGAACTGGTGATTGCTCTGATTAAATCGTTGCCAAAACCGGTACGCCGTAATTTTGTTCCCGCGCCAAACTACGCCGAAGCGTTTTTAGGTCGCGTCACACCGCTGGAGTTACCGTTGCTCGACAGCCTTGAGCGCGAGTTACGGCGGATGACCGGCGTTACCGTTGACCGCGAAGACTGGCACTGGGATCAGGTGCCTGATCACCTGAAAATCACCTTCCGCGTGGTGGATGACAAAAACAAGAAGCTAAAAGAAGGGCGCTCGCTACAAGATCTGAAAGATGCGCTGAAAGGCAAAGTGCAGGAAACGCTGTCTGCGGTGGCGGATGACGGTATCGAGCAGAGCGGCTTACATATCTGGAGTTTTGGTCAGCTGCCGGAAAGCTACGAACAGAAGCGTGGCAACTACAAAGTGAAGGCGTGGCCGGCGCTGGTGGATGAGCGCGACAGTGTGGCGATCAAACTGTTTGATAACCCGCTGGAGCAAAAGCAGGCAATGTGGAACGGTCTTCGCCGTTTACTGCTGCTGAATATTCCATCGCCGATCAAGTATTTGCATGAGAAGTTACCAAACAAAGCCAAGCTGGGGCTGTACTTTAACCCGTATGGCAAAGTGCTGGAGCTGATTGACGACTGTATCTCATGCGGTGTGGATCAACTGATCGACGCCAATGGTGGCCCGGTCTGGACGGAAGAAGGCTTTGCTGCGCTGCATGAAAAAGTGCGGGCCGAACTGAATGACACGGTGGTGGATATTGCGAAGCAGGTCGAGCAAATCCTCACTGCGGTGTTCAATATCAACAAACGCCTGAAAGGTCGGGTGGATATGACCATGGCGCTGGGGCTGTCGGATATCAAAGCGCAGATGGGCGGGCTGGTATATCGCGGTTTTGTCACTGGTAACGGCTTCAAACGGCTGGGCGACACGCTGCGATATTTGCAGGCGATTGAAAAACGACTGGAAAAACTGGCGATTGATCCACATCGCGACCGTGCACAGATGCTGAAAGTCGAAAACGTCCAGCAGGCGTGGCAGCAATGGCTCAACAAACTGCCGCCTGCACGTCGTGAGGATGAAGACGTGAAAGAGATCCGCTGGATGATAGAAGAGCTGCGCGTTAGTTACTTCGCTCAACAACTTGGTACACCTTATCCGATTTCAGATAAGCGTATTTTGCAGGCGATGGAGCAGATTAGCGGTTAACCCTGCTATTTGTCTGATAAATCTAAAACCCGGTAAGCATTTAGCGCCGGGTTTTTTATTAATTCTAAAAACGGTAAGGGCAAAAATTGGGGAATTCAGAAAAATACAATTCTCTGCTGCAAGATGAATAATGTTTATCTACAGCTTTTCCGTAAAAGATATGTCAGGCTTGCGGAGAGGCGGTTAAGGAAATACGGCTTCCTCCTTTCAGAGTGCTCCGCTTCTCATTATTATCTCACGCAGTATTCTTAAGGGAACGATAAGGAGGGACCATGAATATTAACCCGTTTCCGACGCTTTCAGCGTCAACCATTGATGCTATAAACGTTATCGGTCGATGGCTGGCGCAGGATGATTTCTCCGGTGAAGCTCCGTATCAGGCCGATTGCGTGATCCTTGCAGGCAATGCTGTCATTCCCACTATCGATGCCGCTTGTAAGATTGCAAGAGATCAGCAAATTCCTTTACTGATTAGTGGTGGTATTGGTCACTCGACAACTTTTTTGTATAGCGCCATTGCACAGCATCCGCACTACAACACTATCCGCACCACTGGCAGGGCAGAAGCTACCATCCTTGCGGATATCGCCCATCAGTTTTGGCATATTCCACATGAAAAAATCTGGATTGAAGATCAGTCAACTAACTGTGGGGAAAATGCCCGTTTCAGTATCGCATTATTGAATCAGTTAGCAGAGCGAGTCCATACCACGATTGTCGTCCAGGATCCCACTATGCAACGCCGAACCATGGCGACGTTCCGTCGTATTACAGGAGATAATCCTGATGCGCCTCGCTGGCTAAGTTATCCGGGATTCGTACCACAGTTGGGAAATGATGCAGGCAGCGTGACGTTTGCTAATCCGCTGACAGGACTATGGCCAGTTGAGCGATATTTGTCCCTACTTACTGGCGAGCTGCCACGCTTGCGCGATGACAGCGATGGCTATGGACCGCGCGGACGCGATTTTATCGTTCACGTCGATTTTCCGTCAGAAGTTACGCAGGCATGGCAGCTATTACAGCATGACGCAGTGCTTATTGAGGCAATGGAGAGTCGTTCACTGCGCTAATAATTGCCCGTTTGTGAACAAATGATTGCAAACGGGTAATAATCTGATCTTTTTCTTCCTCTCTTTATTCCCGTCGTATCTCTTTTTATGAAGCCTTTCACAAAATTGCACATCCACGATGCCTTCTCTGCTGTGAATGATGTTAATTAACATATGAATTACAAAATATAAACATATCAATCGCAGGAGTAGCCCATGTCTGTACCCGTTCAACATCCTATGTATATCGATGGACAGTTTGTCACCTGGCGCGGCGACGCATGGATTGATGTGGTTAACCCCGCAACAGAGGCAGTGATTTCCCGCATTCCTGATGGTCAGGCTGAAGATGCTCGCAAAGCAATCGATGCAGCAGAGCGTGCACAGCCAGAATGGGAAGCATTACCCGCGATTGAACGAGCGAACTGGTTACGGAAAATCTCTGCGGGGATCCGCGAACGGGCCAGTGAAATTAGCTCATTGATCGTCGAGGAAGGCGGAAAAATTCAACAGCTGGCCGAAGTCGAAGTCGCTTTTACTGCTGACTATATTGATTACATGGCGGAATGGGCTCGTCGCTACGAGGGCGAGATTATTCAAAGTGATCGTCCTGGGGAAAACATCCTGCTGTTTAAACGTGCGTTGGGCGTAACGACCGGTATCCTACCGTGGAACTTCCCGTTTTTCCTGATTGCTCGCAAAATGGCGCCAGCTCTTCTCACAGGCAATACCATCGTCATCAAACCGAGCGAATTTACGTCAAACAATGCGATCGCATTTGCTAAAATCGTCGACGAAATTGGCTTACCACGCGGCGTGTTTAACCTTGTGTTAGGACGCGGTGAAACGGTTGGTCAGGAGTTGGCGGGTAATCCAAAAGTCGCTATGGTCAGCATGACAGGCAGCGTCGCTGCCGGAGAAAAAATCATGGCGACCGCGGCGAAAAATATCACCAAAGTGTGTCTGGAGCTGGGGGGCAAAGCCCCTGCTATCGTGATGGATGACGCCGATCTTGAATTGGCCGTCAAAGCCATTGTTGATTCACGCGTGATAAATACTGGGCAGGTGTGCAACTGTGCGGAACGTGTCTATGTGCAGAAAGGTATTTACGATCGCTTTGTTAATCGACTGGGCGAGGCAATGCAGGCGGTTCAATTTGGTAACCCCGCCGAACGTAACGATATTGCGATGGGGCCGCTGATTAACGCTGCGGCTCTGGAAAGGGTGGAACAAAAGGTAGCGCGGGCAGTAGAAGAGGGCGCGAGAATCGCGTTGGGTGGTAAGGCTGTAGAAGGGAAAGGTTATTATTATCCGCCAACGTTGCTTTTGGATGTCCGACAGGAAATGTCCATTATGCACGAAGAAACCTTTGGGCCAGTGCTGCCGGTAGTCGCTTTTGACACGCTGGAACAGGCTATCTCCATGGCCAACGACAGCGATTATGGCCTGACGTCATCGATATATACCGAGAATCTTAACGTGGCGATGAAAGCCATCAAAGGACTCAAGTTTGGCGAAACCTACATCAACCGAGAAAACTTCGAAGCTATGCAAGGTTTCCATGCTGGATGGCGTAAGTCGGGTATTGGCGGCGCAGATGGCAAACATGGTTTGCATGAGTATCTGCAGACTCAGGTGGTCTATTTGCAGTCGTAAGATATGAAAGAGGCGGAGGTTTTTCCTCCGCCAGCGCGGGTCAGAGTTTGGCGAATTTTTCCAGAGTACGAATGAGTTGAGTGACAAAACCATACTCGTTATCGTACCAGGCGACGGTCTTCACCAGTTGTAAATCGCCCACTGCGGTGATTTCCGTTTGGGTCGCATCAAACACCGAACCAAAATGGCTGCCAATGATATCGGAAGAGACAATTTCTTCGTCGGTATAACCAAATGACTCGTTATTGGTCGTTGCTTTTTTTAGTGCGTTATTCACCTCTTCAGCAGTCACTTTTTTCCCCAGGATAGACACCAGCTCGGTCACTGAACCGGTTTTCACTGGCACGCGTTGCGCATGACCTTTAAGTTTGCCGCTAAGTTCCGGGATCACCAGACCAATGGCTTTTGCCGCACCGGTAGTGTGGGGGATGATATTTTCCGCCGCCGCCCGCGATGCACGTAAATCTTTACCACGCGGACCATCCACCAGAGACTGGGTGCCGGTATAGGCATGGATCGTTGTCATTGTGCCAACTTCTATCCCAAAACTGTCATGCAATGCTTTGGCCATAGGCGCAAGACAGTTAGTGGTGCATGACGCCACGGAAATAATGGTGTCGTTGCCATCCAGAGTGCCATCATTGACGTTATAAACGATGGTTTTCATTTCTCCTGCCGGGGCGGAAATCAACACCTTCTTCGCGCCAGCGTCCAGATGCGCCTGGGATTTTTCTGCGGAAGTATAAAAACCGGTACATTCAATGACAATTTCAGCCCCTTTTACTTTCCAGGGGATATTTTTCGCGTCTTTTTCGGCGTAAACCGCAATACTTTTTCCATCAACAATAAGTGAATCCTCTGTGAAATCGACGCTCCAGGGGAAAGGACCGTAGTTTGAATCGTGCTTTAGTAGGTAGGCGAGAATTTTCGGAGATGTAAGATCATTAATGGCGACAACGTCAATGTTACTTTTAATCTCAAGTAGCCGACGTAATACCAGCCGGCCGATACGACCAAAACCGTTAATGCCAACTTTGCTCATGGTTTTCTCCAGTCAAGAACTTGTGGGTAAAAATTAGTCCTTTCCAGGCTTAGACCAGGATGACAGGATGGGCAATCTACATTTTTGCCATGAAACGTAACGTACTGAAAACGGGTGAACAATATTTAATGAAATTTTAAGAAAAGCTCGTTATGTTAACGGCAAATTGTGTTAAAGCAGGAAATGTTATGGGAATTAGATATTCAAGGTTACAAATTGGCATTCACTGGCTGGTCTTTTTGCTGGTTATTGCAGCCTATTGTGCAATGGAGTTTCGTGGTTTTTTCCCGCGTAGCGATCGTCCGGTGATCAACATGATCCACGTTTCATGTGGCATCTCAATTCTCGTGCTGATGGTGCTTCGTCTGTTACTCAGATTGAAATACCCAACGCCGCCCATTGTACCGAAACCCAGGCCCATGATGACGGGACTCGCTCATTTGGGACATTTGGTGATCTATCTCCTGTTTATTGTATTGCCAGTGATTGGTTTGGTGATGATGTATAACCGGGGTAATCCGTGGTTTGCGTTTGGTCTGACGATGCCTTACGCGTCAGAGGCCAATTTTGACCTGGTGGATAGATTAAAGTGGTGGCATGAAACGTTGGCCAATCTGGGATATTTCGTTATCGGGCTTCATGCGGCTGCAGCTCTGGCGCACCACTATTTCTGGAAAGACAACACGCTTCTGCGCATGATGCCGCGTAAGCGCTCCTGAGGGTATTAGAAGAAAGCGCCTGTACTAAACCAGACCCGTGGTACAGGCGAAGAATACGGGCCTACATCGGAAGCGCCTATTATATTTATTTGTATGACAAATAAAACCATAATCCGAGTTTATATGTTCAACGGGTTGATATTTAATCAACATATCTACTGTTAAGATTGAAATTCAATTTCCCCAATCCTTGATCTCCCTAAGTGAAATAAAGACCGCACAGCGTATAACTTTTATACCGAACATAAGATTCGGCAAGCCATGGAGGTTGTATGAAAAAGTTGCTCTTTATTTTACTGATGGGATTACTGATGTCTTTTTATGTTGATGCCGGGCGCAAACCCTGTTCTGGTGCGAAAGGGGGGATCTCTCACTGTACTGCAGGCGGCAAATTTGTCTGTAATGATGGTTCTATCAGCGCATCGAAAAAAACATGCACTAACTAAATGGGGCGCCATGAGAAAATGAACTCGTCAACCAGATGTGCGGGGAATGCTCCCCGCGCAGGCCCTTACCTGGACTGACAGGCCATGAGAGCCGCCACCTCCTTATCACCGTCCCGGAATCGCAGTTCGTAGAGCGTTTGTCGGGTCAGGAGTGTGAATGTCAGAATCGTGATACAGATAATGAGCAGACACACCACCAGGGGGTTGCGCTTCATAGCCTTTTCTCCTTGCCGGATGGCGGGTAAGAGGCTAACATCTGAATTGTTGGTTTCATTCGTCGGCCTCGGTTGATAGAAATATCGGTCGGGGCCTTCGTCTTTCTGATTCCCGGTAAGCCTGAAAACAGAAAGTCTCAGGCGCCCGCAAACATCCTATGTAATTACCCTTACCAGCGAAATAATCACTTCACGAAATTGCGTGGCATTTTCCAGAATTTTTCGTAATACGCCTTACAAGGTATAACTACTCGTAAGTCTCTTCATTCCGATGGTAATAATCTCTCATCGCAAAAATTGTTGTAAAAATGTGATATGAACAGGTTTTTGCCAGTAAGCAATTACCATCGATTGCCGATGACTCTCTATCGGGAGTAAACCAGGAAGAGAGACAACGGTCATGAATACAACATCCTCACACCGCTTAGGCTTTTTACATCACATCAGGCTGGTTCCATTATTTGCCTGCATTCTTGGCGGCATCCTGTTTCTGTTTGCCTTGAGCTCATCCGTGGCGGGGTATTTTCTCTGGCAGGCAGACCGCGATCAGCGCGACGTCAGTGACGAGATCCAGATACGCACGGGTTTAGCAAACAGCTCTGATTTATTGCGTTCAGCCCGGATCAATATGATTCAGGCCGGGGCAGCAAGTCGTATCGCTGAAATGGAAGAGATGAAGAGAAATATTGCGCAAGCGGAATTGCAAATAAAGCAATCGCAACAAGGCTATAACGTTTACCGTACTCGTCTGGTGAAAACGCCCGCTGACGATGTGCTGGACGGAGAATTAAATCAGCGTTTCCAGGCTTATATTTCCGGTCTGCAACCCATGTTGAAATATGCCAAAAATGGCATGTTTGAAGCCATTATCAATCATGAAAGTGAGCAGATCAGAACGCTTGATAATGCCTATAACCAGCAGTTAAGCAAAGCCATTGAAATACGTAGCGCCAGAGCTAACCAGCTAGCGGAACAGGCGCATCAGCGTACTCGTCTGGGAGGGATGTTTATGATTGGCGCATTTATACTTGCGCTGGTTATGACGCTGATAACCTTTATGGTGTTACGCCGGATTGTCATTCGTCCTCTGCAACATGCCGCCCAACGGATTGAAAAAATAGCCAGTGGCGATCTGACTTTGGTTGACGAATCCACTGGCCGCAGTGAAATTGGCCGCTTAAGTCGCCATCTACAGCAAATGCAGCATTCGCTGGCGCTGACGGTGGGAACGGTGCGCCAGGGGGCAGAAGAGATCTATCGTGGCACCAGTGAGATTTCTGCCGGTAATACTGACCTTTCCTCACGCACCGAAGAACAAGCGGCGGCAATTGAACAAACCGCCGCCAGCATGGAGCAACTCACCGCAACAGTGAAGCAAAATTCTGATAACGCACATCATGCCAGCAAACTGGCGCAAGAGGCCTCAAGTAAAGCCGGTGATGGCGGACAAACAGTTTCCGGTGTAGTGCGGACAATGGGTAATATCTCCAGTAGCTCGAAGAAAATTTCTGAAATCACGGCTGTTATAAACAGTATTGCCTTCCAGACCAATATCCTGGCGCTCAATGCCGCCGTTGAGGCCGCGCGAGCCGGTGAACAAGGACGCGGATTTGCCGTTGTCGCCAGCGAAGTGCGTACACTTGCAAGCCGCAGCGCCCAGGCGGCGAAAGAGATTGAAGGCTTGATCAGTGAGTCCGTCAGGTTAATTGGCCAGGGGGCCGATGAAGTGGCAACGGCAGGGAAAACCATGAGCGCTATTGTTGATGCCGTGGCGAGCGTCACACATATCATGCAAGAAATAGCTGCTGCCTCAGATGAACAAAGCAGAGGTATTACACAAGTTAGCCAGGCGATTTCTGAAATGGATAGAGTGACGCAACAGAACGCTTCTCTGGTGGAAGAGGCTTCAGCTGCGGCGGTATCTCTTGAAGAACAGGCGGCGCGGTTAACTGAAGCCGTGGATGTGTTCCGTCTGAAGAAACAACCAGTTCAGGCGGCTCAACAAGGAACAGGGAATTCAGTGAGTTTGGCAACGGTGTGATAAAAAAGGGATCGTAAGATCCCTTACTTTTCAGAACGGCATTGATTTTCGAATGGCGTTAATCATCAACTGACAACCGGAAGAGAGTGTTGCATCTACGCGGGTCAGTATTCCAATAGGTTCGCCTGCTCCATGCCCCGGAACAGGCAGGGCCACCAGCGTGGCATGACGCAGGTCGTCTTTCACAGCGCCAGAAGGAACAAACCACACATAGTCGTATTCAACCGTAAGCTGACGTGAAAGTGATGCAGACAACGTTTCAATACAGCCTGAAGGAATTTTACATCCCTGGCTTTTTACTAATGCCTCTGAATGCTGCCGTGGCGCGGTGCCTTCTGGTGATACGACAACAGGCCATTCCAGTACCCGACTTAACGTTACGTTCTCCTGAAGCAGGGGGTGATTAGGCCTAACAACTAACTTAAGTGATTCGAGAAACAGCAGCTCGTAATTAAGTCCGGTCATCAGTTCAGGATCTGACATCCGACCAACACCAATATCGATTTCCCCTGTTTTTAATCCTGCCAGGATCATCGTGTTACTCATGGTGGCAACTTGCAGTGTGGTTTCTTTTTGTTGCTGATGAAACTGACCTATAACCGAAGGTAATATCCCTAGTGCCGCGGTAGGTAGCGCGCCCACTCTGACGACATCATTGTTAAGACCTTCTTTACGATTAAGTGATTGTCCTGCGGTGTTGATGGCGTCAAGAACTCTGACTGCGTGAGTTAAAAATTGCTCGCCAGGTAAGGTGAGCTGTGCGCCTTGACGTCCTCGGTCGAACAGGCGAGCCCCCGTCAATTGTTCCAGCTCATTCAATGTCTTAGAGAGTGCCGGTTGACTCAGATTAAGGGTTTCAGCCGCGCGCCCCAAAGTTCCTTGTTGTGCGACAGCTACGAATGTATGAAGGTGGCGCAAACGGATGCGCTGACTAAACAGACTATTTTTTTCCATAAGCGATGTTAAAAACGAAGCGGTGCCGCTGACAAGTGATGTTGTTTGATTATGATAACTTGATTGCAAAATATTATTAACATTTAAAGTGATTATGTTACATCGAAATCGATAATATTGATGATTTCGCGGCGAGATCACAGTTTGTAAATTCTTCCCACCAGAGTGAATGCGGTTACCTACACTCGAGATAATTGACCACTGGGGGTAGACATTATGGCGAACAGCATCACAGCGGATGAGATTCGGGAACAGTTTTCGCAGGCAATGTCAGCCATGTATCAACAAGAAGTTCCACAGTACGGTACGTTGCTGGAACTGGTCGCTGACGTGAATCTGGCTGTGCTGGAAAATAATCCCCAACTGCATGAAAAAATGGTGAATGCGGATGAACTGGCGAGGCTTAACGTTGAACGTCATGGGGCGATACGTGTGGGAACCGCGCAGGAACTTGCCACATTAAGGCGGATATTCGCCATTATGGGAATGTATCCGGTGAGTTATTACGATCTCTCGCAGGCTGGCGTGCCGGTACATTCTACGGCATTTCGGCCCATCGATGATGCCTCGCTTGCGCGTAATCCTTTCCGCGTTTTTACCTCATTGCTCCGCCTTGAGCTTATCGAAAACAAAACATTGCGCCAAAAGGCGGCGGAGATTTTACGCCAGCGCGATATCTTTACCCCACGTTGTCGGCAACTGTTAGATGAATATGATCGGGAGGGCGGTTTTAGCGAAGCGCAAGCGCGGGAGTTTGTGCGGGAAGCCCTGGAGACATTTCGTTGGCATCAGTCAGCAACGGTAGATGAAGAAACCTATCACGCATTGCATAACGAGCATCGGCTGATCGCTGATGTAGTCTGTTTTCCGGGCTGTCATATCAATCACCTGACGCCACGCACGCTGGACATTGATCGGGTGCAGTCGATGATGCCCGAATGCGGTATCGAACCAAAAATTCTCATCGAAGGGCCGCCGCGCCGCGAGGTGCCGATTTTATTGCGTCAAACCAGCTTTAAGGCACTGGAAGAAACGGTTCTGTTTGTGGGGCAACAGCAGGGGAGGCATACCGCGCGATTTGGTGAGATAGAGCAGCGCGGAGTGGCGTTAACGCCGAAAGGGCGGCGACTGTATGATGAACTTCTGCGTAATGCCGGAACTGGACAGGATAATCTCACTCATCAACTGCATTTGCAGGAAACCTTTCGCGCTTTCCCGGACAGCGAATTTTTGATGCGCCAGCAAGGGCTGGCATGGTTCCGTTATCGACTGACACCATCGGGTGAAGCGCATCGTCAGGCGATACATCCTGGGGACGATCCGCAACCTTTGATCGAACGTGGCTGGGTTGTCGCACAACCTATTACCTATGAGGATTTTTTGCCGGTGAGTGCGGCAGGGATCTTCCAGTCCAATCTCGGTAACGAAACGCAGACGCGCAGTCATGGTAATGCCAGTCGTGAGGCATTCGAGCAGGCGCTGGGCTGCCAGGTTTTTGATGAATTTCAGTTATACAAGGAAGCGGAAGAACGCAGTAAACGCCGCTGTGGATTGCTTTAAAGTCGGGCCATCCTGCTTTGCAAAAATTTGCCTGATTTTACAAATGAATCAGGCTCTTCCCATCGACATAAAAAAATTGCCGATTTATGCATATTCTCTGAGTTCAACAATTGGATTATTAATAAATATTGTCTAGAGTGAGCGGTCATAAATAAGCACTTTCTTGCCGCTGAAAACGACCAGCGCGGGACCATTCACAACACCAGAAGGACTCACTTTCAGGTATGGATCGTAGACGATTTATTAAAGGTTCAATGGCTATGGCCGCCGTGTGCGGTACCAGCGGCATTGCTTCTCTTTTTTCTCAGGCGGCATTCGCGGCAGATTCTGATATTGCCGACGGGCAAACCCAGCGTTTTGACTTCTCCATTCTACAGTCAATGGCGCACGACTTAGCGCAAACAGCGTGGCGTGGTGCCCCGCGTCCGTTACCTGACACTCTGGCGACAATGACGCCGCAGGCTTATAACAGTATTCAATACGACGCCGAAAAATCGCTCTGGCATAACGTCGAGAACCGCCAGCTTGACGCTCAGTTCTTCCATATGGGGATGGGATTCCGTCGCCGCGTTCGTATGTTTTCTGTTGATCCAGCAACACATCTGGCGCGTGAAATTCACTTTCGCCCGGAGTTGTTCAAATACAACGATGCGGGTGTTGATACCAAACAATTAGAAGGGCAAAGCGATCTCGGCTTTGCCGGTTTTCGCGTGTTTAAAGCCCCCGAACTGGCGCGGCGTGATGTAGTATCATTCCTCGGAGCGAGTTATTTCCGCGCCGTTGATGACACGTATCAATACGGTTTGTCGGCCCGCGGCCTGGCGATCGACACTTATACCGACAGCAAAGAAGAGTTCCCCGACTTTACCGCTTTCTGGTTTGATACCGTAAAACCAGGCGCAACCACCTTTACCGTTTATGCCTTACTCGATAGCCCCAGTATTACCGGTGCCTACAAGTTCACCATCCAGTGTGAAAAGAGTCAGGTGATTATGGATGTTGAAAACCATCTGTATGCGCGTAAAGAGATCAAGCAATTGGGTATTGCGCCGATGACCAGTATGTTTAGTTGCGGCACTAACGAACGTCGTATGTGCGATACTATTCATCCGCAAATCCATGATTCCGACCGTCTTTCCATGTGGCGGGGCAACGGTGAGTGGATCTGCCGTCCGCTAAATAATCCGCAGAAATTGCAGTTCAATGCCTACACCGACAATAACCCGAAAGGCTTTGGTTTATTGCAACTGGATCGTGATTTCTCCCATTATCAAGACATCATGGGCTGGTACAACAAACGACCAAGTTTGTGGGTAGAGCCTCGTAATAAATGGGGCAAAGGCACCATTGGTCTGATGGAAATCCCAACAACGGGTGAAACGCTGGATAACATTGTCTGCTTCTGGCAGCCAGAAAAAGCAGTAAAAGCAGGGGACGAGTTTGCATTCCAGTATCGTCTGTACTGGAGCGCACATCCCCCTGTTCAATGTCCATTGGCTCGTGTTATGGCGACGCGTACCGGCATGGGAGGTTTTCCGGAAGGTTGGGCGCCGGGTGAGCATTATCCAGAAAAATGGGCGCGTCGTTTTGCCGTCGATTTTGTTGGTGGTGACCTGAAAGCGGCTGCGCCTAAGGGGATTGAACCTGTTATTACGCTCTCCAGCGGTGAAGCGAAGCAAATCGAAATTCTCTACATTGAACCGATTGATGGTTACCGTATTCAATTTGACTGGTATCCGACTTCGGACTCTACTGATCCGGTTGATATGCGGATGTATCTCCGCTGTCAGGGCGATGCCATCAGTGAAACATGGCTGTATCAGTATTTTCCACCAGCTCCGGATAAGCGCAAATACGTTGACGATCGCGTGATGAATTGATCGTCATTTTTTCGGCACCTTCTGACGGAAGGTGCCGTCTGGTGAAACACGATCCCGCTCGCATTTTTCCCCAAACTATCTGAGTAATCTGATGATGTGTATTTCATGTACACTTTGTCAGCCACTAACAGGGAGTGCGTATGTTTCCAGAATACCGAGATTTAATATCCCGCCTGAAAAACGAAAATCCTCGCTTTATGTCCTTGTTCGATAAGCACAACAAACTTGATCATGAGATTGCCAGAATGGAAGGATCTGATGGTCGTGGATACAATGCGGAAGTGGTTCGCATGAAAAAACAGAAGCTCCAGTTGAAAGATGAGATGCTCAAAATCCTGCAACAGGAGAGCGTCAAAGAGGTGTAAACTTTCTTAAGCCGCCTGGCGGGCGGCTTTTTAAATTGCCGCGCAGATTGACCGGAGGTGACATGACCGAGACGATAAAAGTTAGTGACTCAATTGAATTACGTTCCGTTGCAGAAAATCACATCACGCCGCTTCATCACTTAATCTGTAAAAATAAAAGCTGGTTACAGAATTCGCTAAACTGGCCACAGTCTGTTAATACCGAAGATGACACGCGAAAAACGGTGCAGGGTAATATGATGTTGCATCAGCGTGGATATGCCAAAATGTTCATGATCTTTAGTGAAGATGAACTTGTTGGCGTCCTGTCTTTTAACCGTATTGAACCGCAGAACAAAGCCGCAGAAATCGGTTACTGGCTGGACGAATCTCATCAGGGGCAGGGGATCATTTCTCAGGCGCTGCAGGCATTGATTCATCATTACGCTCAGTCTGGTGAACTCAGACGCTTCGTGATCAAATGTCGGGTGGACAATCCGCAAAGCAACCAGGTAGCTTTGCGCAATGGTTTTATCCTTGAAGGTTGCCTTAAACAGGCTGAGTTCCTGAATGATGCCTTTGATGATGTGAACTTATACGCGCGTATTATCGATTCACAATAACCCTACTAGTGGCGTTCGCGTAATGCGCTCCTCATCGTTAATGACTTTTGGACCACGGACATGAACCGTGTCGCCATCAAAGGCTGCAACGACGGCGTGGTCGGTTAACTCCACATGGTTTTCAATCATCACCGCACCTGTAATGCGGCTGTTCCCCTGTATGGTGACGTGATTGTCGAGTAAAATCGGACCACCACGTACGAGTGCATGACCACCCACCAGAACATGATGTTTTAACACACAATTGCCTTCCACCGAGGCATGTTCCGCTACCTGCGAACTGTAATGAAGCGTGGGAATGGCATCTTCTTCTGTTCCGGCGATCACACGTGCGTGTCCGTAGACTTTCGCGCAGTCACACAGCCAGACGTTGTTCTCTTCATTACCTTCAATACGTGCAAAGTCAAAAACTTCGGCGCGATGCTCAATGAACGCAAATTTCACAATGGCATCACCATATATTTGCGCCTGATGAACAATGCGCGAGGCGCTGACTCTTGCGCGATCATAAATTTGCAACTGAAGATGGTGGTCGGGCGTTAAACCTTGCGCAGCGACAACCATTGAGTTCTGATCAATGCAGACATGACCAGAAATCCTGCAATTTCCGCATATTAATGAATCATGAATTGTGACGTTGTCACTTATCAGGGCACCCTGACTGATTTTGCTATTATCGATCCAGACGTTATCCTTCGCGCAAACATCGCCCCATAGCTCGCTGCTTCCGGTGATGCGTGTATTACCGGATATCACCGTTCCGGCAAACGCGATGGCATTCTGGTCATAGATCCAACAATTTCCGTCCTGGGCCAATACGGTTTCATTATCAATCCAGCCGCCAGGCGTTCCGGCTATTACGTCATTAAAATCAGCGATGGCAATAATCTGCCGCAATAAAACACTCTTTTTATCGCTATCTTCCTGATAACTAAAAGCTCGTTGTTCTTCACTAAGACGATATTTGCGCATAGCGTTTTCCCGCAGGTGACCTACTATAACCGTAGCAAATTCTGTGACTCTGGCTATGTTTAGCAAATTTCCATAAAATGCATTTCAAATATACTTTATAAATTCAACAAAATGAGTAAGAAGATGCAGAGCGATAAAGTGCTCAATTTACCGGCAGGTTACTTTGGCATTGTGTTGGGGACGATAGGGATGGGATTTGCCTGGCGCTATGCCAGCCAGGTTTGGCAGGTCAGTCACTGGTTGGGCGATGGGCTGGTGATTCTGGCAATGATCATTTGGGGATTACTGACTACGGCATTTATCACCCGACTGGTACGTTTTCCTCACAGCGTGCTGGCGGAAGTGCGTCATCCAGTGATGAGCAGTTTTGTGAGTTTGTTTCCGGCAACGACGATGCTGGTGGCAATTGGTTTTGTCCCCTGGTTTCGTCCGCTGGCGGTGGGCCTGTTCAGTATTGGTGTGGTGATACAACTGACTTATGCCGCTTGGCAAACAGCCGGTTTATGGCGCGGTTCCCATCCTGAGGAAGCTACGACACCCGGACTTTATTTACCTACTGTTGCCAACAACTTCATCAGTGCAATGGCCTGTGGAGCATTGGGCTACACCGATGCTGGTCTGGTATTTTTAGGGGCTGGTGTTTTCTCCTGGTTAAGTCTTGAGCCGGTGATCCTTCAGCGTCTGCGCAGCTCGGGAGAATTGCCCACGGCACTGCGTACATCGTTGGGTATTCAGCTTGCACCTGCGCTGGTGGCATGTAGTGCCTGGTTGAGCGTCAACGGTGGCGAGGGCGATACGCTGGCGAAAATGCTTTTCGGTTACGGTCTGCTGCAACTTCTTTTTATGTTACGCCTGATGCCGTGGTATCTCTCCCAGCCATTTAATGCCTCATTCTGGAGTTTCTCGTTCGGCGTATCTGCACTAGCAACCACTGGTTTGCATTTAGGAAGCGGTAACGACAATGGCTTTTTCCATACCCTGGCTGTGCCGCTATTTATTTTTACCAATTTTATTATCGCATTACTGCTCATCCGTACTTTCGCGCTTCTGATGCAGGGAAAATTGTTAATCAGAACCGAGCGCGCCGTTTTAATGAAAGCTGAGGACAAAGAATGATCATTCGTGATGAAAACTACTTCACTGATAAATATGAATTAACCCGCACACACTCTGAAGTTCTGGAAGCGGTGAAAGTGGTTAAGCCGGGTAAAACGCTGGATCTGGGCTGTGGTAATGGCCGTAACAGCCTTTACCTGGCAGCCAATGGTTATGATGTCGATGCATGGGATAAAAATGCCATGAGTATTGCCAACGTCGAACGCATCAAATCCATTGAAAAACTGGAAAATTTGCGCACCCAGGTTGTTGATCTAAATAGCCTGACGTTTGATGGACAATACGATTTTATTCTTTCTACCGTGGTGCTGATGTTCCTGGAGGCGAAAACCATTCCTGGACTGATTGCCAATATGCAGCGTTGCACCAAACCCGGTGGTTATAACTTGATTGTGGCAGCAATGGACACAGCTGATTTTCCATGTACCGTCGGATTCCCCTTTGCCTTTAAAGAAGGGGAGTTACGTCAATATTATGAAGGCTGGGAGATGCTGAAATACAATGAAGACGTGGGGGAACTTCACCGCACCGACGCTAACGGCAATCGTATTAAACTACGTTTCGCCACGATGCTGGCACGTAAAAAATAAGCTAAAGGGCAAGGTGCATGAAAATGCCCACGTTGAGATGTGTAACTGCTGTTTTTTTCGGTAAGCATATTTTTTATCGATGTGATGTGAAATAAATCACAGTGGTTGAAGTTTTTTATCGGCTTAACTGCCTGAAATTTAACAACTGACGATTGACTCTGCCCCCTTTTCGTCATTGACTATATTGTCAGAAAAGGGGCTGGAAAATTTATTTTCACCAACACTTTTTTTGCCACAACACGAAGCGGTACTTTTTGCTATAACTTAAAAAGTAATATAATCATCTCAGGAAACTATTCATGCGTACCACATCAATTGCGAAAGTTGCGGCTTTATGCGGCTTGTTGGCTCTGTCAGGTTGTGCCTCTAAAATCACCCAGCCAGATAAATATTCTGGTTTTTTAAACAATTACTCCAACCTTCAAGAAACAACTTCAGCAACGGGCAAACCGGTATTACGCTGGGTTGATCCAAATTTTGATCAAAGTAAATATGACAGCATCGTCTGGAACCCGATCACCTATTATCCGGTGCCTAAACCTTCTACCCAGGTAGGGCAAAAAGTTCTGGATAGAATTTTGAGCTATACCAATACTGAAATGAAAGAAGCCATCTCACAGCGTAAACCACTGGTTACTACCGCTGGGCCTCGTAGTCTGATTTTCCGTGGTGCTATTACTGGTGTAGATACCAGCAAAGAAGGGTTACAGTTCTATGAAGTTGTTCCTGTCGCATTAGTGGTAGCGGGGACGCAAATGGCGACGGGTCACCGTACCATGGACACCCGCCTGTACTTTGAAGGTGAGCTGATTGATGCGGCTACCAACAAACCAGTTATCAAAGTGGTTCGTCAGGGCGAAGGTAAGGACCTGAACAACGAAAGCACCCCAATGGCTTTCGAAAATATTAAGCAAGTTATTGATGACATGGCGACCGACGCGACCATGTTTGACGTTAACAAAAAGTAATGCCAGTCGCGCCATCGCAAGATGGCGCTTCTGATTATCGGCTTCTGTTAGCGATCAAATTCAATACTACATAACAGACACCACCGGCAATTAACCCCCAAAACGCCGAGCCAATACCTACCAGCGTCAGCCCACTTGCCGTTACCAAAAAAGCCACCACAGCAGCATCGCGCTCACGCTCATTATGCAAAGCCTGATACAAACTGCCTCCGATGGTACTTAACAGCGCCAGACCAGCCAGCATCTGGATCCAACTTACAGGCAGGGCAGCCATCATCCCGGTAATGGCGCTGCCAAACAGACCCGCCAGTAAATAAAAGACGCCAGCCGCAGCGGCAGCCAGCCAACGCTGATCTTTGTCCGGGTGCGCCTCCGGGCTCTGGCAAATAGCCGCAGTGATAGCCGCAATACCTACGGAATAGACGCCGAAAGGAGAAAACAGAAGCGCCAGTAATCCAGTAAATACAATCAATGGCGAAACAGGAGCCGAATACCCAGCTGCTCTCATTGCCGCAATCCCCGGTGCGTTTTGCGAAGCCATCGTCACCAGAAAAAGGGGGAGTGCAACGCTCAAACTGTGAGCAAACGAAAATTCAGGGGCGAGATAAGTGGGGAGAACGGGTTTGAAAACGATATCTTTTGTGACAACGTCACCTTGTGCGATAACAACCACGATCCCAACAATCATCGCCGCAATTACCGCATAACGCGGCGCAAAAGCCTTTGTCGCCAGCCACGCCAGCAACATACTACCGCATAACATAAACTGACCATCCAGGCTGGCAAACGCCTGTAAACCAAAGCGTAACAAAATTCCGGCCAGCATTGCCGCTGCCAGCGAGTGCGGAATAATACGCATCAGACGGGCGAATAATCCTGTCACACCACAGAGAACAATTAGCGCATTCGTGACAATAAAAACGCCGATGGCCTGGTTTAGCGTTAGACCCTGTAACCCGGTGACCAGCAACGCAGCACCGGGTGTTGACCATGCGGTAAGAACAGGCACGCGATACCATAATGTCAGGGCAAGAGTACTGACGCCCATCGCCAGTCCCAGCGCCGTCATCCATCCGGAAATTTGCTCTGTGGTGGCTCCAGCGACGATCGCCGCTTGCCAGATTATTGCCGCAGAGCTGGCATAGCCAATCAGGACCGCCAGAAACCCTGCAAGCAGTGTGGGAGGAGGAATGGAAAACAGACGCATAGTTACCTCGTGCGTTATAGCGTACACGCACCGTAGCATTTGTCCGTTATAACGCACAAGTGATAAACTCCCGTTTTGCAGGAGGAGTCGCATGGAAAATCTCGCTCGCTTTTTATCCACTACGCTTAAACATCTTCGTCAGCAGCGGGGCTGGAGTCTTTCGCGACTGGCAGAAGCGACGGGCGTTTCAAAAGCGATGTTAGGGCAGATTGAACGTAATGAATCCAGCCCGACGGTCGCAACATTATGGAAAATAGCTACCGGGATGAACGTACCGTTTTCGTCGTTTATTTCGCCGCCGCAAAGCGCTACGCCATCTGTTTATGATCCACAACAGCAGGCAATGGTGATCACTTCTTTATTTCCTTATGATCCGCAACTCTGCTTTGAACATTTCTCGATCATGATGGCTCCCGGTGCAATGAGCGAATCGACGCCGCACGAAAAGGGTGTTATCGAGCATGTTGTCGTCATTGATGGGCAGCTTGACCTGTGCGTTGGTGGTGAGTGGCGAAGCCTTAAAAGTGGAGAAGGTGAACGCTTTGCCGCAGATGTTGCCCATGCCTATTGCAACCGTGGCGAGCAAACCGTGCATTTTCATTCCATTATCCATTACCCGCGTAGTTGAACAGGAAAACTATTTCGCAACGTCGCGCTTGTGGCTAAAATAACCGCCTTTTTTCAGCTACTGGATAAGAAAGTGACCGTATCTTCTCATCGTCTTGAACTGTTAAGCCCGGCACGCGATGCCGCCATTGCCCGCGAAGCTATTTTGCACGGTGCCGATGCTGTTTATATCGGCGGCCCTGGTTTTGGTGCCCGTCATAACGCCAGTAATAGTCTGAAAGATATCGCCGAACTGGTGCCATTTGCCCACCGTTATGGTGCAAAAATTTTCGTCACGCTTAACACCATTTTGCATGACGACGAACTGGAACCGGCGCAACGACTGATTACCGATCTTTACCAGACAGGCGTAGATGCGCTGATTGTTCAGGACATGGGGATTCTGGAACTTGATATTCCGCCGATTGAACTGCACGCAAGTACGCAGTGTGATATTCGTACTGTAGAGAAAGCGAAGTTCCTCTCTGACGTTGGCTTTACCCAGATTGTGCTGGCGCGTGAGCTTAACCTGGAGCAGATTCGTGCGATTCATCAGGCCACGGACGCGACTATTGAGTTCTTTATTCATGGCGCATTGTGTGTGGCATATTCCGGTCAGTGCTACATTTCTCATGCACAAACGGGACGTAGCGCCAACCGTGGTGATTGCTCCCAGGCGTGCCGTTTGCCATACACGTTGAAAGACGATCAGGGGCGGGTGGTTTCCTATGAAAAACATCTGCTGTCGATGAAAGATAACGATCAGACTGCCAACCTGGGCGCGTTGATCGATGCGGGCGTGCGTTCTTTCAAGATTGAAGGGCGTTACAAAGATATGAGCTACGTGAAGAATATCACCGCCCATTATCGCCAGATGCTGGATGCCATTATTGAAGAGCGCGGCGATCTAGCTCGTGCTTCATCAGGTCGTACTGAACATTTCTTTGTGCCTTCGACAGAAAAAACCTTCCACCGTGGTAGCACAGACTACTTTGTTAACGCGCGTAAAGGTGACATTGGCGCGTTCGATTCGCCGAAATTTATCGGCCTGCCGGTGGGTGAAGTATTGAAAGTGGCGAAAGATCATCTCGATGTTGCCGTCACCGAGCCACTGGCAAATGGCGATGGCCTGAACGTGATGATTAAACGTGAAGTAGTCGGCTTTCGCGCCAATACGGTAGAGAAAACCGGAGAAAATCACTACCGCGTCTGGCCAAATGAAATGCCAGCAGATTTGCATAAAATTCGCCCACATCATCCGCTTAACCGTAACCTTGACCATAACTGGCAACAGGCACTGACGAAAACCTCCAGCGAGCGTCGGGTAGCGGTAGACATTGAACTGGGTGGCTGGCAAGAACAACTCATTCTGACGTTAACCAGCGAAGAGGGCGTTAGCATCACTCATACCCTGGATGGGCAGTTCGACGAAGCGAATAACGCCGAAAAAGCGCTGAATAACCTGAAAGATGGCCTGGCAAAACTGGGGCAAACCATCTATTACGCTCGCGATGTGCAAATTAATTTGCCAGGGGCGCTGTTTGTGCCAAACAGTCTGTTAAATCAGTTCCGCCGTGAAGCCGTCGAAATGCTGGATGCTACACGTCTTGCCAGCTACCAGCGCGGCAGTCGTAAACCGGTTGCTGAACCTGCGCCGGTTTATCCGCAAACGCATTTGAGCTTCCTTGCTAACGTCTACAACCATAAAGCACGCGAGTTCTATCATCGCTATGGCGTACAACTGATTGATGCGGCGTATGAAGCGCATGAAGAGAAGGGCGAAGTCCCGGTGATGATCACCAAACACTGCCTGCGCTTTGCTTTCAATCTGTGTCCGAAACAGGCGAAAGGTAATATTAAAAGCTGGAAGGCAACGCCGATGCAACTGGTTAACGGTGATGAAGTACTAACGCTGAAGTTTGATTGCCGCCCGTGTGAGATGCACGTCATCGGTAAAATCAAAAATCACATTCTGAAAATGCCGTTACCGGGAAGCGTTGTCGCATCTGTAAGCCCGGATGATCTGCTGAAAACATTGCCGAAACGGAAAGGATAAAACGCAAGCTTTCAGGGGTATTCACAACTCATTGAATCTGCATGATATTGTTGCCGGATAAGGCGTTCATGCCGCATCCGGCAACAAACGACTCAACGTTGTCCCGTTTCTGGTTTGCGTGATTTTTGCCAGTAATAATGCTCGCGCAAACCTTCCGCCGACTCTTCCGCCACAGCACGCAATTCATCGCTGTCCGCTTCATGACGTAGTTGATGATCCACATTCTTCACCCACAAAAATTCATGTCCTTTGTGTCCCGCCATGAGCTGTCCTGAGAACAGCGCACAAGTTAATAAGACAACCGATAACGCTTTCGTAAACATCCCGCCACCCGTTTATTACACTTTGCCGCTATGATGCCGATAGTTTCTTTGAGTTATTATTCTGTTTTGCAAATTAGCGCAAAGAATTTCTGGAACCTGCCTTCCTGATTTGGCACTGCTTTCCACCGTTGCGGCGAATTAGTGCTATTTTCGAGCAAATTAAAAAAGGAGGTAAACATTAATGTTTACTTTGTTGATATACTCAGCGGCAGGGAGGCGATGTGAAACAAAGCGAGTTCAGACGTTGGCTCGAATCTCAGGGCGTCGATGTGGCGAATGGCAGCAACCATTTGAAACTCAGGTTTCAGGGGCGACGTAGTGTCATGCCGCGTCACCCCAGTGACGAGATAAAAGAACCATTGCGTAAAGCAATCCTGAAACAACTCGGTTTGAATTAATCGCCATCAGAAGGTTAATGACATGCGAGAGACAGTCAAAATTATGCGTTATCCCGTCACTCTTACACCTGCGCCGGAAGGCGGTTATGTGGTTTCTTTTGTAGATATCCCTGAAGCGTTAACGCAGGGAGAAACTGTTGCTGAAGCGATGGAAGCAGCAAAAGATGCTTTACTCACCGCATTTGATTTTTATTTTGAAGATAACGAGCAAATCCCGTTGCCTTCGCCATTAAATAACAACGATCACTTTATTGAAGTGCCTTTAAGTGTCGCTTCTAAGGTATTGCTGTTAAATGCTTTTTTACAGTCAGATATCACTCAGCAAGAGTTAGCCATGCGAATTGGCAAACCTAAACAGGAGATTACTCGCCTATTTAACTTGCACCATGCGACAAAAATCGACGCCGTCCAGCTTGCGGCTAAAGCCCTGGGCAAAGAATTATCGCTGGTAATGGTTTAATTACAGTTAACGTAAAGTTGTCATTTTTAACAACTGATATAGACTGCCGGATCACCTGCACATAATAACGATCCAATTAATGAAAAAATACCAGCAGCTCGCAGAACTATTACGTGAGCAAATTGCGTCAGGCATCTGGCAACCCGGCGATCGCCTGCCTTCTCTACGTGAACAGGTTGCGCTTTCTGGCATGAGCTTTATGACAGTCGGTCATGCTTATCAGTTGCTCGAAAGTCAGGGATATATTATTGCGCGGCCGCAGTCAGGTTATTACGTTGCGCCGCGCACGGTGAAATCACCGCAGGCACCTGCTATTCCGGTAACGCGTGATGAAACTGTCGATATTAACACCTATATTTTTGACATGTTGCAGGCCAGTCGCGATCCGTCGGTAGTACCGTTTGCTTCAGCCTTTCCCGATCCGCACCTGTTTCCGCTACAGCAACTGAACCGCTCACTGGCGCAGGTGAGTAAAACCGCCACGGCGATGAGCGTGATTGAAAACTTGCCGCCAGGAAATGCAGAACTGCGTCAGGCTATTGCTCGTCGCTATGCCTTACAAGGCATCACTATTTCTCCTGATGAAATTGTCATTACCGCCGGGGCGTTAGAGGCATTAAACCTCAGTTTGCAAGCGGTAACCGAACCGGGCGATTGGGTGATTGTCGAGAATCCTTGTTTCTACGGCGCGTTGCAGGCACTGGAGCGGCTACGGCTGAAGGCGTTATCGGTGGCGACGGATGTTAAAGAAGGGATAGATCTTCAGGCGCTGGAACTGGCGTTAAAGGAGTATCCGGTAAAAGCCTGCTGGCTGATGACTAATAGCCAGAATCCACTCGGATTTACCTTAACGCCACAGAAAAAAGCGCGGCTGGTAGCGTTGCTCAATCAGTACAACGTGATGTTAATTGAAGATGACGTTTACAGTGAGCTTTACTTTGGTCGGGAAAAACCGCTACCCGCGAAAGCGTGGGATCGTCACGATGGTGTACTGCTTTGCTCATCATTTTCTAAATGTCTGGTGCCAGGTTTTCGCATTGGTTGGGTCGCCGCCGGAAAACATGCACGCAAAATCCAGCGATTGCAGTTGATGAGCACGCTTTCCACAAGTTCACCAATGCAGCTTGCACTGGTGGATTACCTTTCTACTCGCCGTTACGATGCCCATCTTCGTCGTCTACGTCGCCAGCTTGCGGAACGTAAACAACGTGCCTGGCAGGCGCTGCTGCGTTATCTGCCTGCGGAAGTGAAAATTCATCACAATGACAGCGGTTATTTTCTCTGGCTGGAGCTTCCCGAACCGTTAGATGCGGGCGAATTAAGCGTTCAGGCATTGGCGCATCACATCAGTATTGCGCCGGGTAAAATGTTTTCTACTGGCGAAAGTTGGTCACGTTTTTTCCGTTTTAATACTGCATGGCAGTGGGGCGAGCGCGAAGAACAAGCGGTTAAACAATTAGGTCACCTTATTAAAGAATACCTGAAATAGATCCTCATTTAATTTCTCTCAGGTTGGGTAATATGAATTTCGAATAGAAGCTATATTTCCTAACCCATTGTCTATACTCCAGAAGATAGCCTCACAAACGCCATAATGCGCGTTAGCTCACATCCTGATTAAATTTTCTCGGGGGCGAGGGTGCGCCTGCAAGCCGCCGTCTATGGTTAAACAAGGAGATATTTTTACGGCACGGCGGCTGAACAATTAATTACGACAGGAGTAAGACTTTATGAGCAAGACATTTGCCCGCAGCAGCCTGTGTGCGCTTACCATGACATTAATGACCGCCCACGCCGCCGAACAGCCTACCAATTTAGATAAACCGGAAGGACGACTGGATATTATCGCCTGGCCGGGATACATCGAACGCGGACAAACCGATAAACAATACGACTGGGTGACGCAATTTGAAAAAGAAACAGGTTGCGCGGTCAATGTGAAAACTGCGGCGACTTCCGATGAAATGGTCAGCCTCATGACCAAAGGAGGTTACGATCTGGTCACGGCGTCCGGCGATGCCTCGCTGCGTTTGATTATGGGTAAACGCGTGCAGCCGATTAATACTGCATTGATTCCCAACTGGAAAACGCTCGATCCGCGCGTGGTTAAAGGCGACTGGTTTAACGTGGGCGGCAAAGTCTATGGCACGCCATATCAATGGGGTCCGAACCTGTTGATGTACAACACCAAAACCTTCCCGACACCACCAGATAGCTGGCAAGTGGTTTTTGTTGAGCAGAATCTACCGGACGGTCAGAGTAATAAAGGCCGCGTACAGGCTTATGACGGCCCTATCTACATTGCGGATGCTGCGCTGTTCGTCAAAGCGACTCAGCCGCAGTTGGGTATCTCCGATCCATACCAACTCACCGAACAACAATATCAGGCGGTACTGAAAGTGCTGCGCGATCAACATGGCTTGATCCATCGCTACTGGCATGACACCAGCGTGCAAATGAGCGATTTCAAGAACGAGGGCGTGGTGGCCTCCAGCGCCTGGCCGTATCAGGCCAACGCATTGAAAGGCGAAGGCCAACCGATCGCCACCGTCTTCCCGAAAGAGGGCGTTACCGGCTGGGCAGACACCACCATGCTACATAGCGAAGCGAAACATCCGGTTTGCGCCTACAAATGGATGAACTGGTCATTAACGCCGAAGGTGCAGGGCGATGTAGCGGCCTGGTTTGGTTCGCTGCCGGTAGTACCGGAAGGCTGCAAAGCCAGTCCGTTGCTGGGCGATAAAGGCTGTGAAACCAACGGCTTTAACTATTTCGATAAAATTGCCTTCTGGAAAACGCCTATAGCCGAAGGGGGCAAGTTTGTTCCCTACAGTCGCTGGACGCAGGATTACATTGCCATTATGGGCGGTCGCTAACTTCGCTGGGGTGTTATATGACGTACGCAGTGGAGTTTGACAACGTCTCGCGGTTGTACGGCGACGTGCGCGCGGTAGATGGCGTCAGTATTGCGATAAAAGATGGTGAGTTCTTCTCTATGCTGGGGCCGTCCGGCTCCGGCAAAACCACCTGCCTGCGCCTGATTGCTGGCTTCGAACAGCTTTCCGGCGGGGCGATTGCTATCTTCGGCAAACCGGCCAGTAATCTACCGCCGTGGGAGCGGGACGTGAATACCGTCTTCCAGGACTATGCGCTGTTTCCCCATATGTCGATTCTCGAGAATGTGGCCTACGGGCTAATGGTTAAAGGCGTGGATAAAAAGCAGCGCTACGCAATGGCGCAAGAGGCGCTGGAGAAAGTGGCGTTGGGGTTTGTACAGCAACGTAAACCGTCACAGCTTTCTGGTGGTCAGCGCCAGCGAGTCGCCATCGCCAGAGCACTGGTGAACGAACCGCGCGTGTTGTTGCTGGATGAACCGCTCGGCGCGCTGGATCTCAAATTGCGTGAGCAAATGCAGCTTGAGCTGAAAAAGCTGCAACAGTCTCTCGGTATCACTTTTATTTTCGTTACCCACGATCAGGGCGAAGCGTTGTCGATGTCCGATCGTGTGGCGGTTTTCAATAATGGACGCATTGAACAGGTCGATTCCCCGCGCGATCTCTATATGCGCCCGCGCACGCCGTTTGTTGCGGGATTCGTCGGGACATCCAACGTTTTTGATCCGCTAATGGCCGAGAATCTTTGCGGCATGATGGGCAGTTTTGCCCTAAGGCCGGAACATATTCGCCTGAATACACCAGGTGAAGTGCAGGCCAATGGCACGATTCAGGCGGTGCAATATCAGGGGGCAACCACACGTTTTGAACTGAAACTTAACAGCGGTGAAAAACTGCTGGTTAGCCAGGCAAATGTAACGGGCGAAGACTTACCCAACACGCTCACGGCTGGTCAACAGGTGATGGTTTCCTGGGCGCGTGATGTGATGGTGCCACTGGTTGAGGAGAGGTGAATGGCGATGAACGTATTGCAATCACCTTCACGTCCAGGTCTGGGTAAGGTGTCCGGTTTCTTCTGGCGTAATCCGGGGCTGGGGCTGTTTTTGCTGCTGCTTGGCCCGCTAATGTGGTTTGGTATCGTCTATTTCGGCTCGCTGCTGACGTTGTTATGGCAGGGCTTTTATACCTTTGACGATTTCACCATGTCGGTAACGCCGGAACTGACGCTGGCGAATATCCGTGCGCTGTTTAATCCGGCGAATTACGACATCATTCTCCGCACACTGACAATGGCTGTGGCAGTCACTATCGCCAGTGCCATTCTGGCCTTTCCGATGGCGTGGTATATGGCGCGCTATACCAGCGGCAAAATGAAAGCGTTCTTTTACATTGCGGTGATGTTGCCCATGTGGGCAAGCTACATTGTTAAAGCCTATGCCTGGACCTTATTGCTGGCTAAAGACGGTGTGGCGCAGTGGTTTTTACAACATCTGGGGCTGGAGCCACTACTCACGGCATTTCTCACACTACCGGCAGTGGGTGGTAATACGCTGTCAACTTCCGGGCTGGGGCGCTTTCTGGTGTTTCTCTATATCTGGCTGCCGTTCATGATCCTGCCCGTGCAGGCGGCGCTTGAGCGTTTGCCGCCGTCATTGTTGCAGGCGTCGGCTGATCTTGGCGCGCGTCCACGGCAAACCTTTCGCTATGTGGTGCTGCCGCTGGCGATCCCGGGTATTGCCGCTGGCTCTATCTTTACCTTCTCACTCACACTGGGCGACTTTATAGTCCCGCAGCTGGTTGGCCCGCCAGGGTATTTTATCGGCAATATGGTCTACTCCCAGCAGGGGGCGATTGGCAATATGCCGATGGCTGCGGCTTTTACTCTGGTGCCGATAGTCCTTATCGCACTCTATCTGGCGTTCGTGAAACGTCTGGGAGCGTTCGATGCACTCTGAACGCGCACCGTTTTTCCTCAAACTGGCGGCCTGGGGCGGCGTGGTTTTCCTACATTTTCCCATCCTGATTATCGCCGCCTATGCGTTTAATACTGAAGATGCGGCGTTTAGTTTTCCACCGCAAGGTCTGACGCTGCGCTGGTTTAACGTGGCAGCACAGCGTAGTGATATTCTTGATGCCGTGACACTGTCACTTAAAGTGGCGGCGCTGGCGACATTAATTGCGCTGGTGTTAGGGACGCTGGCAGCTGCCGCGCTGTGGCGACGAGACTTTTTCGGCAAAAACGCCATTTCGCTGTTACTGCTACTGCCCATTGCGCTGCCGGGCATTGTCACTGGTCTGGCGCTATTAACCGCGTTTAAAACCATCAATCTGGAGCCAGGCTTTTTCACCATCGTCGTCGGTCATGCGACTTTTTGTGTTGTGGTGGTGTTTAACAATGTCATTGCCCGTTTTCGCCGCACCTCCTGGAGTCTGGTTGAGGCGTCAATGGATCTTGGGGCCAATGGCTGGCAAACCTTTCGTTATGTGGTGTTGCCGAATCTTAGTTCGGCGCTACTGGCAGGAGGGATGCTGGCGTTTGCCTTGTCGTTCGATGAAATCATCGTTACGACCTTTACGGCAGGTCATGAACGAACGTTACCGTTGTGGTTGCTCAATCAGCTTGGGCGACCACGTGATGTACCGGTAACCAACGTGGTGGCACTGCTGGTTATGTTGGTAACAACCTTGCCGATCCTGGGGGCCTGGTGGCTAACCCGCGAAGGCGACAATGGTCAATAACCACTGATACAGGAATATGCTATGCAACATAAGTTACTGATTAACGGAGAACTGGTTAGCGGCGAAGGGGAAAAACAGCCTGTCTATAATCCAGCAACGGGGGACGTTTTACTGGAGATTGCCGAGGCATCCGCAGAGCAGGTCGATGCTGCTGTGCGCGCGGCAGATGCAGCATTTGCCGAATGGGGGCAAACCACGCCGAAGGTGCGCGCAGAATGCCTGCTTAAACTGGCTGATGTTATCGAAGAAAATGGTCAGGTGTTTGCCGAACTGGAGTCCCGTAACTGTGGCAAACCGCTGCATAGTGCGTTCAATGATGAAATTCCAGCGATTGTCGATGTTTTTCGCTTTTTCGCCGGAGCTGCTCGCTGCCTGAATGGTCTGGCAGCAGGAGAATATCTCGAGGGACATACTTCTATGATCCGCCGCGATCCGTTGGGAGTTGTGGCTTCTATTGCACCCTGGAACTACCCATTGATGATGGCAGCATGGAAACTGGCTCCGGCACTGGCAGCGGGGAACTGCGTGGTACTTAAACCATCAGAAATCACGCCGCTGACCGCACTAAAACTTGCAGAGTTGGCGAAAGATATCTTCCCGCCGGGCGTGATCAACGTACTGTTTGGCCGGGGCCAGACCGTGGGCGATCCGCTGACCGGGCATCAAAAAGTGCGTATGGTTTCGCTGACGGGGTCCATCGCCACCGGTGAGCACATCATCAGCCATACCGCGCCATCCATAAAGCGTACCCACATGGAGTTAGGTGGCAAAGCGCCTGTCATTGTTTTTGATGATGCTGATATTGAAGCTGTGGTCGAAGGTGTACGCACGTTTGGTTATTACAACGCAGGGCAGGATTGCACCGCAGCTTGTCGAATCTACGCGCAAAAAGGCATTTACGATGCGCTGGTGGAAAAACTCGGCGCCGCTGTCGCAACCTTGAAATCGGGCGCGCCGGATGACGAATCAACAGAACTGGGGCCGTTGAGTTCCCAGGCTCATCTCGACCGCGTCAGCAAAGCAGTGGAAGAGGCGAAAGCGACGGGACACATTAAAGTGATCACTGGCGGGGAGAAACGAAAAGGTAACGGTTATTACTATGCGCCGACGCTGCTGGCAGGTGCGTTGCAAGAAGATGCTATCGTTCAAAGAGAGGTATTTGGTCCAGTGGTGAGCGTGACTGTCTTCGATAATGAAGAACAGGTAGTGAACTGGGCAAATGACAGCCAGTATGGTTTAGCCTCTTCAGTGTGGACGAAAGATGTAGGTCGGGCGCATCGCGTTAGTGCACGTCTGCAATATGGCTGCACGTGGGTCAATACCCATTTCATGCTGGTAAGTGAAATGCCGCACGGTGGTCAGAAACTTTCAGGTTACGGCAAGGATATGTCACTTTATGGGCTGGAGGATTACACCGTTGTCCGCCACGTAATGGTTAAACATTAAGGATAATATTGTAGCCAGGGAGAGTGTGAGAAGATCTAACGCACTGTCAGAGAGTTGATATCTCTCTGACAGTGTGTACTGCGTGCAATATCGCTACATCAAATAAACCAACCAAATCTCATAGAGATAAGAGCAAACAATCCAACAGCAGCAAAGAGATTTATAAGCACAACAGTTCTACTGGAAACATTCATATTTTGCCACCTTTTGTCATAGCCCCTATGTGTATAGTACGGGTTAAGTAAATCCGCAATAATACTCATTCTGAAGATGGACAAGGGCAGCTCCCGGGTTATGGAAATATCTCAAATGGGTTGTAAAACTTGATGTACATCAAAAAATAACGCATATTTGCGCGCGTTTTATTCCTCTGGCTGGACGCCCGTACATGTCTCTTTATCAATACCTGCTTGTTTTTTATGCTGTTATGGCAGCTATCGCGTTTGTTATTACCTGGTTTCTTTCCCACGAGAAGAAGCACATTCGTTTTCTGAGTGCCTTCCTGGTGGCGGTGACCTGGCCGATGAGTTTTCCAGTGGCGCTGCTGTTTTCGCTGTTTTAAATCTTGAGCACTAGCTTGACGGCACAACGCAGACTTATATCATTTGGGAGAATCGATAATTTTCACAAGTGGCTAAGGAGAAAGTATGTCGCATCTGGAAGAGGTCATCGCACGCGTGGATGCAGCGATTGATGAGAGCGTCATTGCCCATATGAACGAATTATTAATCGCCCTGAGCGATGACGCAGAGTTAAGTCGGGAAGAACGTTACGCTCAGCAGCAGCGTTTGCGTACAGCAATCGCTCATCACGGGCGTAAGCATAAAGAAGATATGGAAGCTCGCCACGAACAGTTAACCAAAGGCGGCACTATCCTGTGATTAAAACGAGCGTCTGGCCACCAACCAGGCGCCAACCACAAGTAAAATTGCGCCACAAATTGGGCCGATCAACGCCCGTAATGGCACGCCATGGCTACGCAAAATATCCAGCACCAGCCCTCCAATCAACTGACTGGCGACCAGTACTGCAATGGTCGTTGCCGCGCCAACGTTTTGATATCCGCTGATACTGGCAAAGACAAAAAATGATCCCAGCAAGCCAGGAATCAGTGTCCACCAGCGCACGCTGGAAACCAGTTCGCCAAACCCTGCCATCCCTTGTTTAAACCATAAAATGGAGACGAATAGCACAATCCCCACCAGGGAGTTCAGCAGCATGGCGATGAGAATGGTTGAGGACGTCTGGGTGATGCGCACCATCAGCGTGTTTTGCACCACCAGGCCAATTCCGGCGGCAATCAAAAAGGCAAGGGTGAGCGACTGATTCATCCAATCGCGTCCGGTTCAGTGCGCTCGTCGAGTTGCAACTGCATAAATGTCAGATCCAGCCAACGACCAAATTTAGTGCCTACCTGCGGCATTTGTGCGGTGACGACAAATCCCAGCGACTGGTGGAGATGCAGCGAGGCCTGATTTTGCGATTCGATCCCGGCGACCATGACATGCTTCCCGCAATCCCGCGCTTCATCAATCAATCGGCTTAACAATTTACGCCCAAGACCTTTGCCCTGATGATCGGGATGGACATAAACCGAATGTTCCACGGTATGGCGAAAACCGTCGAAACTACGCCAGTCGCCAAACGAGGCATATCCAGTCACTACGCCGTTTTCCTCGCTCACCAGTACCGGATAACCTGCTAAAGTCCGCGCTTCAAACCAGGCAATTCGGTTATCTGCATCCACTGTTTGGTCATTCCAGATAGCCGCCGTATACAACACGGCGTGGTTATAAATTTCCGCAATAGCAGCACAATCGGCTTTGCAGGCAAAACGGATGGACATGTCTGGCCTCGATTAAATATTGATGATGATGTTATCAATACTATCGAAAACAGCCCGAAGCAACGGATTCCTTGATGAAATTATCACGTGTCGCAGAGGGGATGTGACGGCTGCAAACAAAACCAATCCCGTGAGCCTGCTACTATTGATGGATTCATGCCAAAAGCACAGGAGAGCATTATGGGGCAACAAAAGCAGCGTAACCGCCGTTGGGTTCTGGCCTCGCGTCCGCATGGCGCGCCGGTTCCGGAGAATTTCCGTCTTGAAGAAGATGATGTCGCCTCACCGGGTGAAGGACAGGTGTTACTGCGTACCGTTTATCTGTCACTGGACCCGTATATGCGTGGACGTATGAGCGATGAGCCATCTTATTCACCGCCCGTTGATATTGGCAGGGTGATGGTCGGCGGTACGGTGAGCCGTGTCGTGGAGTCGAATCATCCTGATTACCAGCCTGGCGACTGGGTGCTTGGCTACAGTGGATGGCAGGACTATGACATATCCAGTGGCGATGAACTGGTGAAACTTGGCGATCATCCGGAAAACCCTTCGTGGTCGCTGGGTGTGCTGGGGATGCCAGGCTTTACCGCTTATATGGGCCTGCTGGATATCGGTCAGCCCAAAGAGGGCGAAACGTTGGTGGTTGCTGCAGCGACAGGACCAGTGGGTGCGACGGTGGGGCAAATCGGAAAACTTAAAGGTAGTAGGGTAGTTGGGGTGGCCGGTGGCGCGGAAAAATGCCGCCATGCTACCGAGGTGCTGGGCTTCGATGTTTGCCTTGACCACCACGCGGATGATTTTGCCGGGCAGCTGGCGAAAGCGTGTCCGAAAGGGATTGATATCTATTATGAAAACGTTGGCGGGAAGGTGTTTGATGCAGTGCTACCTTTACTTAATACATCCGCGCGTATTCCCGTCTGCGGCTTAGTGAGCGGCTATAACGCCACAGAACTACCGTCCGGTCCGGATCGTTTACCCCTGTTGATGGCAACAGTGCTGAAAAAACGCATTCGCTTGCAAGGGTTTATTATTAGTCAGGATTATGGACACCGCATCCATGAGTTTCAGCAAGAGATGGGGCAGTGGGTAAAAGAGGGAAAAATTCACTATCGTGAACAAGTTACCAACGGTTTGGAGAACGCCCCACAGACGTTTATTGGCCTGCTGAACGGCAAAAACTTCGGTAAAGTTGTTATTCGCGTCGGGGGTGATGACTAAAGATACGACGGCGGCGTAAAGCCGCCACAAAAATCCAGGCAAAAATCTTATTTCCAGCTTTAATTAACTAACCACATCACTGTTCGACGGCTAATAACAATAAAGATGAGTGGATAATGGTTATTCAGCTTCATACACCAGGTAAACGACTTCTGCTATACCGGCAGAGTTGGAACGAATACACGTGAAGGAAATAACATGCCTGGAACGGAAAAAATACCGCATATCAGTTTGACTATGCAGGTTGAGAACGACCTGAAACATCAGCTTAGTATTGGCGCACTGAAACCTGGCGCACGCTTGATCACTAAAAATCTGGCGGAGCAATTAGGCATGAGTATTACACCTGTACGTGAGGCACTATTACGCCTGGTTTCGGTTAATGCGCTCTCTGTCGCACCTGCACAAGCATTTACAGTACCGGAAGTAAGGCAAAGTCAATTAGACGAAATCAATCGGATCCGCTACGAACTGGAATTAATGGCAGTTGTCCAGGCGGTTGAAAACATTGCCTCGCAAGACATAGCGGAACTACAGGAATTGCTCGAGAAATTACAGCAGGCGCAAGAAAATGGCGATATTGAACAACTCATTAATGCAAACAGACTATTCCGCTTAGCGATTTACCATCGCTCAAATATGCCCATCCTGTGTGAAATTATTGAGCAATTATGGGTCAGGATGGGACCTGGTTTACATTATCTTTATGAAGCGATTAATCCAGCGGAATTACGTGAGCGTATAGAAAGCTATCATGTACTATTCGCCGCGTTAAAAGCAAAAGACAAAGAGGGATGCAGACATTGTCTTGCTGAAATTATGCAAAAAAACGTTGCTATGTTGTGTCAGCAATACAGTTGTTAAATAAAAACGTCCGGCAAATACCGGGCATCAATGTATACTCGTCATACTTCAAGTTGCATGTGCTGCGTCTGCGGGTTATTCGGCCCATCCATGGGCCTCACCCCTTACGGGGCCGCTGCAAGCAGCGTTCAAATCCGCTCCATGCGGATTTGTCGCTCACCCCAGTCACTTATTCATGTAAGCTCCTGGGGATTAATGAGAGACATCCATGTCTCTCACCGAAGGCCAGCCTGCGGCTGGGCAAATGCGTTCCTGACGAATTTGTCACTCGCTTGTCGCGTTACTCGGCCTGAGGCCTCGCCCTTTCAGGGCCAACGCAAGCGTTGTTCAAAACGCCCCTGTCGTTTTGTCCTGCAACTCGAATTATTTAGAGTATAGTTATTCAAATCGCCATACGATATTCACGCCGATACCATAATTACGCCCGGGAGCTGGTTCGTAATATCGACCATTTGATTCATTAACAATCACCGATCCGACATATTCTTTATCGAATAAATTATCGACACGACCAAATAAATCCACAGTTAAATTGTGGTAATTATATTTGTAGCCGGTGAATAAGCCGACGAGAGTATAAGACGGCGCTTTGGCCGTATTTTCATCATCTGCCATAATATCGCCCATATAACGCGCTTCCGTGCCTGCATACCAGCCTTCTTCCGGCACATACCCCAAAGACGCAAAGCCCATATTACGGGCGATCCCTGGCATCCGGTTACCGTTACAGTCCTGATCATTACAAACATTGCTGCGATATGTGGCATCAAGCCAGGTCCAGGACGCTTTTACGCGGAAATCTCCGGCGAAACGTTGATCCCACGCCAGTTCAGCGCCTTGACGACGGGTCTTTCCGGCATTTTTGTAAGTCGTACGCCCACCGCTGCTGCTATCGACAACAATTTCATCATCGGTGTCGGTTTGGAACAATGCGAGACTAAGCAATCCATCACCAATACGCGTTTTACTGCCGATCTCAATTGTATCGTTGGTGGATGGTTTTAAACCAAAGTTCATACCGCTTTGCCCATCAGCGCGATAAGACAGTTCATTAATCGTCGGTGTTTCAAAACCGCGCCCGGCTGCCAGATAAATATTCCAGGCATCGGTCATCGCATATTTTAACGATCCGGCAGGTAGCCATTTATGATAACTGGCATCACCGCTGTCATCGCCGTTACCCGGAGTAACGTAATGGTCGTTGGAATCAAACCATACGGAGCTGTAGCGCACGCCAGCATCCAGCGACAGTTTTTCGCTCAGCTGCCACTGCGTCTGTAAATAGGGATCGACGTTCCACATCAGATTACGTTCGTCGCGGCGCAACTCACCTTTATGCCCGTATTCCGGCACGCCGCTATTCAGTCGGAAGTTATTGTAGCCTTTGCGGTTTTCGCTCATGTTTTCGTAGTTCAGGCCGGTAGTGAACGTGACCGGAACGCCCAGCTCGCCACGGTGTGTCCAGCGGCTGTCTATCCCCTGGTAATGGCGTTGCAGAGTAATCACGCCGCCCGCATGCGACGGGTTAAGTTGGGGTGCCATCGGGATTGACTGGTACTGGGTCGTTTCTCGCTCCCCGGCATACATCATCACACTCATATCATCTTGCGCGCTCAGGCTACGTTCATAGCGCAACCCAGCCTGAGTTTGCTTGATGGTTTTTCGTGTGTCGTACTGTTCAGCGCGTGGCGCTTGTTGCGGATTCGCCTTCCATTCTGCTTCGGTTAATCCACCAGGGTCATCTGCTTTGATATCCACGCTGTTGAAAATCAGGCTTAATTTGCTGGCGTCATCAATCCGTACGCCCAGTTTGGCATTGGCTAAATTTTTCTGTGCACCACTATGGTCACGATAGCCGTGAGTCGTAAAGCGTGTGGTTGAGACGGTGTAATCGACATCGCCGGGCTGTGTGCCGTCGCCCGTTGCGCCCGTTGCTTTCAGCCCATAGCGCCAGCTGCCAAAACTGCCATAGTAACTACTGGCTTCAATGGTTGGCGGTTGCTGTCCGGTTTGAGTAGTGACATTCATCACCCCGCCAGACGCGTTGCCATACAGGGCAGAGAAGGGGCCACGCAGCACTTCCACATTTTGCACACTGCTTAAATCGATATTGGATGTTTGCCCTTGTCCGTCGGGCATGGTGGCGGGAATACCGTCCACATACAGGCGAATACCGCGAATTCCGTAAGTGGAACGGGAGCCAAATCCGCGAATCGACAGCTGTAAATCTTGCGCATAGTTCTGCCGGTTTTGTACCTGCAAACCAGGCACGCTGGTCAGTGATTCAGACAAATTGATGCGCGGTGTTGCCAGGCGCATTTCTTCGCCATCCACCACGCTTACTGCTGCTGGCGTATCCAGCTCGGAAATCACTTGTGGCGCGGCACTGACAATCATGGTTTGTTCATTGGTTGCAAAAGCGGAAGGGGAAAGGGCAATCAGTGCGGGCAAAACAGTCTGTCGGACGGAGAAAATCTTCATGAAAAAAGCCAGGTTAAGAATGGGAATACGCCGTCATGGTAATGAAATTGTAAATTTATGGAAAACGAAACGGCACAATACGTTAAGTGATTGAGAAAATTGTAGTCGCAACGGCAAGAAATACTCCACATTTGAGAAAATAATGATTACCATTCCCATTTATAACAAGAGTGTAACGATGATTACGCTCAGCGAAGCATTGTGAAGCAGCAAAAATATCGGTTCATCAAAGGGAGTCGTCATGCATTTACGTCATCTGTTTTCATCGCGCCTGCGTGGTTCATTACTGTTAGGTTCATTGCTCGTTGCTTCATCATTCAGTACGCAGGCCGCAGAAGAAATGCTGCGTAAAGCGGTAGGTAAAGGTGCCTACGAAATGGCTTATAGCCAGCAAGAAAACGCGCTGTGGCTCGCCACTTCGCAAAGCCGCAAACTGGATAAAGGCGGCGTGGTTTATCGTCTTGATCCGGTCACTCTGGAAGTGACTCTGGCGATTCATAACGATCTCAAGCCGTTTGGCGCCACCATTAACAACGCTACTCAAACGTTGTGGTTTGGTAACACCGTAAACAGTGCGGTCACGGCGATAGATGCCAAAACGGGCGAGGTGAAAGGGCGTCTGGTGCTGGACGATCGTAAGCGCACGGAAGAGGTGCGCCCGCTGCAGCCGCGTGAACTGGTAGCTGACGATGCCACGAACACCGTTTACATCAGTGGTATTGGCAAAGAGAGCGTGATTTGGGTCGTTGATGGCGAGAATATCAAACTGAAAACCGCCATCCAGAACACCGGTAAAATGAGCACTGGTTTAGCGCTGGATAGTAAAGGCAAACGTCTTTACACCACTAACGCTGACGGCGAATTGATTACCATCGACACTGCCGACAATAAAATCCTCAGCCGTAAAAAGCTGCTGGATGACGGCAAAGAGCACTTCTTTATCAACATCAGCCTCGATACCGCCAGGCAGCGTGCATTTATCACCGACTCTAAAGCGGCAGAAGTGTTAGTGATCGATACCCGTAATGGCAATATTCTGGCGAAGGTTGCGGCACCGGAATCACTGGCTGTGCTGTTTAACCCAGCGCGTAATGAAGCCTACGTAACGCATCGTCAGGCAGGTAAAGTCAGTGTGATTGACGCGAACAGCTATAAAGTGGTGAAAACGTTCGATACGCCGACTCATCCGAACAGCCTGGCGCTGTCTGCCGATGGCAAAACGCTGTATGTCAGTGTGAAACAAAAATCCACTAAACAGCAGGAAGCTACCCAGCCGGACGATGTGATTCGTATTGCGCTGTAATCGACACAGGGGAGTTTGTCTTTCGTAGGCCGGATAAGGCGCTAGCGCCGCATCCGGCAAGCGGAGCACAATGCCTGATGCAACGCTGTCGCGTCTTACCAGGCCTGCAATATGCATAATTACTTGATTTATATTGAGTTTGTTGGCCGGATAAGGCATTTACGCCGCATCCGGCTTTAAACCGGGAATTTTTGCAATTAACTCGCCGTTTCAGGCTTAAACACAATTTCCTGTTTTTCTTCATCTTCCTCGATGACTGGCGCAGTGCTGTGAATTTCAGCAACGCGTTTGCGCACACCAAACCAGCCTATAACCAGCAGAATACCGATAATCGGCAGCGCCGCGATGGTATAAGTCCCGTTCGGGTAATCGAACGCCATCAGCACCAGGACGCTCAGTAAAAACAGTAATGTCAGCCAGGAAGTGAAGGGCGCGCCAGGCAGTTTAAAACTGACATCCGCTGCTTTGCCTTCTTTAATCGCTTTACGCAGGCGCATCTGGCACACGATGATAAACGCCCACGAGGCGATAATTCCCAGCGACGCGAAGTTCAGGACAATCTCAAATACGCGAGACGGCACCAGATAGTTAAGGAATACGCCGACGACATACACAACCAGTGTCGCCAGAATCCCGGCATACGGCACATGCTGACGGCTCATTTTCGCCATAAAACTCGGTGCGGAACCGCCCATCGCCATCGAGCGCAGAATACGCCCGGTGCAGTACAGACCTGAATTCAGGCTGGAGAGGGCAGCAGTCAGCACCACAATGTTCATAATGCTGCCGATATATGGCACACCCAGTTTAGAGAAAAACGTCACGAACGGACTTTGCCCCGCCTGATACGCGCTCCACGGCAATAACATAACCAGCAACACCACGGAGCCGACGTAAAACAGGCCAATACGCCAAATCACACTGTTAATCGCTTTAGGCACCATGGTCTGCGGATCTTTACATTCTCCGGCAGCTGTACCCACCATTTCAATGGAGGCAAAAGCAAACACTACGCCCTGAATCAACACCAAAGCAGGCAGCAGACCGTGGGGGAAGAAACCACCGTTATCGGTAATCAAGTGAAAGCCAGTCGTGTTGCCATCCAGCGGCTGGCCGCTACCGAGGAACACTGTACCCACGACCAAAAAGGTCACAATGGCGAGCACTTTAATAAGCGCAAACCAGAACTCCATCTCCGCAAACCATTTCACACCGATCATATTCATGGTGCCAACGATGGTCAGCGCAGCGAGCGCAAAGACCCACTGCGGCACGCCACCAAATGCGCCCCAGTAATGCATATACAGTGCGACGGCGGTAATATCGACAATCCCCGTCATCGCCCAGTTGATGAAGTACATCCAACCGGCAACATAAGCGGCTTTCTCTCCTAAAAACTCTCGGGCATAAGAGACAAAACTGCCACTGGAAGGGCGGTGTAACACCAGCTCACCCAATGCACGCAGAATAAAAAACGAAAACAGGCCGCAGATTAAATAGACCAGTGCCAGCGCTGGCCCTGCCATTTGCAGTCGGGCTCCCGCGCCTAAAAACAAACCAGTACCAATCGCGCCGCCAATGGCGATCATCTGCACCTGACGATTGCCCATCGCTTTGTGATACCCCTCTTCGTGGGCATTAAGCCAGCGGCGTTTCGCGGCGTGTTGATCTGAAGTGTCGGTGTCGTGTTTACTCATTGCTCTCCCTGATTGCTTTAATGAAAACGTCATATAAGTTGCCATGAACAATGTTTATTCATCCTGGCGATGATAGTTATCACCATTATTCTTTATGGGTATAAAACTATCGGCGCAGCATCCTACCCGTTATCGATAAACGATGCAAAACATCCCCTTACAATCCTGAAGGGGATTAATACAACTGACGAAAAAATGACAAATCCTTTTGCTGGTTAACCTGTGTGCTGTCCTACACTTAATCTTTAAAAGATTGTGAGGGCATATGATTAAGGTGTATGGCGTACCCGGATGGGGCTTACAATCAGTGAGCTGATGCTAACACTGGCTGATATTCCTTATCAGTTCGTTGATGTCAGTGGTTTTGACCGCGAGGGTACTTCACGCGAGTTATTGAAAACCCTGAACCCGTTGTGTCAGGTTCCGACACTGGTGCTGGAAAATGACGAGATTATGACGGAGACAGCGGCGATTGCATTGATGGTTCTCGATCGTCGCCCGGACCTTGCGCCACCGGTTGGGCGCGCCGAACGTCAGCAGTTTCAACGGCTATTGGTCTGGCTGGTTGCTAATGTCTATCCAACGTTCACTTTCGCCGATTACCCTGAGCGTTGGGTATCTGACGCACCTGAACAGTTAAAGAAGAATGTTATTGAATATCGCAAATCTCTTTATATCTGGCTGAATTCACAATTGACCGCTGAACCTTATGCCTTTGGTGAGCAACTAACGCTGGTGGACTGTTATCTTTGCACTATGCGCACATGGAGGCCTGGGCATGAATGGTTTCAGGATAATGCCACGAATATCAGTGCGATTGCTGATGCTGTATGCCAGGTATCAAAGTTACAAGAAGTATTAAAAAGGAATGAAATTATTTGAGTGGGATACCAGAGGATTATGTTATTTATTATTCAGTAACTTTATCCACAGTGATGGGCGTAATTAATTAGAGTAATGTTATTATTTTTTTAATTTAGATTGCTTTTATTTTTATTCGGTTTGTCTATTTCATTTCCTCTGAAAAGAAACTAACTATTCACATTGTGCAGATGTTTCAGTTATTATTACAGATATTCTATAATCTCAAAATATTTTTAATGATGGATATGCGATTATCTGTAGTAAAAATATGGAGAGCTTGATGAGTCGGAGCTAAAACAGCTATTGATAAATAAACATGCTGATTTATTCAAGAAAATGGATGTATTTTAAATGTTGATTCTTAATATAACCTAATCAATAGATTATCACGTGAGAGCCACACATCACTGGAGGGGCAGGGGAAAACACCACTTTGGGAACAATGAATTAGGTACTCTTACCACTGAAGCAAGATCATCAGGGCACCAGGTGGTGGTGTAGTGCTTTGGAAATGATCCTCTTGGGGGAGTTGTCATTATTTTCTATGCTATTTGCTTATTATATTCATCGGGTGAATTTAATAAATTCCTAATTTAAAATATCCACTATTAAGCCAGTGTTTAACGACGTTAAGATGACAATGTGCAGATCATGTTATCAGGGTGGGGCGGTAGCGTATATTCCTTATACAAACCATCATTCATTTCAATGGTTGTTATTGAATTATTTATTATTGTGAATAAAAAGACATTATGAATATTGGTTTGACTATGCATATCAGGTTTTTTTTGTTACTCGCTGTAATGTACGAGCCTGACGTGAATAACGTCGAGAACCCATCCGTTGCGTTTGTGATTATTTTGTTTACTAAACAGACACCCGTTTCTCTGAAGTAAAATCTCGGACTAAATCATCACATAACCATGACATTTTTCTGATATTCCCCGGTAACGCCAGATGTCGACTCGCTTATCTCATCCGCCCGACATGTTGTACATGCAATATGTGCGGATTATTATTCATTTTCACGGAGGTTGCTATGTCAACCGGATTACGTTTCACACTGGAAGTGGACGGCCTGCCACCGGATGCTTTTGCGGTGGTTTCCTTTCATCTGAACCAGTCACTCTCTTCGCTTTTTTCCCTAGATCTCTCTCTGGTCAGTCAGCAGTTTCTCTCCCTTGAATTTGAGCAGGTGCTGGACAAAATGGCCTACCTGACGGTATGGCAGGGCGATGACGTACAGCGCCGGGTGAAAGGCGTGGTGACCTGTTTTGAACTGGGCGAGAACGACAAAAACCAGATGCTGTATAGCATGAAGGTGCACCCGCCGCTGTGGCGGGCAGGACTGCGGCAGAACTTCCGTATCTTCCAGAACGAGGACATCCGAAGCATCCTTGGCACCATACTGCAGGAAAACGACGTCACGGAGTGGAGCCCGCTGTTCAGCGAGCCGCATCCTTCCCGTGAGTTTTGTGTCCAGTACGGCGAAACCGATTACGACTTTCTCTGCCGGATGGCAGCGGAGGAAGGCATCTTCTTTTATGAGGAGCACGCGCAGAAAAGTACCGACCAGAGTCTGGTGCTGTGCGACACGGTCCGCTATCTGCCGGAATCCTTTGAAATCCCCTGGAACCCGAACACTCGTACCGAGGTGAGCACCCTCTGCATCAGCCAGTTCCGCTACAGCGCACAAATCCGTCCTTCCTCTGTGGTGACCAAAGACTACACCTTTAAACGGCCGGGCTGGGCCGGACGTTTTGATCAGGAAGGCCAGCACCAGGATTACCAGCGCACGCAGTATGAAGTGTATGACTACCCCGGTCGTTACAAGGGTGCCCACGGGCAGAACTTTGCCCGCTGGCAAATGGACGGCTGGCGAAACAACGCAGAGACCGCGCGGGGAATGAGCCGCTCGCCGGAGATATGGCCGGGACGGCGAATTGTGCTGACGGGGCATCCGCAGGCGAACCTGAACCGGGAATGGCAGGTGGTGGCGAGTGAGCTGCACGGCGAACAGCCACAAGCGGTGCCGGGATGGCGGGGCGCGGGGACGGCGCTGGAGAACCATTTTGTGGTAATCCCGGCAGACCGGACATGGCGACCACAGCCGCGGCTTAAACCGCTGGTGGACGGTCCGCAGAGCGCCGTCGTGACGGGGCCGGAGGGTGAGGAAATCTTCTGCGACGAACACGGACGCGTGCGGGTGAAATTCAACTGGGACCGTTATAACCCGGCAAATCAGGACAGCTCGTGCTGGATACGGGTGGCACAGGCGTGGGCGGGAACCGGATTCGGTAACCTTGCGATACCGCGCGTGGGTCAGGAGGTGATTGTGGACTTCCTCAACGGCGATCCGGACCAGCCGATCATTATGGGACGCACTTACCACGAAGATAACCGCTCGCCGGGCAGCCTGCCGGGGACGAAGACGCAGATGACCATCCGCTCGAAGACGTACATGGGCAGCGGGTTTAATGAGCTGAAGTTTGATGATGCGGCGGGTAATGAGCAGTTGTACATGCATGCCCAGAAGAACATGGATACCGAGGTACTGAATAACCGGACCACGGATGTGAAGGTAAACCATACCGAAACGGTGGGAGGCAACCAGGATATCTCAGTGACCGGGATGCAGAGTACCAGCGTTAAATCGGCTCAGTTCACACATGTCGAAAGTTTACGTCAGGTTGCGGTGCTGCAGGGGCAGTCGATAGTGACCGGCGGGGATCATGAAGTTCTCGTACAGGGTACGCTGCATCTTGCCGCAGGAAACGCCATTCATCTGCAATGTGGTGAGTCTGAACTGGTCATGCTGGCCAACGGTACGGTTGCCCTGTCCTGCACCAATTTCAACATTTATGCCGACCAGAGAGGACAAATCACCGCAGCCCAGATACTGGATCTGAATATGGACGGCGCAAAGTCAGGTATCGAACAGCCCGGTCCACTGACGCCGTCGGCTATTTCTGAGCGTGTCACCGCCGAGTTTCCCCCGCAGCAACCGGAGAAAAAATAATGCCGGATTATCACTTTAATGAAGGGCAGCTTACGTTACCGGCTTCAGGACGGGACTGCACCACGCATGTTTTGCGACTGCCTGAATTACAGGCTGTTCTGACCATCTCGCGGGACACTCTGTCAGGAGCCACGGCACTGGAAGATTACGTCACCGCCCAGATTGAAAAAATTAAGCGCGATGCACGCCATGTGCAAATCCCGGAGCCGCAGTTTACTGATATGAAGAATGGAAAACGCGTCTGCCAGTTTTCCTGCCAGGCAGAGATTTCCGGGCTGGTTCATTACCAGCAACAACACATTATCCTGTCCGGAAAATCGCTGCTGGCCCTGGCATGGACGCTCGGTCATCCGTTTACAGAGCAGGACCACCAGACATGGCAGAATATCCTGGCCAGTTTTGTCCCGCGTGAGACGGTAACGGAGTAAGGTCATGGGAACAGATTATCTGGCGGCCAAAATGGAAGATCCTCTTGAGCACACGTCTGCCCTGGGGGATTTCATGGGGGGCCTGGTCGAAGGGGTATGCTATGGGGTACTTTTTTGTGCCTCTGCCAACCCTGTTGGACTGGCGGTAGGGCTGACTGCCGGCTTTATTTTCAGCGATGTTATTTCTGAACTCGGCGATACGGTCAGTAGCTGGTTTCCCCCGGATGTTGCAGGAACGATAACCTCAGGCTCAAACAACGTTAATGTGAAATCCAGGCCAGCCGCCCGTGCGGCAGGTGCTGTGCCGGATGAAATATTACTGGCACTGCTGGAGGCGGAAGCGGCTAATCCACCTGACAGTAAGGGGATGCAACTCGTTAAAGGGATTGTGGCAAAAACTATTATGATTGCCAAACTACCTCTTTTGCCGGCAGAACTGGGCAGGATGGCAGGCAAGAAACTTGCTGCTTACCTCAAAGGGGAAAGTACCCCGTCTCAGGAAGATGAACAGGGATTCTGGAGTAAGGTCTGGGAATCCATCAGCAATCCGGTGGTGGATGGCCCCGATCCGGCTTTGCATGTCGAGCCACGACTGCTGGACACGATTCATTGTGATAAACATCCCCCGCAACCGATACAATATCTGGCGGAAGGTTCAGAAACCGTACGTATTAACAGCCAGCCCGCCTGCCGTAACGGTGATCGCAGTACCTGCGAGGCGGTGATTGCCCATACCCAGGCCAGTGCGAAAGTCCGTATTGGCGGGCGCAGCTTGGTGGTGAAGGAGATACACACCGGCAAAAATATGCTCGCTTACTATGCAGGGCTTATTGCCGGAGGATTTCTGGTCAGTTCAGTGCAGGCTCTGTTTTGCAGGATAACGGCCAGGGAGTTTGCGGGTAAGTTGCCCTGTCTGATGCTGGGTTCGGTCCTGGGCAATACGCTGGGGATAGTGGCCGGAGGAACACTTTCCACTTCATTATCGTCCCTGTCTTCAGGGCTGCAAGCGTCATCACAGACAGCCAGGCCGGTACACATCGCCTCCGGTGTAAAAATACTGGGCGGAGAGGATGAGCTGGATTTTGCCTGTGACGGGGTAATCCCGCTGGCATGGCAGCGGGTTTACAGCAGCCTTAACAGCGATGAAGGCATTCTTGGCCGGGGCTGGTGCCTGCCGTTTGAAGTGTTCCTGCATCAGGAACCTTCAGCGCCGGGAACGCAGGACAGCGCGCAGATATTTTTTCATGACATGTCCGGCAGGGAGCTGGGGCTGGGAGATGTTCCGGTGGGCGGAGCCATGTTCTATGTGGACGAAGGTTTCCGGCTTTATCATCCACTGGCTGGTATGTTCGTGCTGGAAAGCGCACAGGGACAGTACCAGATTTTTGAGGCAAATCCCCTGCACGATGGCCGGTTCCGCCTGATTCAGGAATGCGATCGTCATCTGAACGGTATCCGCTATTACTACAATGACCGGGGACTGCCGGTGCGGATCGAGGATGATCTTCAGGCCCTCTGCCTGTATCTGGACTATCACCCGCAGCATTCCCGTCTGAGGGCCGTATACCAGCAGTACCGGCAGGAGGATACCCGGACGGGCGTACTGCGTATTCGTTATGAATATAATGAACAGGCGCAGCTCACCGCCGTCGTGGATGCTGACGGGGTCGTGATGCGCCGTTTTGCCTGGGATGCGGAGCACGGGCGCCTGACCATGCACCAGACGGTGGATGGCCTGCAGGCGCATTACCGCTGGCAGCCAACTTCCGGTCTTCCCGGCCATTTTCATGTCGCACGGCACTGGCTACAGGAAGGAGAGCAGCGCAGCGGGGAAATCCTGTTTGATTACGATCCGGCGGCGCGCCGGGCCACGCTGCATTATGGTGATGGCAGGCCGGACAGCCTGCATGAATGGGATGAGCAGTACAACATTACCCGCTGGCAGCCTGCCCCGGATATCTGCTGGCTGTATGAATGGGGGGATAACCGGGAACTCCTGCGGGTGGTTGATCCCGCACAGTATGAACACAGCTTTAAGTACGATGAGCGCGGCAACCTGATCCAGGTGGTTGATCCCGTCGGTCAGGAATACCGGTTTGACTGGGACCGGGATTTTGCCTTTCCGCTGAAAGAGGAATATCCCGAAGGGCTGGTCTTACGCCATGTTTACAATGTCTTTGGTGATCGTATCAAAACCATTGACCAGGCAGGCCTCATCACCCGCTATAACCATGATGCTTCCGGGCTGGTTGAGAGCATACAGGATGTCCGGGGCAACCTGTACCGCTACGGCTGGAATAATCGTGGACAGTTAACCCGGCAGACGGACTGTTCCGGGTATACCACCCACCTGTATTATGATGAGTATGGACGGCTGGCTGCCGTGACGGATGCGCAGGGTAACTGCACTCGCCAGGCGTTTTCAGCAGCGGGCCGCCTGCAAAAGCAAATCCGCCCTGATGGTGGCGAAACCACCTGCCATTACAATGCCCGTGGACAGCTTGCCGGTGTGACCGATCCGGCACGTCAGAGCAGCCGGTTTGACTATAACCTGCGCGGGCAGGTTATCCGCCACACTGATCCTCAGCAGCGCCAGGTGCGCTTCGAATATGATGCCGGCGGGCAGCTTATTGCGCTGTATAACCAGAAAAATGAAGCGTACCGTTTCAGCCGGGACAGCCTGTCACGGCTGGAAGAGTCCTGCGATCTGACGGGCTGCCGCGAAGTGTACCGGTATGACAGCCGGAGCAATATCTGTGAGATAACCCGCTATCCCGCTCCCGTGGCGTCCGGTCAGGAGGCGCTTTTACCGCAGGTCACCCGGCTGGCGTATGATGCTGCCGGACGGGTGCAGTACCGGGAGAACGGGGATGGCGCTGTCTGTTACCGGTATGGGAAAAACACGCTGACACTCCAGCGATTTACGCCGGATGACTGGCAGAAGAAACAGCGCGGGGATGAAAATATTGCTGCGCAGGACACGCTGCATCTGGTCACGGATGCGTATGGCAGCCTGCTGGAAGAACATAACCCGGCGGGCGTTTTTACCCACCGCTATGACGAACTGGGCAACCGCACAGAAACGCAGATGCCGGATGGTCGCCGCCTGAAGCGGCTGTACTACGGCAGCGGGCATCTGCAACAGCTCAATCTGGAAGACAACGACGGGCAGCAGACGGTGCTGGCTGAGTTTGAACGTAACAGCCTGCACCAGGAAATCAGCCGGACCCAGGGCAGCCTGACACTGCGCACGGAATATGATGCTGCCGGGCGGGTAACTGCCCGTCTGGCGCAGATGGCGCAGCAGCGGCATGGAACACCGTTGCTGGAGCGGCGTTATACCTGGGATCAGCGTGGCTTCCTGATGAGCCGGTACCACCGGACACAGGATGCGCAGGCGCTGCTTTCCCCGGAGGAACGCAGCGGCAGCACCTGGTACCAGTATGACTGCACTGGGCAGATCCTGAGCGCACAGCAGCATTTCACGGTGCGGCAGTACTGCGATCTGGCCGGAAACCTGATGGAGGAGCGCGGTCCGGCGATCAAGAATAACCAGTTAATGCAGTACCGGGGCTGGCACTACCAGTATGATGCCTTCGGGCGTATGAGCAGGCGCACGGATGAGCAGGCGCAACGGCAGGATTACCGCTATAACAGCGATAACCGGATGGTGGAAGTGCGGTTTGCGGACAGGATGTACTCCCGGTGGCAGCGGGTGGAATACGACTACGACCTGCTCGGGCGGCGGACGGGGAAACGGCTGTACCGGTGGCATGATGAGGGCGAAGCGGAAGCGGCCCCGGAGAGAGTACGTTTTATCTGGGACGGGATGCGGCTGCGGGGAGAAGACAGTCCGGGAAAGGCCACAGAGGTGCTGTATGTCTACAACGGTGACAGTTATGAGCCGCTGGCAAGGGTGGATCGTTTTACCCGGCAGGTGATAGAACCACAGGACACGCGCCCGCCGAAAACCACGGTATATTACTACCACACGGCGCTGAACGGCCTGCCGGAAGCAATGACAAGTGAGTCAGGGAAACTGGTGTATGAAGCGCGTTATGAACTGTGGGGGAAAGAAACGGAGGCTGCAAGTGCGCATACAGTCCTGACAGTGGGGCAAAACCTGCGGTTCTCGGGGCAGTATTTTGACGCAGAAACGGGGCTTCACTATAATACGTTCAGGTTTTATGCACCGGAGTGTGGGCGGTTTACCCAGCCAGACCCGATAGGGCTAAAAGGCGGGTTAAACTTATATGCTTATGGGCCGAATCCGCTGTCATGGATCGATCCACTTGGTCTTAAGTGTTGGTCTACAGAACAAAAAAATTATTGGAAAGATGTTGGTGCAAAAGAGTTAGCCAATCCTTCAGGATTATATTCGCCAAGAAATATTTTAGAAATGGTTGGTGGACGTGCACCTAAATTCACAGCTAGAGTTAAAGTAATTAAAACGGGTAAAATAGAGATAAGAGATATACCATATGAGTTACACCATAAAAATATACCGCAGCGACAAGGCGGACCTAATGTTCACGCTAAAAATAATTTAGACGAAGTAGATCCATGGCAACATCAAGAAGTAGATAAATATCGTCATTCAGGAATGGAATTTATAGAACTTATTACGGGGGTTAGTTCATGGTGATTGATCGTAATTATATTTTATTTTCTTCAGCTTTGTCAGAGCTAGCAGCACAGACCTGTAGCGTAGGACTTGGTCACAGCGAGTCTGAATTGTTCATGAAACGTGTGTATGATGAATATTTACTAACATCCTACCCTGAACCAAATGTAAACTGGATTAAATCCATTCCATTAGATGTGAAATCATGGATGGTTAATGTTATTCAAGAAAATTTCTTATTTATGAATAAAAAGCCAAAATGGGTTGGAGGCGCTAGTTGGAGATTTATTGATGATGTACCCATGATATTTATTTCTCAAATAGAGTTTGAAAGCAATGAAATAATGGATAAAAACTTATCATCTGGCGATGTGTTATATATTTTTTCTGGGAGAAATTATATTGTTGATGGTTGGGAGTTAATAATAAAAATGATTAAGCAGGATAAAAATGCTATTGGCACTTCTTATATTGACTAAGGTAAGGCTGGGAAGGTATTAAGTCTTCCCGGCTTTTTATTATTTAATTTTTGTTCAGCACACTAAACATTCCTTCTCGCATCCCCTTAACTGCCTGTTTAACCTGACAAAGCTCCCTGCGCAGTTCCTGTACTTCGTTGTTATCCGCAAGCAGGATCAGGCAGCCTTCCGAGATCCTCACGGTAACGCCCGTGCCGATCTCAAATCCCGCTTCTCTCAGCCATTTGGCGCTGATTTTGATCACCGGTGTGTCGCTGCGGTTGGGAAGATAACCCACGGTACAGCGGCGCTCTGTTTTGGAAATGGCGACTTCTGGCGTAATATCGTGTTCAGCCATAATTAACTACTCCTGTTAGTTGCTTGTGGTGAGCGGCGGTAATGAGGTGCGAACTCATTGCCGCCGCGCTGTTTAACGTTGTCTCACACTCTTCTTGACTGCCTTCTCCACGTTGACTTTAGTCACAAAACTGTCAATCACCATAATCAACGCTCTTTGTTCTTCATCCGGTAGCGCATCAGCCTGTTGCCAGAGTTCGTGCAACTCAGCGTTACGGATCTTCACATCCTTGCTGGTATCAACCCGGCCAACCAGTTCATCAAGCGAAACCTGTAACACATCAGCCAGCTTCAGCAGCGTCTCCAGTTGCGGCGAGATATGGCCGCGCTCCCAGCGGTTATAGGCTCTCGGCTGTACGTCGATCATCTCAGCAAGGCGTGTCTGGGTCAGCCCTCTGGCTTCCCTCAGTGCTTTCAGGCGTTCGGAAAAAGCAGACATATCAAGACCTGTCATCAGGAAATCAATAGCTGTCATTGTATGCCCTCTTTTTTAGCTGCCTGTTGTAATGCAACATTAATGTGATTACTATATATCACATTAATGTCCATTGACAAGGTTTTAGAGGTAGCAAATGGCCCGCATCCCGGAAGCAGAGTTGCAGCACCTGAAAGCCGCCGTCTCCTTAGTCGCCGTGGTTCAGGCGCAGGGGCGACCACTGGTTAAGAAAGGGAAAGACTTCACCACGCTGTGTCCGTTCCATGACGAGAAAACGCCGTCCTGTGTGATCTCGCCGGAGAAAAACCTGTATCACTGCTTCGGCTGCAACGCAGGCGGATCGGTGCTGAACTGGGTGATGCAGACGGAAAAACTCAGCCTGCGTAAGGCGGCGGAACGCCTGAAAGCGGAGCTGGGCGACAATCCCGCCGTGGTGCCGCTGGTTACAAAGGATGAGCCGGAAATCTTCGCGGAAGATGAAGCGGGCCGTCAGCAACTGCTCTCCCGCGTGGTGGAGTTCTACCATCACACGCTGCTGAACGCGCCGGAAGCGGTGGCCTATCTGGAAAAGCGCCGCCTTAACCATCCTGAACTGGTCGCTGCCTTTAAATTAGGCTTCGCCAACCGCACGCTGCCTTATCGCCTGCCAGCGGTTAAATCACGGGCAGGTGAGAAGATCCGCGCCCGGCTTAAGGGTGTGGGTGTGCTGCGTGAGTCCGGGCATGAACACTTCACCGGGTCGCTGGTTGTGCCGGTTGTTGATCTCAACGGGCAGATCCGCGAGATGTATGGGCGCAAGATCGGTAATGATCTGCGTAAAGGCACGGCGTTACATCTGTACCTTCCGGGTGCTCATGGCGGGGTGTGGAACGAGCAGGCGCTGATCGGTTCGGCGTCGGTTATCCTGTGCGAATCGCTGATAGATGCCATGTCGTTCTGGGTGGCGGGGTTCCGTAACGTCACGGCGGCTTACGGGGCGAACGGCTTCACCGATGAGATGCGGGCCGCACTGCTGGCACACGGCGTTAAGCAGATACTGATCGCCTACGACAACGATCCGGCGGGTAATGAGGCGGCGGTAAAACTGGCTTCTTCCTTAGCCGCTTCCGGGATCGCCACGTTCCGTGTACTGTTCCCGGCGGGCATGGATGCGAACGGCTATCTGTGCCAGGTGGCAGAGCCGGAGCAGGCGTTCAGTCTGTTGCTGGATGGCGCGGTGTCCATGAGTGATCTGGCCGACGCGGAAAGTATCGCGCCGCAGGCCAGCGCGGAGCCTGCACACCTGACTTCATTAGCCGCTGATGTTGCCGCACTTCCGGCAGTCAGCGCCCCTGCACCGGGCGTCAGCGTGGAAACCCTGGCTGATGGTGAACTGATGGTAGCCTTACCGGGCGAACGCTGGACGATCCGGGGCGTAAGCCGCAAACCGAACGCTGCCGCGATGAAGGTTAACGCGCAGGTACTGGACACCGGAAGCGGCGTGGTGTTCGCGGATGCGGTGGATATGATGAGCGCCCGTAGTCGCGGCGGTTATGCGCGGGCCGCCGCCGCAGAGCTGGGCCTTGCAGAAGGCGATCTGCGTCGCTCGTTAGGAAAAGTGCTGCTGGCGCTGGAGCACTGGCAGGCTGCACCGCAGCCGGAAAACGCCGCCCCGGAGATGAGCGACACGGATCGGGAGGCGGCGCTGGAACTGTTGCGCTCGCCGGATCTTGCATCACGCATCGCGGCAGACATGGCGGCGTGTGGTGTGGTGGGTGAATCCACCAACCTGACGGCGGCGTATCTGGCGGCGGTGTCGCGTAAGCTGGACAGGCCGCTGGCGGTGCTGATCCAGTCATCGAGCGCGGCGGGTAAGTCCAGCTTAATGGATGCGGTGCTCAACCTGATCCCGCCGGAAGAACGCTTACAGTACAGCGCCATGACCGGGCAGAGCCTGTTCTACCTCGGTGAAACCAACCTGCAACACAAGATCCTCGCCATCGCGGAAGAAGAAGGTGTGCGCCAGGCGGCGTATGCGCTCAAGCTGTTGCAGTCGGACGGGGAACTGACCATCGCCAGTACGGGCAAGGACGACGCCAGCGGCAACCTGGTGACGAAGCAGTACACGGTAAAAGGCCCGGTGATGCTGATGCTGACCACCACGGCGATCGACGTTGACGAAGAGTTACTCAACCGTTGCCTGGTGCTGACGGTGAACGAGTCGCGGGAACAGACGGAAGCGATCCACGCGGCGCAGCGTTACGCGCAGACGCTGGAAGGCCTGCTGGCGGCGAATGAAAAAAGTTACATCACTCAGCTTCACCAGAACGCGCAGCGGCTGTTACGCCCGCTCAACGTGGTGAACCCGTTCGCGTCACAGCTCACGTTCATGAGCGACAAAACCCGCACCCGGCGCGACCACATGAAATACCTGACGCTGATCCAGGCGATCGCGCTGCTGCACCAGTACCAGCGGGAGATCAAGCGCGTGGAGCATCGCGGGCAGGTGGTGGAGTACATCGAGGTGACGCGGGAGGACATCGCCCTGGCGAACCGTCTGGCACATGAAATACTCGGGCGCACCCTGGACGAAATGCCGCCGCAGACGCGCAAACTGTTAACCCTGATCCAGCAATGGGTGAGCGGCAGCGGCCAGGCGCGTGAGGCGATGCGGTTCACCCGTAAACAACTGCGTGACGCGGTACAGTGGGGCGACACGCAGCTCAAGATCCACCTGGCGAGGCTGGTCGAAATGGAATATCTGCTGGTCCACCGTCGCGGGCTGACGTTCTGCTATGAACTGCTGTTCGACGGGGACAGCAGCGCAGACGCCGCGCACCTGTGCGGGCTGATCGACGTACCGGAAACGCCGCATGACCCCGCCCGGTCAGGGCAGATGGCGAAACGGTCGGCCTCTGGTCGGGCAGTGGTCGGCAGTCAGTCGGGTTAAGGAAAAAACCACCGCAGACCAGACTCGATGCGGCTTACAGGCCGGAGCGGTCGGGGCAGAGGAAAAAACCCAGTTCCGGCAGAACGGAAAAAACCTGCCCCGCAATCATACTGCGGCCCGTCCGGGCCGGAGCAACACCGAAGCATAAGTATGACCTCATCCGGTCGGGGTGGCGGCTGCAATAGTCGGCTCCCGGTCGGCAGTCAGTCGGCAGGTGGTCGGGTAACGTAATACCCCCACAGGCCGCGCCCTGTAAGACTTATACCATGAAGCGGTCGGCCTGCCTGAAAAACCACTGTTCCATCCTCTGTTCTTATCCCCATCGTACCGTAATCTCAATCAGGACAATCATCATGACAAAGCCCAAATCACCGGGGCAGGAAGCCCTTTATCTTAGTCGCCAGAACGAACACACGACGCAGCGCCAGCACATGCTCGCCTGGCTGGAAAGCCTGGAAGCCGCAGGCTACAGCGCGCGCAGCGTGGAAGGCTACCGCGAACGGCTGTTACCGTTCATGACATGGTGCGAGGCGCGCGGCCTGCTGTACGCACCACAGGTCAGCCTGGCGGTGCTGGAAGCGTACCAGCGCCACTTACGCAGCTACCGCAAGGCTGACGGCAACACGCTGGCGGTCAGTGGGCAGCTTAACCGCCTCAGTGCGGTGAAGAACTTCTTCCGCTGGCTGCTGCAACGGCACGTCATCCTCTACAGTCCGGCAGAGATGCTGACACTGCCGAAGGAGGAGAAACGGCTTCCGGCGCAGGTGTTCAGCGAGCAGGAGACGCGGCAGGTGCTGGGCAGTCTGGACACGGAGAAGCCGCTGGGACTGCGCAACCGGGCGATACTGGAAGTGTTGTGGAGTACCGGGATCAGGCGCATGGAGGTGGCGAACCTGATGCTGTCAGACGTGGACTTCACGCGCGGCGTGGTGAACGTGCGCCAGGGCAAGGGGAAGAAGGATCGGGTCGTTCCGGTGGGCCATGTGGCGCTGGAGTGGGTGATGCGCTACCTGCGCAGTGTGCGGCCTCACCTGACGCAACGCGCTGACAGTGGTCACCTGTTCGTGACGTACCACGGCAAAGGACTGAACCGGGGAACGCTGACGCAGATCGGCGGGGAAACCATCCGTGAAAAGGCGCGGATACAGAAACCCGGAGCCTGTCACATCTTCCGCCACTCAATGGCCACGCAGATGCTGGACAACGGCGCGGACACGCGGCATATCCAGGCGATCCTCGGGCATGAGAAGCTGGAGACGACGCAGATCTACACGCGGGTAGCCATCGGTCACTTACAGGAAGTTCACGCGCTGACGCACCCGGAAGAGCAGGATGAGACGTGGCCGGAACGACGCAGCCCGCAGGTGGCGGCAGAGCCGCAGACGCGGCGTGAGCGTAACCATGCGGAGATGGAGCGTGCTCTGGTCAGCAGGAAGCGCAGCCGGAGACGCTGATACCGGGCGAAGCAGCTGCGTCGCCGGACAGGCCGCAAAGTTAGCGGGCGATCCCTGTAAGGCCGTGGGGTGAGGTGCAGGGCAGACAACCGCCATCCCTGGCGGTTGACTGCCCCCTTGCCAGCGGAGCGCGCGGGGGTAAATGCCGTCCGCCCCGTGGAGGCAGCCGCGCCCCATGCGACCATGCAGCACGGGGCAAACGTCATTCAACATAATGCGGGGGATTATGCGCACTCTCGCCGGGTGGCTACAGTGGCGAACCCGACCCGCTGTGCGCGGCTCGTGTTCGCACAATCCGCATTATGTCTTGCGCCCCGGCGTTCAGCTCCGCGGCCCGTGCAGCGCAAAGCTTCGCTGGCGCTCCGTTCTGCTGTCAGCAGTGGTGCCGTTCTGTGGCCCCGCAGTCGCCGCCCTCCCTGGCGGCTCCGGTGCCGTTCTGCGGCAGCGTGATCGTGTGGCAGTCAGTCAGAAAAGGGTGTCGGCCTGGCGGCCTCCGCTTGTAAGGGCTTTATGCCCGCCCGGCGTCGTCTGGCTGCGGCGGCTCGTGCCGCGCAAAAAGGCCGCGCGTTACTCGTTCCCGCCTCGCCAGCTTCCGCTGCCCGCCCCGGTCCGTGTGGTCATGCACAGGCAAACCCCGGTCAGGTAGCGGTGCCACAGAGCGCCGTTCCGTCGCTTGCGGACTCTCTGCCGCCCGCACCCGCAGACCCCGCGCCGTGGCCCCGCCATGCCGCCGGTGGCGACCTGGCGGCCCCCCGTCACGGGGTGCCGGAAACGGACTTAGTGGAAAGCGGAATGACAGGTTCGTGGCGGTGGTGATATGGTGAGCGGGCGTGAAAACGCGCGTCGGGGAAATGTGGTTAACGTGTTGTTAAATAAGTAAAAGGTGATAGCCGGGAAGCCAGAAACGGCGCGGGCGGTAGCATGTTAAAAAGTATGACCTGTACCGGATCGTCCCGATGATCCGATAGGGCTAAAAGGC
>NZ_VATQ01000039.1:0-27569 GCF_005781135.1 Escherichia sp. E3659 | reverse complement strand
ACCAGTGTCTGCGCCGATGAGTTATCGGTGTAGGAGCGCATATCATTGGTAGCGTCTTTTATTTTCGAATCTGTATATACGTTTGCATTATCTTCAGCGTTATTTGCTTGCTGATCAGCATATGATTTCGCACCTGCATCACCAGCATCAACATAACTTTGATCCACGCCGTTACTGATATTTGAAATTGTATTATCTACGTATGATTGCATGTCACTAAATTTAGAGTCAGTGTATGCATTTGCGTTCGATTCAGCCGCCGCAGCTTTTGAATCTGCATGATTTTTAGCGTTCTGTTCCGCTGTTGCAGCCTTCTGATCTGCATATTTTTTTGACGCAGCATCAGCGGCATCAACATAACTTTTATCAACTCCATTATTTTCAACATACGATTTCATTTCGTCGTATCTTTGGTCTGTATAATCTTTTGATATATCTATTCCTTTATTAACAGCGTCTGCAACATCTGGTTCATCCATCTGCGTACAGTGTTCATCCCCGCCGCCTGAGCGAGTGCACTCATTAGTCCAGCGAACATGAGAACCATCATCAGTAAAATCAGCCATCGCAGGATCTGACAACAGTGAAGACATAACAAGCAAATAAATTTTAGAGTATTTCATTTAAATTTCCTTTTTCTAGCAAAAAAGGAAGTAAACAAAAACTACGATATTTCCCCCACAGAAAACCATATTCGCATTTTTAGTATTTTTTCAGGGTTAACTGCAATAGACCTCGGCAGAAACATTTTCAGACTAAATCTCATTTATCTTCTGTTCCTTAAACCACCATCAAGACTTTTAGTGTTGACACTGTCAACACTGGTCATTTTATGAGCTAAAATAACTACTACGGATTTTGTCCATCGTTCGTGAGACAAACTCACGTCTGCTTCGCTTTATCTCACGGTTGAACTCTTTTGTTGCCGATATGCTAACAATTTTTTGTTTCACAGGCGCAAGCTTAGGTATATCCCCTTTATCTCCTATATTAAACAGTCCCTCTCTTGCCCGTTTCAGGTTTGCCAGCAAATACGCAGTGACGTTCCTGACTTCCGTTGCTTTCATACGACCAGCCAGATCGTCCAGGATTCGCTGCCCTAACTCTCTAGGTAACGCTCCAAGCTGCCGCTCCAGCATATCCCGGTCGGGCATATTCAGTCGTTCGATTACCGCTGTCGGCCATGACAACCGACTTTCGCCCCCTACGTACGTATCTTTTACACTCTGTGTAAAACTACGTACGTAACGGTTCGATTTTCGAACTAAGCCGCCATCCCTTGATTTCCGGCTTAGTTCGGAATCTGAACCCGGTAAAATATCCCCCTTCAGACAGCCCAGTTCGGATTCCGAACTCTGTGATTTTTGACCCGGTTCGGTTTCAGAACTGGGGATTTTCTTCTGCCATGATGACACTATTTCCTGCGGAGTTTGTGGAGCGGACAAACGCGCTTCTATCAGCGCAACGTGCGAATGCCGGTGACGCATACGGGTATCGGATTTGATTTCCTGCAAAACGGCCAGCGCCGTCAGGCGTATCGTTTTATTGGTGTGTCGGCAGGCATCAGCAACGGCGTCAAGCCAGCCGGGGTCGAAATATTCCGCGTCAAACAGTCCCAGTGGCTCATCATGTTGGGCATAGATATTGCCGCGAATGCGCCCAGATTTATCTCTGACTCGCTTGCAAAGGCTCAGCCATCCGGTAAGACGTAGCATTAACAGCGCCCTGCTGATCGTCTCACGAGAGGCTTTATCAGAATGAGGTAATGCCAGTTGACATTGCAATTCGTCGTAGGTAGGAAAAACAGCGCCCTCGTTCTGCTGGGCGTACAGCCGGATCATCACCCACGCCATCTTATCCAGTGGCGATAATCGGCTATCCAGAAATAAGTGCCGAGGAACGGCGTCATGCACGTTCCCCAGAAAGAGCAATCCACTCTGCTCATTAGTCTGCTCGCCGGATTGTGTTTTTTGCTCAATCCGGTTTTGCATCTTCGCCAGCGTACACTGGATAACATCATCGACGGGAACAACGGCCATCAGGCGGCACTCCATCCTTTGGTTAACGTCCAGACTGCGGTTAACGAAATGTCCTGCTGCTCAGCGATTAGCATCATGGCCTCTAGTGCATCCAGTGATTCCAAGTTGTCAACGTTCGATGCCTTCCATTGCCGCCACACCTCCAGTTCCTGCTCTTCTGTAGGGATCTGAGTGCGCCCCTGTCGGGTTACAACGCCAACAAGGCGTCGCCGGGAGCTGACCTCCGTCGCCGTCAGGCCAAAAAAATGCTGCATCAGCTCGATAGAGCCACCCAGCGTTAACGCCCTGTCGATACGCTGCGTCCGGCTCTGTTCACGACGGGCCTGCGCCAGCATGGTGTTCAGGTTGGTATGGTTAATGCGGAAGGTCAGAAGCGATACCTGCGTATTCACCAGATAATGCAGATCCTCGACGGTTAAGCTGTTTAGTTCCTGAATCTCTTCCAGCGTTAACCCCATCGCCTCACAACGGCGGATATTGCCGGATTTCAGCTCCATTACAATCTGCGTTAAAAGTGCATTCATTACGCACGCCCTCCATAAATAATCGCAATATCAACAGCCCATGCCAGAAAACAAAACAGAATGATGATCCATGATGTGGCTTCAGCTTTCATCGTATCCTCCATATCCAACACGCCACCGAAACTCTGTAATGGTCTGACATTCAACGCACAGCCTGACGCCCATAACAGCTCTGCGACGGGCCTCCGGGATCTCATGTCCACATCGTTCGCATTCAGCGGAAGATATCGCCGGTGATATAAATGAAGAGCGAATGCGTTCTACCTGGCTATCGACCATCAATTGGGTCACTTCCTGCGCCTCATCAATCCAGTCAGCTTTCATGCTGTTTCCCCCCTGAATGTCTCACGTTGCAGCTCGCGCAAACGGCGCACTACCCTGATTAAACGCAGGAATTTCACCGCATACACATCATCAAATAATGGAGCATCTAACGGACCGGAACTGGATGCACCGATAAGAAACCCGGTTAATATCGATATAGGCATATCCGTCGCCTCACCGCACAACGTAGCCAGAGGTTCGCCATCTGGGTTTGATGAGAGGGAATAACCCGTTCCCAGGAGAGATTTATCTTCCTGAACAGCATCTTCAACCCCCATCACCTCCGCCAGTTCGAAAGCCAGGCGAAACGCGATGTCCTGTAGATGTTCAACATCATCCTGTAACGCCGGGATATGCCAGATATCGGTTACCGGCTCCAGCCCGTTCGCGGCAAAAGTGATAGTATTTGCAGGTGGTTCCAGGAGCGGCTCGTCACCAGCAGAAGGTCCTGGCTCAGCGCCCGGAAGAGTGTCGGGTAAGTCAGGTGTTGAATCCCGGAGGGTATTCCCATCATAAAGATCTAGCGGTTCTTCATCGGGCGGGTGATCCAGATCATTGGAGGAATTGCCCTCAGTTGTGACAGGCCTTTTCTCCTTTAACCCGGAATCAGTAGCAACGGAGGGCGGTTCAGCAGCCGGTGGTTGTGAAGGCTCATCATGGATTTTGTCCGCATCCAGAACATGCTGGGGAAGCGGCTCCGGCGCACCGAAGAGTTTGCGCCGGTTCTGTTCCTGTGGATCGAGTTCAATCAGCCAGCTATCGTAGGTCAGTTGCGGATCGGGCATCGCCTTCAACAGGGCCGCAATCAGCTCTTCTTTAAAGACATCGGCTGAGTAGTAATCCGCGTCGTCAAAAGCGCGACAAACACCACCAAAGACATCATTAAATTCCTGTTCCGGAGGCAACGCGACGTTCTGACTGAAGGCTTGCCAAGCTTTTTCTGCCGCTGTTCGCAACGTAATTAGCTGGGCGATCTGAGGTCGTCCCATACCTGAATTAAGCAAGTTGGGCATCCACGGATAAAGGTACTCAATTGTCGCCACCATACGACTGATATTCGAATGGTGAACCGGATAACCCGCCTCTTTCAGCAGATCGGCCAGCTCACGCTGGCTCACTTCGCGCCCCAGCTGTTCCTCGTAAATAGCTCTCGCCTTTTCGATACCAAAGGCTTTCTCAATAAATGACAGCTCGCCACGCACATCATTCTCGGCCAGATGACCGATGACACACTGCAAACGTCCCGGCCACGGCTTTACTATGCACTGGACGCGGTTAAAGCGTTCATCACCGGTTTCTATATACAGTTCAGTCAGGGCGGAATAGCGAGTGTTTCCGCCGTCGCTGAAGATATAAACATCCTCAGGATTTTCCGGATCTTTGGTAACTTTAGGCACCGAATCCAGCCCCCGGGCGCGGATCGACGCTTTGATATCTTCATACTTCGGGTTGCGGGATGTTCGGGGGTTATCAGGATTAGGGCGCAACTGCTCCAGCGTTAATACCATCGGCATTTCATTTATCGGCAACACCACAGCAGAGCTTCCAGTATTCGGGGTACGGCCCCGCTGAAGCAACTTTTCGCCTAACTGGCTGGATTTCTTAGAAGTCATAGCGACCTCCTGTGAAATCCTCAAAACGGGTAATCTCCGCCTGGTACTGTACTTTTACAGTACCAATCGGGCCATTACGCTGCTTGCCAAGAATAATTTCGGCCACACCGGGTTCAGACGTATCGGCGTCATACACTTCATCCCGATAAACAAACATAATCAGATCGGCATCCTGCTCCAGCGCCCCGGAGTCACGCAGATCGCCATTATTCGGGCGCTTATCTGCCCGGCTTTCCAGTGACCGGTTAAGCTGTGATAACGCCACCACCGGACAACCAATTTCTTTCGCCAGCGCCTTGAGTGAGCGGGAGATTTCCGCGATCTCCTGCGTCCGGTTCTCCTGCCCCGGGCAGCGCATCAGTTGCAGGTAATCCAGCAGGATCAGGGATGGATTACCGTATTTACGGATATTCCGCCGTACCTTTGAACGCAGGATTGTCGGAGTCATGTAACTGGAATCATCGATTACCAGCCTTCCTTTCCAGTCTTCAAGCAGGACTTTCATTGCTGCACTAACACGCGCCCAGTCTTCATCCTGCATATCGCCATTGCGCAGGTGTTGCAGAGGCACACGCCCCAGCATGGCGGTAAAGCGCATTAGCAACTGCTCGGTAGGCATTTCCAGACTGTAAACCTGTACAGCCATGTCCGGTCGTTCATTCAACGCCCCTTCGCAGAATGCCAATCCAAAAGCAGTTTTCCCCATTGACGGACGGCCAGCCAGCAAAATCAGGTCGCTGGGCTGGAAGCCGCTGGTCATCGTATTCAGTTGAGCAAAACCGGTAGGCGTACCGGTAATGAGATCTTCACTACTGCAACGTTGCTCTAATTGATTGAGGAAGGATTCCAGTGAGGCATACAGATCAACGTCGCCATCCGGAGATTGTTGTTCGGCAATAGCAAAGATGCGGCGCTCAGCTTCATCCAGTAATACCGTCAGGTCACTTCTGCCATCGCTGGCCTGTCCGACCAGATCATGCCCCAGTTCCAGCAACCGACGCTTTTGGCCGTAGCTGGCAACATACTCCGCATAAGCCACAATATTGGCCGCACTGGGCGTATTTTTGGAGAGTTCAGCGAGATAGGCAAAACCGCCACACTGTTCTAATGTCCCCTGCTGCTCCATTGATTCAGCCAGAGTAATCAGATCGATGGGCTTGTTCCGAAGCAGAAGAGCCTGCATCACTGAGAAAATCACGCCATGCGGTCGCGAATAAAAGCTGTCGGCAGAAATAATCGTTGCGATATCATCCCAGCGATCGTTATCGAGCATCAGGCCACCAAGAACGGCTTGTTCGGCGCTGATGGAGTGCGGCGGCGATATCTTTTCGGCGTTATTCATGCTGGCCTCCGACGCTACGACATTCAGCCAACGCTTTATTCAGACGAGCCAGCCAGGACGGGGAGACAAGAAACAGCGGCCAGCCATCCCGTTCGACATCAAGATAAACGGCAGAACCAGCAGAATAGCCAACTTCAAAGAAACGCCACTCCCGGGGAGAATCAATCTCCATATCCATACTGAGATCAACAAGCTGGTTATCCGGCATCAGGTTCCATACTTCGAGCTGGGATTCACAGCAATCCCACATCGTCATCAATAGACCGGGTATTTTTTCCAGTGCATCAGCGTAAGTTTCGGCTTCAAAAAAGACCCACTGCTCATCAACTGTGATCCGGCCATCGCGGTTTAAGAGGCTGTACGTTGCCCGATAGAGCCTCATCACTTATCCCCCTTCGGCTGGTTTTGCAGTACTGCATCAAAACGGTCGCGCCACTGGGGGAATAATTCACAGGCCAGATCATGCATAGTCTGCGCCGCTGGCAGACTCTTACGGTCAGTATGGTATTCAAGACGGTGAGCGGGTTGTCCCCGCGTATGGCCCAGTTTGTAGACTTCAAGATCGTAGATTTGGGTTTCGAGCAGAGTGACGGGGGGAATATCCGCTTTGCTATACGTTCCATCTGTAATTATCGTAGTTAATGCGCTCAGCGCTTCTTCGGCCAGCAGGGTGTAATCCATGCAGTTGACCAATATCTTCATTGGCGGCAACGCAATACCAAACCCACGGTAGGGAAGCAGTTCTTCCATCAATCCCACCGTTCCTCGTAAGAATTCCCGAATATCAGGCATTACAGGCTTTACAACTGCCAGCGCGGTATGTGTTGTCGCCAGAAGCATCTGCTCCAGCATGATTGAGCGAGCGCCTTGTGTGTCACCAATAATTACGTCATAAGAAGCAAATAATGGATGCTGTAGCTGATTACGTAATCGGATGCGCCCATCCGGCGCGTGCATCATTGCCGTTTTTAGTTGTCCGTGAGGATCGTTGGAAATTATCAGATCAAGATTTTCAATGCAGGTATGGGAAATTAACTGTTCCGGATGGTTAAGATCTACAGTCTGCATAAGTAGCTCATACAGACCACATGGAGCTTCATAACGAAGAGGGTAATAACTGGAGACGGTTGGCTGACGGTAATCGCCATCAAGCAGGAGAGTTTTGAGACCGGCATCGGCACATAAGCCTGCCAGGTTGGCAGATTTAGTAGACTTACCTTCACCGCCTTTGGTAGAAATTACTGAAATTACATGCATATAAGTCACCTGTATATGATTTACAGGTAACAAACGTTCTATGCGTGTTTAAATCAGGGATTGAAAATCCCCGTGTCCTTGGTTCGATTCCGAGTCCGGGCACCAAATTCATATAAACGGACCTCCACGGAGGTCCGTTTTTCGTTTCAGGACGCCACGATTTAAGCGTTCTGCCTCCAAATCAATTCTACCGAACTCAACCAGATTCCCCCCACATCAACCCTATTGTGTGGGTATAATTGCGGGTATACCCCAGTTCGACAGAATTTGTACCCTCTTTAACGCATTCAGAAGGCTGAACTATGGCACTGACTGACGCAAAAATCCGGGCTGCAAAGCCCACTGACAAGGCTTATAAACTCACTGACGGGGCTGGCATGTTCCTGCTGGTACATCCTAATGGTTCCCGTTACTGGCGTCTCCGTTATCGTATTCTGGGTAAGGAGAAGACTCTGGCACTTGGTGTGTATCCAGAAGTTTCTCTCTCCGAAGCTCGTACAAAACGGGATGAGGCCCGAAAACTGATTTCGGAGGGGGTTGACCCTTGCGAACAGAAAAGAGCTAAAAAAGTAGTCCCTGATTTACAGCTCTCTTTTGAACATATTGCACGACGCTGGCATGCCAGTAATAAACAATGGGCACAATCACACAGCGATAAAGTACTCAAAAGCCTCGAGACTCACGTTTTCCCCTTTATCGGCAACCGGGATATCACAACACTCAATACCCCGGATCTGCTTATCCCTGTTCGTGCTGCAGAAGCTAAACAAATTTATGAAATCGCCAGTCGTCTGCAGCAAAGAATATCTGCCGTAATGCGTTATGCCGTACAGTCTGGCATCATCAGATATAATCCTGCTCTGGATATGGCTGGCGCATTGACTACGGTAAAACGCCAGCATCGCCCCGCTCTTGATCTTTCTCGCCTGCCTGAACTTTTGTCACGTATTGGCAGTTACAAGGGGCAACCTGTCACCCAGCTTGCCGTTATGCTGAATTTACTGGTTTTTATTCGTTCCAGTGAACTCAGATACGCCCGCTGGTCTGAAATTGATATTGACAATGCCATGTGGACTATTCCAGCCGAACGCAAACCTCTGCCAGGCGTAAAATTCTCACACCGGGGCTCCAAGATGCGAACACCACATCTTGTGCCACTCAGCAAACAGGCTGTAGCCATACTGACAGAACTTCAGACATGGGCAGGTGAAAATGGTCTGATATTTACGGGTGCACATGACCCGCGTAAACCAATCAGTGAAAATACTGTAAATAAAGCCCTGAGGGTGATGGGGTATGACACAACCCGGGAAGTCTGTGGCCATGGATTCCGGGCAATGGCGTGCAGTGCATTGATTGAATCAGGTTTGTGGTCCCGCGATGCTGTGGAACGTCAGATGAGCCATCAGGAGCGTAATGGTGTACGTGCTGCGTATATCCATAAAGCAGAACATCTGGAAGAACGTCGACTGATGCTACAGTGGTGGGCAGATTTTCTGGATGCGAACAGAGAACAATGTATCAGCCCGTTTGAATATGCAAAGATTAACAATCCATTAAAATAGTAATCATCCCGGGCTGCCAGCCCGGGAATTATTTTCTGAATATTTTTCTTTGTGAGTAACTGGAAAAAGGATAGCGAAGTAAATTACTTTAATGAATTATTCCAGGGGCTCATTAAAGTTCTTTCGTAATACTTTGTAGTCAAACACGTTATGGTTTGCATCAAAAACATCTGATTTTCCCTGCCAGCGGATAATTACCTCTTCCGGCGTTTCCGGCTGTCCGTCTCTGGTTAACCCCATCCATGCATTAATCAGATAATCATTATACGCAGTGGAAAAAACGCTGTTCACCGTCTGGCGATCGACATGCTCTCCCAGTGTCGGGCTGTACCAGATAAACATCGGAACATGATAAGCCTGCTGACTGGGTTTGATTCCACCATGAAAATAGGCATGTTCTTTTGTCGGGTCATACTCCAGACCGTGATCTGAAAAATACATGACTGATGCCCGACGCGTTTCCAGCATGGCGAAAATCTGTCCCAACAAACTGTCGGTATAATGAATGGAATTATCGTAGCAGACTTCTTCTGTATCCAGCGGTTTAAACACGGCTTTATCTCTGGGCCAGTTACTGCAGACTGGCTCATGGCTGCCCGTCAGATGCAGAACAATCAGTTTCCTGCTTCCCGGATTACTGTTCAGTGCTTCAGCCAGGTGTGGGAGCAGTAACTCATCATAGCCTCTGACATAAATTCTGTTTCTGGCCCGCATGGCGATACTGGCCACAGCCGTTCCGTTCTGTCGGAAAGCGGACTGCGCACTGAGCCACCAGGTATCGAACCCCACCTGATTCGCCATGTTGATAATATTATCGGGGTAACGGCGAACATCATGATGCAGCACGGTATCAGCAGATAATGCCAGCGGTACCGCAAGAGCGGTATAAGGTGCCCCGCTGATTGCCTGAGTGAACAGTTTCAGTCGTGATTTCTGTTTCTGAAGCTCTGGTGTGGTTGGGCGCGAATACCCGTAAATGGACATGTTATCAGTCCTTGCAGATTCACCAATCACCAGAACAAATACGTCAGTGTTGTTATCCGTAATCACCAGATCGTAGTGAGGTATGGTATCAGCAATCGTCATTAATCTCTGATGCTCCTTTGCGGCCAGTGCAAAATAGTTCAGATTAAAGAAAGGGGTATATGTGGCAAACCGGGAAGCGACTATGTAAGGATCAACTTCATTTATTTGATACTGTTTCTTCAACGCAAACTGGAAGGAAGAATATAACGTTACTGTAATTAACAATAAAAATGTAATTACCGTGACCTTTTCCGATGGCAATGAGGACGTTTTATTTATTGCTGAACAGAAGAACAATAAAAAGAGGATAATAAATGCGATAACATAAACAACATACATCCTGAACATTCTTATTACTTCATCAGGATCTGTCTGAAGGATACTGATTGCAAAACCATCATTGAATGTGGTGTCAAATGTACACCATGAATACAGGCTGATACTGATATCTGCAGCAGTCAGTAATGTGAACGGGAAGGCAAGAATCAAACGCAACGTAATCGATTTCATTGCCTTAATAATAAGAAGTGCCAGGATAAAGAATAATATCCGGTAAATCAGATGCGCTCCTGAGGATACAAGGAGATTAGAAAGGGTAAAGACAACCACTGATAACACGAGGCGCTTATCATTGCTAATCCGTGGCCAGTGTATGAATGGAAGATTAATTTTCATAATAATTGAGTAAAAGCGATATTTCTGTCCGGCGCCGCTCGCTGAACATGCCGTGACAGGTAAATACATTTTTCTGAATAATCATAAAACAGGTATCATCCGCCGCCACAAATGTAACGGCGTAAACAGGAACGTCATGATGTTTTCTTTCGTGACAGAAGAGAACCGCACATACCACCCGCAATCATTATCATCAGGAATAACATCCCCAGGCCAACGATTACTCTTAATGCCGGATGAACCCGATCGGCGAGAAAAAATAACTCCATCCCGAAACCAATAACAAGCCAGGCCAGCGCCATTCCGACGAGCCCTTTTAACAGCAATCTCACGATCTTCTCCTTCTGCGTTCTTAACGAAAATGTCTTACAATAACAGCAGCCGGAGAAAGCAACGCTGGCTGCTGAACGGAATGACATTTTACTGTTTTATGTTCTCTCAGTTTCTGTCCTGACGCCGCCATTAATGGCATTACAGTTTATTCAGAATAAGGCAGGCGGCCTGGTTTAATGCAATAAACTCCTGCCAGCTGTACTGAGACTGATAATTCAGTAAATACTGGTCTTCAACCCGGCAAATCTGTGGGCGTTTATCATAAATTGCACACAAATGAGAATCAGTCTGATAGTGACGGCAAATACCGTCACCACGATCCAGACATTGCGTTTCACCCGCCCTGTTGACATGACGACAACAGGCCCCACACTGGTTACAGGGAAATGGAGGGTGTAATTTCATCGCTTATTTAACCAGTCACGAACAGAAGCCACATTTCCTGACTCAAACGGCAACGCAATCCCTCGTCGGCTGACTTCTTCTCTCAGCAGAATTCCGCGCTCTATCTCACTGTTTACGCTATCCAGATGAAGTGAAAAATGATTTAACGCGGCAGCATCAACAGAAAATTCCAGTGCAGTAAGTTCCACAAGATAGCGATCAAGTTCAGCATTGACTGCCTGAAAGTATTCCAGTGACCGCCGGAACTTATCCTTAAATTTGTCCAGAAATGCCCATACCCGCTGCATAACCTCGCTATATTCGAGATAATAATTCATCACCAGCCCGAGAATACCTGTCGTCAGCGCACCACAAAAGGCAGCAAGCTCTGAACCAAATGGAAAAATAAGGATCTGCGCCATCGCCTCATTTATCATCACCCCACCGGCAACAGCCACACCTGCTGCTATCAGTTTAGTGACCGCTTTGGCTAACTGCCCCGGCGATAATCCCTCCGGGTTAAATACCAGGACTTTAAAGGCCTGAACGAGGTTGTTCCACATTTCCCTGATAAGCCGGACAATCATTCTTTCCGTCGTCAGGAATATATTTAACAGCGTTGTGGTAATACCTGACAGTATCCCTCCGATGACACCATCTTTAAAGGCAATTAAAAAAGAACTGAATTTTTCCTGTACTCGTTCCTGGCAGGCACGTAATGCTGACGTTATTTCGGACAGGCATTTGCCGGCGCAGAATGAGTTCCGTTGCTGTCTGATAATATGCGGGATTCGTTCCCTCAGTTCGAACCAGATCTCGGCAAGAATAAGCCCCAGCATCTGTCGCGTCCCCATACGAAAACCGGAATTAAGTGAAGCACTGGCAACAGCAGTAGCAAACTTACTACTCAGGTAATAGCTCTGATTAATCGTGGCCTCGTATTTTTCCCGGGCATATTTATCAGCCCTTTCCATACGCTCAGTATCTGCATCAGCTTTTTTTCTCAGACTTATCAGACGTTTCTTTTCTTTTTCTGTCAGTGTTGCCTGAGATTCAAGCTCTGCTATCTGCCTTAACGTATCTTCTCTGTTTTTCTGCAGCGTGCAAATAAACGCATCCATTGAGTCTGCTTTCTTTGATTTATTGAGCGACTCATGAGTGAATGCCAGATTTGAAGCGTCATTTGCCAGTTCTGCACCATCCCGTTCAGCAAGAATTCTCCCCGGATCATCATGAATTTCTTTAGCGGAAATAATATGATCCAGATTTTTTTTATCGTCTGAAGCAAACACTTCGCCTGTATATGCATCAGTAAGAGTCCCTGCCTGATGTGCACGCTTTCCTTTCCGGTTCGTCGCGATGTAGTTCTCATGGCTGTGGTAATGATGAGAATCATAGTCGCCACGACCTTCATACCGCTGTCGCTCAGCCTCCGTGGCATAAATACCATTACGCACATTATGGATAGTGTCAACATCACCACCCTTACGATCATTTAGCAACAGAAAATCCAGCCCGAATGATGTAACCAGGCTCTTCACCATGGTCTGATGTAACTCTTCTGTCCAGTCAAATTTTTCCACATTCATGTTATTTCACTTCTTGTAAAGCCGGGCTTTAACGCCCGGTAAATCATTAACTCCGGGATGAAAAATCATCAAATTTCACAACCGAACTGGCCAGTACATCATCCAGCTCTTCCTTATTAATAACATTCATTCCATTATCATCCTTTTCCATTTCAATAACGTTATCTTTTATCACAGCCTCACCATTTTCCTGTTTCCGCGGTTTAAACAGTGGCGTTGTAATAATATCCGTCATAATAGCGGCCAGTGAATATCCATGGTCAATAAGCATAATGATTTCATCTGATACATTGATATCCTGTTGTTCTGTAATAACAGAATGCATGGATTTAAGCGGTTCAAAATAGTGTTTAATAAATACAGCATGCATTCTGTTCAGTGCAGTGAGAATTTCATCAACGTATTGATTAACTTTTGCAAAATGCTCCCGGGCCAGATTCATTTTCTTAACTGCCCGTTCAACTTTGCAGGCACACTGATGGGCATTTTCAAGAGCTTTCGTCGCATGTCTGTCGTAAGCCCAGCCCGCTATGGCAATCAACGGTGCAGCCACTGCAGTGCCTAATACCATTGCGCCACCAGCCATTCCCATGCCCCCTGCAGCCAGTGAGCCCCCACCAATTGCCGCCATCGTCGCGTTATAAGCCGCGGCACCAGAAAGCGCTGCAATGGGTGTACCTGTGGAAGCCGCTGCAAATGCCATCACTCCGCTATACACAGCAAAACCCGCAGCAGCCCCGGAAACTCCGGCAGCAACGACCGTACTGAGATATTCTGTCGCTGAAATGGCCAGGTTCTGAATCTTATCGATGTTATGTTGCGGGACACTCAGTTTCAGGTCTTTATTGCCCTCTTTTTCCAGACGCGCCAGGAGCTCTGCAGCAATCCTGTCGAACTCACTGAAATCTTTACCAATCTCAAGCTCTTTATTTCCGAGCGTTGTTAATTTTGATGATGTCTGAGCTTCAGACTGCTCAAATTTTCCTTTATGCTCCTCGTAACGCTCTTTTGCTTTTTCGAGCACATCCTCTGCTTCTGACTTTTTTTGATATCCATCGTAAGCTTTTTTTCCGCCGAATGCCGCAGCACCGGCAGCCACACCCAAAATAATGAAAGGTAATGCCATTCTTTTCCTCCTGTACAGATTACTTTATCATCAGTCAACTGAAGTATTTCAGGAAACATTCTCAGCGGTGAGGTATTTTCCTAACATTGTTAACACGGCTTCTTTCAGCCATACTGGTTCAATAATTTCAACATTCGGTAGCCAGTATAAAATCAACGGGATAATTTGATTTTTATGTGCAGCCTTGCATGACAGCGTAATGCCATTGTCATGTTTGTGTAGCAATTGCTGGTAAGGAAGTAAGTCCCGTCGCAAAAAATAATGGGCGATATTACTGTGAATGAACAACACTACATCAAATGTTTTGTCGCTCACCCACGGGTCACATGACTCACTTACTAGTGACTGTATTTCCTCACTCTTTGCAAACTTTTCTTTTTTTATATCCAGCCATTTTATTTTAGCTAATGAAAACGACTTTAACCTGTTCTCTTCAGTAGCCAGCAAATACCATATACTTCTCTGATTAGTTAATTTATAAGGATGAACGATTCTGGTCTTACCGGCATATGCAATCTGGCAAACATTACTGTTGCGGATCGTTTTTTCAAGAACACCAAGATATTTTCTTAAATCATCCCTGATGGTGTGCTCAGGGTTATGAAACTGAACACGAATATGCTTTTCGGTTGCCCTGTTTTCTAATTTCTGCCAGAAACCTTCATCCCGTTCAGGAAAAATCGCATCAGTATCCAGTAACCTGGCCAGAGATTTGTGCAGTGATTCTTTGCTCTGGTTTCCTGCTCTTGCCGAAATAAGCCGGTATTTTCCATCGCCACAGGCTTCAATAAAGGGAGAAAGCATATTCAGATCACGATATGCTGTTCGCTCAGTGATGTTGTATTTTTTCATCAAATTATGGCGACTGACCACGCCATAACTCTGTAATTCAACAAGGATATCAACCAAACGCTCCGCTGAGCGATTTCTCGTTGAGTCAGCCATAAATCACTGCACCTTAGTATTACTCTTGTGTAAGTGAATTATATAAATACCCCTGACATCATTTGTCAGTTCCACAAAGCTACGCCCTCCGGTAACAGATTTTTATTTGATTATGTTCAAACTTTAAACCAGATGTCCGGGACCTCTTTCGTAATGCGGTTTATTGTTTCCGGAAGGGTTGATATAGCCAAAAAACAACATACCCCAACAACAGTCTTTTTTCATTTAACAGGCTGGCAACCATACTGCGCACCACCTGTCCCCTGTAAAAAATCAACGAGAGTAATATTTTTACTCTATTTATATTTCATTCATCTGATATTATTAATTGCCAGAGGGAGAATGTTATCAGGATATCTGTTATTGATTTGTCATACCTGCACTTTACTGTGCCCCAAAGCGCAGGCAGAAATGGCTGTCAGAAGTTATAAGTCACACCAAACATGATGTCGTGACTTTTAACGTCAGCCTCTGATTTATATTTATCCCCTTCTGCATCCCTGTAAGACAGGGAGGATTTACCAGCATCCAGATAGCGATAGCTGAGGTCAAGAGCGATATCCGGAGTTACGTCATAGCGAACACCTGCCCCAATACTCCATGCGAAGTTGTTATCATATCCCGAGTAATGTAACGCAGAAATATCACTTACCTCACCAGATTTATTCCAGGAAGTATCAGTATATGTCGCCTTATGATGTACCCGTGCGTAACCCATCCCAACAGATACCCATGGCGTGAATGCACTGCTGTTTCTGAAATCATAATACGTGTTCATCATCAGGGTATTCACACTGAGCCTGTTCTGTGTGTCTTCCTGACCACCATCCCCCATCGGAGAATGCCATGTATCCAGTGTATAGCGGGAGTCTGCAGCCCCACGGCCATAGAATTCCACTTCCGTGCGCACTGGAACGTTGTAATGTTGATAAAAATCATAGCCCACCGCAAGGCCGGCACCAAATACAGTATCGTTCTTATCGCCGCCCTTATACTTATAAACATCATCCCCAAAGTCCTGGCGGAAGCGTTGGTCACTCTGATTCACAACTGAAGCACCGGCTTTACCGGTCACATAAAAGCCTGTTTTATTCTCATCAGCCAGAGTCTGGGCCGAAAACATGCCTGCCATTGCAAGCGCTGAAACCGCAATAACCTTTTTCATTCCAATCATCTCCGTTGGTTCTTACCCTACTCGACAAATAGGGTTGCCTATTTTAAGACCATGAAAAAGATAGGGTAAAATGGTTACAACCGATCGATGCGATCATATCGATCGGTAAAATCGATCGATATTGATGAGGGTTTTCGTTTCGAATCAACAAAATGGTAATGATGGAGCCTAGACTGAAATGCTGTGTCCCAAAAGCCCGGGAGGTTTGCATTACAACTGCACTACAGTACAAAATGTCAGACACAGTAAAAAAGACTGGGTAATCAACCCACCAGAGAAAACACGTTTATTGCAAAAGAGAGAGGAATGATGTGCAAACTGACTAAAGAAGAAGAATACAGCATCATCAGTCGGACAATGACGAATATTCGTTCACTACGCATGTATGTACGCGGAGTTGATTTTGAGCAATTACTCGACATGCAGGAAAAGCTCAACACTGTTATTGAAGAACGCCGTAAAGATGCTGAACGTGAAGCTGCTGAACGAGCCGAGCGTGAAGAGAAACGTCAGGAACTGCTTCAGTTAATCGCCGAAGAGGGTTTTTCACCGGAAGAACTGCTTGATCGGCCTGAAGATACGCCAAAATCACGTAAAAAGACGTTGCCAAAAGCACCGCCCAAGTATCAATTTGAAGAAAATGGTGAAACTAAATACTGGTCCGGGCGTGGACGTGCGCCAAAACCGATTGATGAAGCAATGAAAGCCGGGCGTTCTCTGGAAGATTTTCGTATCAATAAAAATTCGAACGACATAACAGATGAACAGTAATATGGCAAAAGCATCATTTTGTTAAGGGAGAAGGCTATGAGTAATACATCCTACAAACAAATTATCCCTGCGTCAGATTGGTATTTTCGTCACGAAAATGTCTCTGGTGTGGCAGAAAAGTCAACACTATACCAACTGGCTACATGGGCACTTAAATAAAATGGTGAAATAGTTGGTCTGGTGACAGTTCGTGATGATAATGGGCGTCCTAAACTGGTTACCCCTCCCCTTGTTCCTGGTGATTATTTGCATAAAGAACAACTCACCAATGATGAAAAAGAGTGGGCGAAGAGACAATAAACTGGTTCTCCGCCAGTTGCGACAGTCACATCATCGTCGCCCGTTACCGGCGTATCTTCCCCGTGAAATACACCGTCTGGAGCCTGAAGAAAGCTGTTGCCCGGAGTGTGGCGGTGAGCTGGATTATCTGGGGGAAGTCAGTGCAGAACAACTGGAACTGGTGAGCAGCGCCCTGAAAGTGATCCGTACAGAACGGGTAAAAAAAGCCTGAACAAAATGTGACTGCATCGTTGAAGCACCGGCGCCGTCCCGCCCGATAGAGCGTGGTATCGCGGGCCCCGGATTACTTGCCCGCGTGTTAACGGGAAAATACTGCGAACACCTGCCACTGTATCGTCAGAGTGAAATCTTTGCCCGACAGGGTGTCGAACTGAGCCGTGCATTACTCTCCAACTGGGTTGACGCGTGCTGCCAGTTAATGACGCCGCTGAATGATGCCCTGTACCGTTATGTGATGAATACCCGCAAGCTTCACACTGACGACACACCGGTAAAGGTACTAGCACCGGGCCTGAAAAAGACGAAAACAGGGCGCATCTGGACGTATGTCCGGGATGATCGTAATGCGGGTTCGTCATCTCCTCTGGCGGTCTGGTTCGCGTACTCACCGAACCGGCAGGGGAAACACCCGGAGCAACACCTCCGCCCCTTCCGGGGTATCCTGCAGGCGAATGCGTTCACAGGTTACGACAGGCTGTTCAGTGCAGAACGTGAAGGTGGTGCGCTGACAGAAGTTGCGTGCTGGGCTCATGCCCGGAGAAAAATCCACGATGTATACATCAGCAGCAAAAGTGCGACGGCAGAAGAAGCCCTGAAGCGAATCAGTGAACTGTACGCCATCGAGGATGAAATACGGGGATTACCAGAGTCAGAGCGTCTTGCAGTCAGGCAGCAGCGAAGCAAAGCGTTACTGACGTCGCTGCATGAATGGATGGTGGAGAAGAATGGCACGCTGTCGAAAAAATCCAGACTGGGCGAAGCGTTCAGCTATGTCCTGAATCAGTGGGACGCCCTCTGTTATTACAGTGATGACGGTCTGGCGGAGGCGGACAATAACACAGCGGAAAGAGCGCTTCGTGCAGTCTGTCTCGGAAAGAAAAATTACGTGTTCTTCGGTAGCGATCACGGCGGCGAGCGTGGAGCACTGCTGTACGGGCTGATCGGCACCTGCCGTCTGAACGGTATCGATCCGGAAGCGTATCTGCGCCATATCCTGAGCGTACTGTCGGGATGCCCTTCCAACAGAGTTGACAAACTCCTGCCATAGAACGTAGCACTCACCAATAAATAAGCGTTAATACGGCGCTCCGTTAACGCTTACCATTTTACTGAACGGAGATCCTCTATTATTCAATAACCTTACCGTTAGCACGAACATGTCTATCGTTAATGCCTCTATCTAGCCCGCACAGAAGGCTTCGAAATGAAGCCTCCTGCTTTCAAATGAGATCCAAAAAGTTTACGGATGAAAGTTTTCTGAATTCGTAACTCATATAGCGACTCTGTCCGCAATATTTTGGTTACTAGCACTCAGAAGCTATCTGATGGATATGAATACGCTTGTGAATATGTTGGTGATTCACGTAATACCTGTGCAAATTGTGCGTCTTGTTGGAGCGGTAATGAAAACCACGCTCCCCCCACATAAGCCATACCAATACCTTGCCGGATTGCATCAAGTAACGATCAAGTAGATCACGGCGCAAATAACTGACTGAGCCACTGACAGCCGAATCATACTCGCCAACTTTGCGGTACAGTGATGCCACACCTGCTGCATCATGCAAATCCCATGTGTTTGCACGGTATCTGAGATTCAAAGCCTCACAAAGTTGCTTCGAGGGTAGACTCGCACCGCTGCTTTGGTTCTCCACGCTATGGTAACTCTCCCAGTTGTAGTTCTGCACGGTGATATCTACCGCAACGCCATTGCCTGACCATCTGTCTGCAGACACCAAATTTTCATCACTATCATCCTCTTGTTCATTTGCGACTAGCAGCCCCGGAATCGACGAGAAAGGCATCTCACCAGCATAGGTGTAATAGTAGACAGGAGCATCAGGGATGGCGCTGTTGCCAGGATATTCAAGATCAGTGAACAACCTACATAGATTGTCAACTTCTTGGCTATCTACGAATACCCCTCGCAGGAAAGTGAAAATCTGCCGGTCATCCGAGGTAGCATTTTGCTCAACAAAACCGTCAAGTAGGATCCATGGCCCCGTCAGACCATCAATTTCCGTAATCTCAAGGATGCTACGGTAGTCAGGTTGCGGCCCCCTCATGATCCAATCCCCATCATCCGACGACTGTTCGCTGAACAAGGCTGGAAGTGGCAAATCAATGCTCACAGCGTCTAGCGGGAACGTCGGGTCGATATCTGCGTCCGATGGACGAGCGCTACGGTCTTCGGAAAGGAGGCCCTGCGCGTATCGCAGTCCCCACATCTCGAAGTAAGCTATCCAGCCGTACTTTTTGCCATATCGATCGATTTTGTGTTTGTCTTCTCCCATACGAGAGCCGGAATACATTTGCCGATCAATAGATTCGAACTGCTCAGGGTCATAACCAAGTACCAGCATTCGAGAAATAATTGCCTTCAACACCTGTTGGTACTCTGGGTTGCTGTCATCGTAGTTCGATCTATGTGGAATAAGTCTCCCAATCGTATAGTTACCGAAGTCCATTCGAATCGCTGCACTCTGCGCTTGCTTGATGACTGCTGTATCGTACTGACGAATGCTTTTAAATACGTTAGGCAGATGGCTAAAAGGCGGAACAAGATGAGCAGCTTCATCCTCTGAAAAACAATTTGGATCTACCATCCTTGCAATGGCAATGATTCCCAGGCAGTACTGTTGATATAACGCATGCCAGGTAGGAGCTGTAGCATCAGGTACAAACATGGTTTGGTAAATCTCACGAGCGAACCGTGGCAACGCATCATGTAACTCTACTGCATCGATATCCGACCAAGTGGTCAGGACTGCACCGTAGGCTGCGGCGAACACTCGCTCAGGGACATATGGGTCTGAAACTGCATTTGTCTCCATCGCCAACCGGAAAAACTCTTCTGGCCGCCTGATGGCAAATTCATACAGGGCTTTGGTAGCCATATCCCGCAAAGCTCTGGATGTCGTCGTCAATGTCCACATCACCCAGCGAACTCTCCGAAGTTCACGCTCATCCAGATGACCCAATTTCCATCTCGTCGACAAGAATTTTAAGTCATCTTTAACTTGTTCAGATTTTTGACGAATCCACTCGGACCAAAAAAGATCGCGCTGAGTATTGGACATCGCCATTAGCACATCATGCAAAAAGCTCATATCAAACGGATGAGCTAGTGCAGCCCTGATGCTCCGTAGCTTTTCGAAGGCAAATTGTGCAAATCGCTTCGACTCCTGCATAGCTTGAGCAAATCGTTCAACAGTAGCCCGCCCGATATATCTTGGGTCCGATTGCGTCGTCAATAACAGAGCGTTCATAACGAGTATATCATCCGACAAGTCTTGCCAAAGCTGCCGCCTACCGGAGTGTTGCGGATACAGATCAACCAGAGCCCGGAATACGTCATAAGCGAAGGTATGCGAATCAGGTCCATGAGATTTGAATTTTGCGCTCCCTTCATCGCTTTTTAACCATTGGAGCAACTCAGGCTTCCTAAGCAGGTGGTGCGCCATCATATGTCCGGCCATTAGGTCGTATGCAAACGCAACTCCTTGCCTACCTTCTTGAGAAATAGTCCTAACTAGTATGCCTTCAGACTCAAGTGCACGAATAATACTATCGTTCCACCCCATATCCCGAACTGCCGCCCGTGTAGCTTGAAAATCCACACTTCTCGCATTGTTATCCCAAAGAAGACCCGCGATCGTCAGTAGTGCATCCTGAACGTCATCTTGATAAATGCGATACCTAGCTGGTGAAAGCTCAGCGACTCGTGCGGCAACCTTGTTAAAATGTGCTTCGAACAAACTTGCAAGCGAACGGGGCAATGCTTCCACTCCGACAATATGCTGACGAGGATAATTTGCTACTTCGCAAAAAATTCTCAGTGTTAAGGGATGCTGCAAGAGTTCGACTGGTAGATCCGCATCGGTAGCATCGATCTTGTAGTACTCAAAGTACTTGTCAAATGCTGTCTTCGGATCTTCCTGAAACCCGTTATGTTCAACTTGAGGAAACCCCTCAGGCAGACACATCTGGGCGAATTCATTGCGAAGAGTGACAACTAACAAGACATAAGGAAAATTCTTTAGAAGCTCATCCGCTCGGGATAATTCATCCCTCCAATTTCTCGGATCTTCCGCCTCATTCAGACCGTCAATAACAATAGGTATGCGTTTGCCTGCACGCTGGCCTGCCGCATCTACGGCCTCAATCAGGCGGTCGAAACTTTCTGCTGGCCTCCCAGAAATCTTGAAGGCAGTTACGAGATCATCAAGCCCTTGACCTGAATGAAGATTCTTACCCAATAGGAGGATTCCCCCTGGGTATTCCCCTTCTGGCTGGGTTACCTTGACTGCAAGTTCAGATTTACCTTCACCTGCCGCCGCAAGTACAGCAACTGCCCGAGCACCAATTGACTGCTCCAGACTGCGGAGAACAGACGAAACCATGTGAATATCTGCAACCAAATTAGCGGTTAACGGAGCCCCGTCAAAGCGAGCTCCACGCAATTTCGAAAGTAGCCTGTCATAACGTACCGGCTGACGAGGATTTGAAACCAACGCTTGATGTACAGAGTTAAAGTCACCTTTGCCGAGCGCCGTGTGTAAACCATCAATAAACTCAGTCAACTCAATAACCCGGGACAGGAGTAATTCAACTTCAGTCCTGAGCTCAATTTTGAGTTGCTCAGTAACCGAAGCAATGCTCGTATGATTCTTTTTTAAAGCGTTTGAGAGTTCTTCCAGAGATTCCCATGCGTTTTGGCTGCACAGATGCCTGAATATATTCTCCTCAGCCCCCACCGCTACATGAACGTCTGGCTGGTAGCGGTTCTTAAATGGAGCCACGGCAAGCTTATACTGCTCAGCAATTAGCTCTGGGGTTAGAACCAGTTCACCAAAGTAGGTTTCCCGTAAAAGCGCTCCCGGTCCGACCAAAAGATCTTCGATATCAGTAGCAGTGAGCAGTTCTAACTTCAATTCGGGGAAGCGGTCTCGCTCTAGCGCGAAAAACCACTCTTGATCACCTTTTGTTAACGTGTGATGAGTCCAAAGCTTCCAATTGGTTACTCCAGGGACATGCTTACGCGTCTTTTCGATACCTTCGATGATCTTGTTGCGGCGGGAGGCTCCCAAATCTTGTCCATTCACCAGCTCATACCACTTGCATTGCCAACCAATCCAGCCTGGTGGCGCACCGAGATCACAAGGCTCCGTCAGCTCGAGGTGAAACTCCACCCCAGGCTGATTTGCAAGTTGCTTAAAGCGCCCGAAACGACCATAGTGTCGGCGTACCAGAGCGCGACAAAGGTTTTCGAAGTTCACATCTGCTGCACCGGGCAGTTCGTTGAATACTTTCCAATTTACTTCAGGCATCAATGCATCCTCTTTCAACTGGCATCGCTGGAATCGGACGGATAGTCATGCGCTGAGAAAATCTCGACCTTTGCTCCAGCCTCGACAAACAGCTTCACGAACGCGGATACCTCAGCCTCATCAGTAGTTATTGTTATTCTATCGCCTTCACGATCTAGATGATGATCTGACACCAATTGACCAAGATCGGTTGGTCCTAAAGTGTGGAGTTTTAGGCTGCATAGTAATGAGAGCATTTCATCTGAAAACCGTTGATTCTCTGGCTCATCAAAAGGGAGCGAGTAACATTCATCTTTCTCAGCCTGAGTACTGAGCGTTTTAATATCCTTCTCGACCTTCTCTGCATCTTGCTCTTGCTTGAATTTTCCGATGAGAACTAAGTTCATCGAATGCTCAGAACCATATCCGTTCCAAATTTTCATTACTGTGCCCCTTATTTTATCTCTAAGGTATTACGAAGTCGCTTAAGCGCTGACAGAACACCGGTTTCGCCAATATCCACACCGGTGGTTGAATAAGAACTCATACGCAATATGCCGGAAGCGTCTATGTGCGCGTAGGCTCGAAGGCCAGTTTCATCAGGAAGAGGATCGCATATGGGTAGTCCTGACGCTCCCACCTCACTTACTGCAAGTCGAACCTCTCCTCTATAGTTGGAGACCCAGTTCTTAAGCTCTCGGCCGACCACTTCATTCATACTTGCGACCGCGTTAGTTGCTTGCTGAGGCAATAACAGCAATTCACTAGCGCCAAACTGTTGCGCCAGCTCAGTTATTGCATCAAGCTCAAAGACTGTACGTTCGTTTATCACGACGTTTATTCCAAAGGGCGACAATGTTGCAATCGATTCAATTCCCTTAAGTAAGTTGGTAAAAGGTTTTCCGCGCAGTTCTTCATAGGTACTGCCTATCCCGTCAACGCTAATGCGCGCGAAGTGAATTGAACCTTTGAGGTGTTTAACTAATTGTTGCGACAAACGATGACCATGGGTCGTGAATGTCACGGCAAGCTGAGTTTCCCCGGCAGCCCGTTTGCATATTTCGACGAAATCTGGATGGTGAGTTGGTTCCCCTCCGCCAAAGCCGATGCCGAGGCATCCTTCAGTATCCAATTCCTTTAACCAGCTAAGTACTTGGTCAGTATGCAGCACGGCCTTGTGTTTGGGCGCAAAACAATATGCGCAATGGAGATCGCAAAGATTGGTGAGTGCTATTGAGACTTGACGGGGAGACATCGACCAAACTACCCCCTGAGAGTACAATTCGTCTAATAGGATGTTCAAACCTGTATTTCGATCGAAGAAATGCACTCCGTTTGGCCCGATTCTGGACTTCATAACACCAAGTTCCCCGCAGCTTAAAACCCACAAAAGTAATAGTATTTAACATCATAGCGAGAAATCCCTTAAAAAAGATTGCGTAAGGTTTGTTTTTCGCTTTCAGTAGACGCTTAAAAGTCACACGTTTCGTGTCGACGTAAATCCATATTACTACATCGACGAAGTACTGCCCCTCTCGTAAGCGGCTCACCAGAACCGCTTACGAGAGGGGAACAGTTATTTCAGTTTGAACCCAGGGAGATTAGACGGATTTTTGTTGGTGAGTACGAAATCCGTTACGAACTTACTGGCCAGACTATTTATGTATTGCGCCTGTGGCACACTCGAGAAAACAGGTAGCCTTTGAGGCTGTTTACCTGACTGGATATCGCCAGTTTTGGAGGATACTTAAGTAGAACAAGCACTGATTAATATTCCCCCCAGTAAACAGGGGGGAACATCCTTGCTCTGAATTCGATGATATCTCAAGGGATTCTGGTGTAAATGTTACATATGGCTTGTTTCTGACAGTTTCAGACGTCGGGAGTTCAGTCTGGCCTGTTATGTCGCTGGCGTAGAGCGTTATTTTTCTGAGACCGAAAATCCGCTGACGATGCGGGCAATAAAAACCAGTGAGTAAATATAGCCCGTGAGAATAACCAGAATGGTGGCGTTACGGGCCGGCCAGCTGACGGCAACAATATCGCCATAGCCTACGGTCAGAATACTGATGAAAGAATAATAAAAAAGTTCATTCATCATCTGCAACTCATCATTTGACAGCCCACGGAACGCACCAGGCATATGATTTTCTATTGCAGAAAACATGAAAAATCCCATATAGCCAATAAGCAGAAAGCCACTCAGCGCAGCGCAGATGGACTCTGTGTTTATCCGGGCGGAGAAAATCACCTGGCGGAACACAATCACTGACAGAATGAAGAAAAATACCAGATAACTCCCGTAGTACAGCTGTGTCATGGCGTTGATGGGGTGCAGCCAGTGTGTGGTGACAAAAATTATCAGCAACATAATAAATGAAACGACCTGATGGCGACGCTGCAACAGATTAACGCCCGCCACAATCTGCAACACGGTATTCAGCTCGTACCCTGCAGCGTTCAGTGGAAACAGATTGAGAAAGAAGGTGCTCAGCAGTGCTGTGAAAAGAAAAGCAAATTTGTGTTGTTTCATTATCTTTAACATAAAGGAAGCATCTCTGTCTGTTCAAATACCAAAGAGCATAAAAAGGAACAAAAATAGCTTAAAAAGCAGTCTGTAAGTATATGGAAAAGTTGAGCAGAACTGTCATCAAACTTGCGGGATTTTCCACAATATTTTTAATCAGGTAAGTACGAGCATCATGTGACTATGGTGCCGTTACACTTCCTCGCCAAAAGCACGCTTAACGCACAAATGTTTTTGTTTACTGAGCAGCCCTGTTCCGGAGTTCATACAGTTAGTGAAGAAAATAGCATTTCCATGGCATTAATTGACAACATTAATTCTATTTATCTTAAGTGCATGACTTCAGGGCCAGTAATGAATCATTTTTCCTGCCAGATATTCCGGAGCTCACCAGTATTACTGTTACTTTTTACACAAATATGATTTCAATGAACGAAAAAAATAGCGATATATCATGTTTTATACATCTGAAGTAAGAGCATTTACCAGTTCACTTAAAACTCTTTTTTGTTCTTCATCCTGAGAATATTGAATCCGAAATTTAATCTCTTCTGCACACCGTCTTGTATCGGACTCATAAAGTATTTTTGTTATTCGTTGTCTCTGATGTTCAGGCCGGTCTTCCATATTTCGTAAAATCAGATGAAATAACATATCACAAAGCGCACAATGCCATGAATAACCATCATTGGTTAAAATCCCCCCCCAAACCCGCTCCTGCTCAGCAATAAGCTGCAGAATAAAGAATTCAACCTGTTCTGATTGTCCGGGGGCAACACGGTATAACGGAACAATCACAGCAAAAAACAGTTCATTTAACCAGGATTCCGCCTCCTTCTCGTTCCTGAAAGATGGACAGTTATGTATTCTTCGTTCGTATTCACGGGCAACCTGCTCCAGAATATCCTCCGGCGGTGTCAGCCACTTATTCCTGAGCAATACACTGGTTGATGGATGGCAGCAGGCTATTTCAGCAATAATTTCACGTAATACTTCCGGGCTGAACTTCTTCAACTGATTGTGGTGCTCCCGGGTAAAACCATGTTCATCGCACAAAAGCTGCCATGGCACTGATACGCTGTCCACCATTACTTTCTTCATCATTAATACCTGTTACCTGAATATCAACAGACCGGTGTGCCTTTTCTGAATACCTCCCCGGACGGGCTGGCAATCCCCATTCGCCTCAGCGTGGCATCTGCAGCTTTCGCTACTTCGCTGATATCCAGCTTTTCAGGTAGCGGCGGAGACGATATCTGCGCCAGACAATATTCCCGTCGCAACAACAACCACTCCCGTTGTGCTTCTGTACATTCAACATTGCCCATAACAAAAAGCCAGCGGGCAGAAGCTCTGCGCCAGTAACCTGCAGCCTCCAGTTTCTGTGCAACCGTGTCTTCCACAACTTCCGGGGTACTCTTTTTCCTGCTCAAAACATCAACTCACTGAAATAATATACATATCTGACGGTCTCAGCGAACCGTCCATGCCGGGCTGAAGTCCTCTTCCTGAAACAGCTCCGTCAGCCCGCTAATCTGTTTCAGTCTTAGCACCTCATCCTGGTCCATTCCCAGCTCTGTACCAATGCGTTCATCTGTCCAACCCAGACGAGAAAGGTCCCTGACAATATCAGACATTGAGGTTATCTGATGTTTTCCTCTGGCCCGGTTATGACGTATGGTCGCGGCAATACGTTCAGCCTGTCCCTTTCTCTCCGGATTAATACAGGCTACAGGCAGCCAGCCCTTCAGACGTTTTCCAGTATCTGCTTCCCGCCCCAGTAACTGACGGTGAAAACCATCCACCACCAGGTAATGGTTCTTCTCTTCTGACACCACCACCGGTTGAGTGAAACCATCTTTTTCCAGAGACTGCTTCAGCAGTTTCTTCTCACCCGGCGCCATGACATTGGGATTATAATCGTTGGCCACCACCTTATCCGCTTTTACCCACAGCACGCAGTCCACGGGCTCCTGAGCAAAAGGACTGACCTCATGCAGCACCCTGCGCAGGTGGTTCAGGGCCTGTATGGCCTCTTCATCTGGTCGTTCCTGGCTGAAGTACTGACGAATCATGTTGCTCAGTCTCTCCGGTGTCACAGAATCCCCCATTCCTTCCTCCTTTCCTTCATGCGCTGCAGATAACGTTCATAGTGCCGGGGTTTGTTCGGGCCGAAGGACAGCGTCCGGCACCAGAAATCATTCTTTATGAGAGTCTTACAGATACGTCGCCAGGACGGGATATCCCGGCAGCCCAGGTCATTCTCCTGTTCATCGGGAATGTCATCCGGAAAGCCCCGCGTCTGATACCAGCGGAGATAGACAGCTATCTTGTTACGGTAATGTTCTGCCGTTTTTTCCGGCATCACATCCAGCAGGAACATCGCGTAACTGCGCCAGGTATGATGGGCTGGTTTTGAAATAGGCTTACGCAGGGCAAAATAGGCACCGCTTTCATTGGCATAAAGCGCCCCGCTGGCAGCACCTGACACCCGCTCACACATCCTGGCCCAGGTTTCCGGCTCCAG
>NZ_VATQ01000038.1:0-37510 GCF_005781135.1 Escherichia sp. E3659 | reverse complement strand
TGGCTTCGAAATGGACTTCGCAGAACTGTTACTGGAAGACTACAAAGCCTCCCTGAAATACCTCAGCGATCACCCGAAACTGCAGGGCATTGCCCAGCAGAACAGCTTTAAACATACCTGATAACGTTTAAGCGGTAACGGTGTCCCGAAACGAACCCGTTTCGGGACAATTTCCGAAGTCTGTTCACTGGCATTAGCAACGGAAAAAATTGTTCTGAAGGCACTTCAGAGCAAAACAGGTGCGGTTCCACAGGACAACCGTTTTAGGGGGATAATATGGCTACATCAGTACAGACAGGTAAAGCTAAGCAGCTAACATTACTCGGGTTCTTCGCCATCACGGCGTCGATGGTAATGGCTGTTTATGAATACCCTACCTTCGCAACATCTGGCTTTTCATTGGTCTTCTTCCTGCTCTTGGGCGGGATTTTATGGTTTATTCCCGTTGGTCTTTGTGCTGCGGAAATGGCTACCGTGGACGGCTGGGAAGAAGGTGGCGTGTTCGCCTGGGTATCAAATACCCTGGGGCCGAAATGGGGATTCGCTGCAATCTCATTTGGCTATCTGCAAATCGCTATTGGCTTTATTCCAATGCTCTATTTCGTGTTAGGGGCGCTGTCCTACATTCTGAAATGGCCAGCACTGAATGAAGACCCGGTAACGAAAACTATCGCTGCGCTGATTATTCTTTGGGCGCTGGCATTAACTCAGTTTGGCGGTACTAAATATACTGCGCGAATTGCGAAAGTGGGCTTCTTCGCGGGTATTCTACTGCCTGCATTTATTTTGATTGCATTAGCAGCGATTTATCTGCACTCCGGAGCACCGGTTGCTATCGAAATGGATGCCAAAACCTTCTTCCCTGATTTCTCGAAAGTTGGCACTTTGGTTGTGTTTGTTGCCTTCATTTTGAGTTATATGGGGGTAGAAGCTTCCGCGACCCACGTTAATGAAATGAGCAACCCCGGGCGCGACTATCCGCTGGCAATGTTACTGCTGATGGTGGCAGCGATTTGCTTAAGTTCAGTAGGCGGTTTGTCCATTGCGATGGTGATTCCGGGTAATGAAATTAACCTGTCCGCAGGTGTAATGCAAACATTCACCGTTCTGATGTCTCATGTGGCACCGGAAATTGAGTGGACGGTTCGCGTTATCTCTGCCCTGCTGCTGCTGGGTGTTCTGGCGGAAATCGCCTCATGGATTGTTGGCCCTTCTCGTGGGATGTATGTCACCGCGCAGAAAAATCTACTGCCCGCCGCGTTCGCTAAAATGAACAAAAATGGTGTGCCGGTAACTCTGGTAATTTCCCAGCTGGTGATTACCTCTATCGCGTTGATCATCCTCACCAACACCGGTGGTGGTAACAACATGTCCTTCCTGATCGCACTGGCGCTGACGGTGGTGATTTATCTGTGTGCTTATTTCATGCTGTTTATTGGCTACATTGTGTTGGTTCTTAAACATCCTGACTTAAAACGCACATTTAATATCCCTGGTGGTAAAGGGGTGAAACTGGTTGTGGCTATTGTCGGTCTGCTGACTTCAATTATGGCGTTTATTGTTTCCTTCCTGCCGCCGGATAACATCCAGGGTGACTCTACCGATATGTATGTCGAATTACTGGTCGTTAGTTTCCTGGTGGTACTTGCCCTACCCTTTATTCTCTATGCCATTCATGACCGTAAAGGCAAAGCGAATACAGGTGTTACACTGGAGCCAATTAACAGCCAGAACGCGCCGAAAGGTCACTTCTTCCTGCATCCACGTGCTCGTTCACCGCACTATATTGTGATGAACGATAAGAAACACTAACCGTGTCTGAGTGGTAATAACACAAGGGAGCGAAAATTAATCGCTCCCTTTTGCGTACTTATTGCCGTATTGACTTGCCCCAGATAAGTACGAGAATAAGCGCACATCTGTTTACCGGAAATAAGCATATATGGATATCTGCTCCCGAACTGTGAAATCCGCGATTAAAAGGCCAGCGGCACTGGTTGCACTGGCTCTTTTACTGTGTAGTTGTAAAAGCACGCCTCCAGATTCAATGACGACACCACCAGCAGGCTCAAAACCACCAGCGACCGCACAACAGTCGTCGCAACCTATGCGCGGTATCTGGTTGGCCACGGTGTCCCGCCTCGACTGGCCTCCCGTCTCCTCGGTTAACATCAGCAACCCCACCAGCCGGGTTCGCGTGCAACAGCTGGCGATGATCGACAAACTGGAAAACTTGCAACGACTGGGAATTAACACGGTCTTTTTCCAGGTGAAGCCCGACGGCACTGCCCTTTGGCCGTCGAAGATTTTGCCGTGGTCCGATCTAATGACCGGCAAGATTGGTGAATATCCTGGTTACGATCCGCTGCAATTTATTCTCGACGAAGCCCATAAGCGTGGGATGAAAGTACATGCCTGGTTTAACCCCTACCGCGTGTCGGTTAATACGAAGCCCGGAACTATCAGGGAACTGAATAGCACCCTGTCTCAACAACCGGCCAGCGTCTATGTTCAACATCGCGACTGGATCAGGACGTCAGGTGACCGTTTTGTTCTCGACCCAGGGATCCCTGAAGTTCAGGACTGGATCACATCGATAGTTGCTGAAGTGGTTTCTCGTTATCCGGTAGATGGCGTGCAGTTTGACGACTATTTTTATACTGAATCGCCGGATTCACGGCTTAACGATAACGAGACATACCGCAAATACGGTGGTGCATTTGCGTCAAAAGCTGACTGGCGACGCAACAATACCCAGCAGTTAATTGCTAAGGTGTCGCACACCATTAAAAGCATTAAACCGGAAGTCGAATTTGGTGTAAGCCCTGCAGGCGTCTGGCGAAATCGCTCACACGATCCGCTCGGTTCGGATACGCGCGGGGCCGCAGCTTATGATGAATCCTACGCAGACACTCGTCGTTGGGTCGAACAAGGCTTACTGGATTATATAGCCCCGCAAATTTACTGGCCGTTCTCGCGTAGCGCAGCACGTTATGACGTACTGGCAAAATGGTGGGCAGATGTCGTCAAACCAACCAAAACCCGTCTTTATATTGGTATCGCCTTCTATAAAGTCGGCGAACCTTCAAAGATAGAACCAGACTGGATGGTTAACGGCGGCGTGCCAGAACTGAAAAAGCAGCTTGATCTTAACGACGCCGTGCCAGAAATTAGCGGCACAATTTTGTTCCGCGAAGACTATCTGAACAAGCCGCAAACTCAACAGGCAGTTAGCTATCTGCAAAGCCGTTGGGGAAGCTAAACGCCCTTTCTTACTTTGTGACACTGCCGGTGCTTTAAACACCGGCTTGTCATCAACAAAACACTCTCAACGAATAATCAAATCAACTTAAGTCGAATTGTTATAATTCCCCTGATAAAAACGTATGAATATGAAAAACCATACGATATTAACCATCACCGAAAAATAATCACGATGGGCTATACTCTTCAGAAGACCAGTAACGTAGATTAAAACGGTCATAAGTCATTTATTTCGTTTCGGTATATCTTCATATTTCAGGAGAATATGGTGCCATAAACCTGTCCAAACGAGTTGCGTTTTTCGATTCCGTCTGCCTTTCCAGCCGTATAAGGGTATGAATTATGGAGATGTACTTTAAAAGAATGAAAGATGAGTGGACCGGATTAGTTGCCCAGGTCGACCCCCTCATTCGTAACAAAGCGGCAGAAATTGCCGTAACGCATGCTCATTACTTAAGTGTTGAGTTTTATCGAATTGTACGCACTGACCCGCATGCCGAAGAGTTTTTGAGTAACGAACAGGTCGAAAGGCAACTTAAAAGTGCGATGGAAACGTGGATTATCAATGTGCTCTCTGCACAAACAGATGATGTTGAAAGACTTATACAAATCCAACATACCGTAGCCGAAGTCCATGCTCGTATTGGCATTCCGGTAGAAATTGTCGAGATGGGTTTTCGCGTGCTGAAAAAAATCCTCTACCCGGTAATATTTTCCTCTGATTATTCACCTTCTGAAAAACTTCAGGTTTATCACTTTTCGATTAACAGTATCGACATAGCCATGGAAGTGATGACCAGAGCATTTACCTTTAGCGACAGTAGCGCGGCTAAAGAAGACGAGAACTATCGTATCTTCTCATTACTGGAAAACGCCGAAGAAGAAAAAGAACGCCAAATAGCCTCATTACTTTCATGGGAAATAGATATTATTTATAAAGTCCTGTTGGATTCTGATTTAGGCAGCAGCTTACCGTTAAGTCAGGCTGATTTTGGCCTGTGGTTTAACCATAAAGGTCGCCATTATTTTAGTGGCATTGCTGAAGTTGGTCATATCTCTCGCCTTATTCAGGATTTCGACGGGGTTTTTCATCAGACAATGCTCAATGCCAAAAATTTGAGTAACAAAAGTCTGCGCGTGAAGTTTTTATTACAGATACGAAATACTGTATCGCAAATTATCACCTTACTGCGTGAACTCTTTGAAGAAGTCTCGCGTCATGAAGTGGGTATGGATGTACTAACAAAATTACTTAACCGCCGTTTCTTGCCGACTATCTTTAAACGTGAAATTGCCCATGCCAATCGGGCCGGTACACCATTGTCTGTTCTGATCATCGATGTAGATAAATTCAAAGAGATCAACGATACATGGGGACATAACACAGGCGATGAGATTTTACGTAAGGTCTCACAGGCGTTTTACGACAACGTACGTAGCAGTGACTATGTTTTTCGCTACGGTGGCGATGAATTTATCATAGTGCTGACTGAAGCTTCAGAAAATGACACTTTGCGTACCGCAGAGCGGATCCGCAGCCGGGTGGAAAAAACCAAACTGAAAGCCGCAAATGGCGAAGACATCACCCTTTCTTTGTCCATTGGCGCTGCCATGTTTAATGGGCATCCTGATTATGAACGCTTAATTCAAATAGCCGATGAAGCTCTGTATATCGCGAAAAGACGAGGTAGAAACCGTGTTGAACTCTGGAAAGCCAGTCTTTAGATGCTCCCGGATGCAGAGGTAATCATGAAGCTAACCGATGCAGAAAATGCCGCCGACGGCATTTTTTTTCCCGCCCTTGAGCAAAATATGATGGGCGCGGTGTTAATTAACGAAAATGACGAAGTAATGTTTTTTAATCCTGCGGCGGAGAAGCTCTGGGGGTATAAGCGCGAAGAGGTGATAGGCAATAACATTGATATGCTGATTCCCCATAATTTGCGCCCTGCGCATCCAGAATATATTCGCCATAACCGCGAAGGCGGTAAAGCGCGGGTCGAAGGTATGAGCCGGGAATTGCAGCTGGAGAAAAAAGACGGCAGTAAAATCTGGACCCGTTTTGCGCTATCCAAAGTCACTGCCGAAGGGAAAATTTATTACCTGGCGCTGGTACGTGATGCCAGCGTAGAAATGGCACAGAAAGAACAGACCCGGCAGTTAATTATTGCCGTTGACCATCTCGACCGCCCAGTCATTGTGCTGGACCCGGAACGCCATATCGTGCAGTGCAATCGCGCGTTTACTGAAATGTTTGGTTACTGCATCAGCGAAGCCAGCGGTATGCAGCCCGATACTTTGCTTAACATCCCTGAATACCCGGCAGATAATCGTATTCGCTTACAGCAACTGCTATGGAAAACAGCGCGTGATCAGGATGAATTTCTGTTGTTAACGCGCACGGGGGAAAAAATCTGGATTAAAGCCTCTATTAGCCCAGTTTATGATGTGCTGGCTAATCTGCAAAACCTGGTGATGACCTTCTCCGATATCACAGAAGAACGACAAATTCGTGAGCTTGAAGGCAATATCCTCGCCGCGATGTGTAGCAGCCCGCCATTTCATGAAATGGGCGAAATCATCTGCCGGAATATTGAATCCATTCTTCATGAATCCCATGTGTCGTTGTATGCATTGCGTAATGGTATGCCGGTGCATTGGGCGTCGTCCTCTCATGGGACGGAAGTAAAGAATGCGCAAAGCTGGTCAGTCACCATTCGCCAGCGCGATGGCGCACCTGCCGGGATTCTGAAAATCAAAACAGCGTCCGGGGCGGTAACCAGCGCGTTTATCGAACGAGTGGCGGATATCAGCCAGCATATGGCCGCCCTGGCGCTGGAACAGGAAAAAAGTCGCCAGCATATTGAGCAGCTCATTCAGTTTGATCCGATGACCGGTTTGCCAAACCGCAATAACCTGCACAATTATCTCGATGACCTGGTAGAAAATGCCGTCTCTCCTGTGGTGTATCTTATTGGCATTGACCATATTCAGGATGTCATCGACAGCCTTGGCTATGCGTGGGCCGATCAGGCATTGCTGGAAGTGGTCAATCGCTTTCGCGAAAAGATCAAACCTGACCAGTATCTCTGTCGTATTGAAGGTACACAGTTTGTCCTCATCAGTCCGGAAAACGACGTCAGTAACATTACCCAAATAGCCGATGAACTTCGCAACGTCGTGAATAAACCGGTCATGATTGACGATAAACCATTCCCGCTAACCTTAAGCATTGGTATCAGTTACGACGTTGGTAAAAACCGGGACTACCTGCTTTCGACCGCCCACAATGCGATGGATTTTATTCGCAAAAACGGCGGTAACGGCTGGCAATTCTTTAGCCCGGTAATGAACGAAATGGTGAAAGAGCGTCTGATTCTTGGTGCGGCGCTGAAAGAAGCTATCAGCAACAACAAACTAAAACTGGTTTATCAGCCGCAGATCTTTGCGGAAACCGGTGAGCTGTATGGTATCGAAGCCCTCGCTCGCTGGTATGACCCACAGCATGGTCATGTTCCCCCTTCACGATTTATCCCCCTTGCTGAAGAGATTGGCGAAATCGAAAACATTGGTCGCTGGGTTATTGCTGAAGCCTGCCGCCAGCTAGCAGAGTGGCGTAGCCAGAATATTCATATCCCGGCGCTTTCCGTTAACTTGTCTGCGCTGCACTTTCGTAGCAATCAGCTACCCAATCAGGTGTCTGATGCAATGCAAGCCTGGGGTATTGACGGCCACCAGCTGACGGTGGAAATCACAGAAAGCATGATGATGGAACACGATACCGAAATCTTTAAGCGCATTCAGATCCTGCGCGATATGGGCGTAGGTTTATCTGTCGATGATTTCGGCACTGGATTTTCTGGTTTATCCCGTTTAGTCAGTCTTCCGGTAACGGAAATCAAAATTGACAAAAGCTTTGTCGATCGTTGTCTGACCGAAAAACGCATCCGAGCCTTACTTGAAGCCATTACCAGCATTGGGCAAAGCCTCAATTTAACCGTCGTGGCGGAAGGCGTCGAAACCAAAGAACAATTTGAGATGCTACGCAAGATCCACTGTCGCGTTATTCAGGGCTATTTATTCTCACGTCCTTTGCCCGCCGAAGAGATCTCTGTCTGGATGTCTACTGCGCTACCGCTTCAAATCGACGCTTAGTACATCTTGCCCGTGCAGACGGGCAAGATTTCATGTATTCACATTCAGCCATTCACCCGACGCTATATTAAAATCGATACTGAATGCCCGCGCCAATAATGTAATTATAGTTTTGCATCCCTGGCGAATCTTTCTCTTTTACACTTTCACCATTTTCTTTATGATAAATTATAGTATTCCCAATATCATTAGAGAATCTACTCCATGACATTTCTGTGAAAATACGCGTCTGTGAATTAATGTTATACCCCACATTAATAAGACCTGAATAATATTTTTGGTTGGATACTTCATCTTTAAATGTAATGTTGCGCAAATAATGCTGATCCGTACCTTTCCCTTCTCCCCAGGCGCTATATTTAAATTGAGCAATGATATCAAAATCATGATAGATATATTTACCAGAGAGACCTAAATAGGGAGCACTGAATTTTTGTTGGTAGCCAATAACTCTTTCGTTATGAGGGATATCTCCAGTGTCGGCACCATTATCATAACTATAGTAACCTCCTTTCGCGATCCAACTGAAACGCGTCTCCTGATAGCCTAACATGGCGCCAAGTTGGTAGTTTTGCTCCTTTAAAAACCAACCTGTCATATTAAGATCAAACTGATTTGCAAAATTCAACCGCGTTGCCGGGTGATGTGACCAATCGCTCCAGTGGTGCTGCCCCGGCTCCAGCCAGTCATAATCATCCATCAGCGTGCCGGCAGACGCAATCGTCGTCCAGCCTTTAGCATTAAGCGTCAGCCATGAGATTGCATCCCAGGTTACCCCCATTTTAACAATGGGGGTATTTTGGATTTTCCAGTCCAGTTGGCTAAGTTTGCCACCATTGCTATAAACAAACTCACCTGACTCACCATTCAGAAATGAAAGAGAAGCATCAACAAAAACATTGTCAGATAAGAAATTAAATTCTGAAGACGCACTTGCATACTGACTTAGGGAAATTAAAGCAATGGCAAAAGAGACCTTTTTCATCAACATAGTTTCATCCTTATTAAACAATGTTAATTAGCTCATTAATTAAATTCAATTAATTCAGGTTAATTAAATCAACTGAATCTTACAATGCCATAAATGTTTCTCACCATCAAACAGAGAACATAAATAAACAAAGTTTTACTGTTATTCTGAACGAAACAGGAGTTTACAACCTGATGCAATAATGATTGTTCGAGAACAGGCAGGAATAACGAAAAAAATGAAGATGCAGTTTAAATGCGAGGTTTCATTGGGATGAGTAGAAAATATCTGTGTAAATGCTTGCCGGATGACAACATCACCCGGCGAGTACTTATGCTTTCAACTGATAATCCAACGTAATTTCCGCTTTCAGTACCTGAGAAACCGGACATCCTGCTTTTGCTTTCTGGATAATGCCGTCAAAAGTGGACGCATCAATACCCGGCACGGCAACTTCGCTCTTCAGTGCGATTTTAGTAATCGCAAAACCAGCATCTACTTTATCCAGCGACACATCGGCGGTGGTATCAATCGATGTTGGCGTGAATCCCGCTTCCCCCAGCATTAATGAAAGCGCCATTGAGAAACATGCGGCATGCGCTGCGCCAATCAGTTCTTCAGGGTTGGTTCCTTTTTCGCCTTCAAAACGCGTGTTAAACCCATACGGCTGTTGGTTCAGCACGCCGCTCTCGGTGGATACTGTCCCCTTCCCGCGTTTGATATCGCCTTCCCAGTGTGCCTGACCTTTCTTATGGATTGTCATTCTTGCTCTCCTGTGGGCTTAAAAAGGAAATTATAGACTACGTGAGAATCCGCACGAGGATAAGCAGGATATTCCGAATAAAATCCGGCGAAAATATTACTTCTGCACTTAAATTAAATTCCCACAATAGATAACGGGGAATATATAACCCAAAGATATTGCATCAATATTAATCGAATAGTCCCAATCACAATCCCTATGAATATCATGGTGTTAAAATATAAAAATCATCAACCAGGACTAATCTTAACAACGAAGCGGCAAATATTTGCCATGCTGAATGTGCTTTATAAATCTGCGATCCGTAGCAGACACCATAAATACACAGACACGGAGAATCACTATGTTTACTTATTATCAGGCAGAAAATTCAACAGCAGAACCCGCTCTGGTTAATGCCATTGAGCAAGGCCTTCGGGCAGAGCACGGTGTTGTCACTGAAGATGACATTCTCATGGAGCTGACCAAATGGGTGGAAGCTTCTGATAACGACATCCTCAGTGATATCTACCAGCAAACGATCAATTATGTGGTCAGTGGCCAGCACCCTACGCTTTAAGGTGCTATGCTTGATCGGCAACCTAATTTAGGGGTTTAGCACGTGTTTCTTCGCTACGGCGATGTTGTCCTTAAAACTAGCAACAGGATTGAGGAGTTAAAATGAAATCGAACCGTCAGGCACGTCATATTCTTGGACTGGACCATAAAATTTCTAACCAGCGCAAAATAGTTACCGAAGGTGACAAATCCAGCGTGGTAAATACCCCAACCGGCAGAAAACGCCCCGCTGAAAAGTAATTCATAACCATCAGTCCTCAATGACGATTAAACACCATTGCCTGCGCAATGGTGTTTTTGTTTTTATCTGCTTTATACTTGGGGCCGACGCCCTGGCGGTAAAGCAAAGAAGATAAAAGCACCCCAGGGATGGATATTCAAAAAAGAGTGAGTGACATGGAACCAAAAACAAAAAAACAGCGTTCGCTTTATATTCCTTACGCTGGCCCTGTACTGCTGGAATTTCCGTTGTTGAATAAAGGCAGCGCCTTCAGCATGGAAGAACGCCGTAACTTCAACCTGCTGGGGTTACTGCCGGAAGTGGTCGAAACAATCGAAGAACAAGCGGAACGTGCGTGGATCCAGTATCAGGGATTCAAAACCGAAATCGACAAGCACATCTACCTGCGTAACATCCAGGACACTAACGAAACCCTCTTCTACCGTCTGGTAAACAATCATCTTGATGAGATGATGCCTGTTATTTATACCCCAACCGTCGGCGCAGCCTGTGAGCGTTTTTCTGAGATCTACCGCCGTTCACGCGGCGTGTTTATCTCTTACCAGAACCGCCACAATATGGACGATATTCTGCAAAACGTACCAAACCATAATATCAAAGTGATTGTGGTGACTGACGGCGAACGTATTCTGGGGCTTGGTGACCAGGGCATCGGCGGGATGGGGATTCCGATCGGTAAACTGTCGCTCTATACCGCCTGTGGCGGCATCAGCCCGGCGTATACCCTTCCGGTGGTGCTGGATGTCGGGACTAACAACCAGCAACTGCTTAACGATCCGCTGTATATGGGCTGGCGTAATCCGCGTATCACTGACGACGAATACTATGAATTCGTTGATGAATTTATCCAGGCTGTGAAACAACGCTGGCCGGACGTGCTGTTACAGTTTGAAGACTTCGCGCAAAAAAATGCGATGCCACTGCTTAACCGCTATCGCAATGAAATTTGTTCCTTTAATGATGATATTCAGGGAACCGCGGCGGTAACGGTAGGCACACTGATCGCAGCCAGCCGCGCGGCAGGTGGCCAACTGAGCGAGAAAAAGATTGTCTTCCTCGGTGCAGGTTCCGCGGGATGCGGCATTGCCGAAATGATCATCGCCCAGACTCAGCGCGAAGGATTAAGCGAGGAAGCGGCGCGGCAGAAAGTCTTTATGGTCGATCGCTTTGGCCTGCTGACCGACAAGATGCCGAACTTGCTGCCTTTCCAGACCAAACTGGTGCAGAAACGCGAAAACCTCAGTGACTGGGATACCGACAGCGATGTGCTGTCACTGCTGGATGTAGTGCGCAATGTAAAACCAGATATTCTGATCGGCGTCTCCGGACAGGCCGGGCTTTTCACCGAAGAAATCATCCGTGAGATGCACAAACACTGTCCGCGTCCGATCGTGATGCCGCTGTCTAACCCGACCTCACGCGTGGAAGCCACACCGCAGGACATTATCGCCTGGACCGAAGGTAACGCGCTGGTCGCCACTGGCAGTCCGTTTAACCCAGTGGTATGGAAAGATAAAATCTACCCTATCGCCCAGTGTAACAACGCCTTTATTTTCCCGGGCATCGGGCTGGGCGTTATTGCTTCCGGCGCGTCACGTATCACCGATGAGATGCTGATGTCGGCAAGTGAAACGCTTGCTCAGTATTCGCCGCTGGTTCTGAACGGCGAAGGTCTGGTACTACCGGAACTGAAAGATATTCAGAAAGTCTCCCGCGCAATTGCGTTTGCGGTTGGCAAAATGGCGCAGCAGCAAGGCGTGGCGGTGAAAACGTCTGCCGAAGCTTTGCAACAGGCCATTGATGATAATTTCTGGCAAGCCGAATACCGCGACTACCGCCGTACCTCCATCTAAACCTGCGCCCGGTAGTGAACACTGCCGGGCAATTTTTCTCTCCCTTTTTCAGATCTCATCCATACTGGGTAGTGGCGAATAGATCTCATTTGCCTCACCTGCTATGCAGAACATCATCCGAAAAGGAGGAACTATGAAGGCTGCGGTTGTTACGAAGGATCATCATGTTGACGTTACGGATAAAACACTGCGCTCACTGAAACATGGCGAAGCCCTGCTGAAAATGGAGTGTTGTGGTGTATGTCATACCGATCTTCATGTTAAGAATGGCGATTTTGGTGATAAGACCGGTGTGATTTTGGGTCATGAAGGTATTGGTGTGGTGGCAGAAGTTGGCCCAGGTGTCACCTCATTAAAACCAGGCGATCGTGCCAGCGTGGCATGGTTCTACGAAGGATGCGGTCATTGCGAATACTGTAACAGCGGTAACGAAACCCTCTGTCGTTCGGTAAAAAATGCCGGATACAGCGTTGATGGCGGGATGGCGGAAGAGTGCATCGTGGTGGCGGATTACGCGGTAAAAGTGCCAGATGGCCTGGACTCGGCGGCGGCCAGCAGTATTACCTGCGCGGGCGTCACCACCTACAAAGCCGTTAAACTGTCAAAAATTCGTCCAGGACAGTGGATTGCTATCTACGGTCTTGGCGGTCTGGGTAACCTCGCCCTGCAATACGCGAAGAATGTCTTTAACGCTAAGGTGATCGCCATTGATGTCAATGATGAGCAGTTAAAACTGGCAACCGAAATGGGCGCAGATTTAGCGATTAACTCACGCACTGAAGACGCCGCCAAAATTGTGCAGGAGAAAACCGGTGGCGCTCACGCTGCGGTGGTAACAGCGGTAGCTAAAGCTGCGTTTAACTCGGCGGTTGATGCTGTACGAGCAGGCGGTCGTGTTGTGGCTGTCGGTCTGCCGCCGGAGTCTATGAGCCTGGATATCCCACGCCTTGTGCTGGATGGTATTGAAGTGGTCGGTTCGCTGGTCGGCACGCGCCAGGATCTAACCGAAGCCTTCCAGTTTGCCGCCGAAGGCAAAGTGGTGCCGAAAGTCGCCCTGCGTCCGTTAGCGGACATCAATACCATCTTTACCGAGATGGAAGAAGGCAAAATCCGTGGCCGTATGGTGATTGATTTCCGCCGCTAAGAGGCCTTTGCTGCGACTGCCATGTTCGAGTCGCAGCCTGTTTTGCGTGACGCTTTCCGCAATTTCACTCTTCTTCTTTTCCTCCCCCATCTTTCCCCTCACAATTCGCGAAAACGTAGCGAAATTTGTTGCGCTGCACGGAACAATAGTGATAGCGTTCCTTTCGAGGGAACAAGGATGAAGAGATGATAATGAATTTCAGACACAAGGGATTGCGTGACTTGTTTCTTCTCGGCAAAACCTCCGGCGTTATACCGACGCAAGTCAAACGATTACGCCACCGACTCGCTGTGATTGATGCAGCAAGCTGTCTTGCTGATATCGATATGCCCGGTTACCGACTACACCCGTTAAGCGGCGATCGCGATGGAATTTGGGCGATATCTGTCTCGGGCAACTGGCGAATCACATTTGAATTCGTCAATGGCGATGCATACATACTGGATTACGAGGACTATCACTGATGAAAATGGCCAATCATCCCCGCCCGGGGGACATTATTCAGGAATCACTGGACGAACTTAACGTCAGCCTGCGCGAGTTTGCCAGAGCAATGGAAATTGCGCCCTCAACAGCAAGCCGATTGCTGACCGGAAAAGCGGCATTGACACCAGAAATGGCGATTAAACTTTCCGTGGTGATCGGCAGTTCGCCGCAAATGTGGCTGAATCTGCAAAACGCCTGGAGTCTGGCAGAGGCGGAAAAAACGGTGGATGTGTCGCGACTGCGCCGTCTGGTTACGCAATAAAAAAATGGCACCTTATAAAGCGCCATTTGAAACTGATGACAAACGCAACATTGCCTGATGCGCTACGCTTATCAGGCCTACAAGTTCACTGCAATCTATTGAATTTGAACGGTTTGTAGGCCGGATAAGGCGTTCACGCCGCATCTGGCATGAACAAAGTGCATGTTGTCTACAATAAAAAATGGCGCCTTTTACAGCGCCATTTTCAGCTTAAAGTTCAAAAGAGATTATATCCCTTCTTCACTCTCTTTTTTCGCTTCTGCCTTCTCGATTTCACGATACCAGCGTGGATGGTGTTTCTTCGCCCAGCGACGGCTCACCTTCCCTTCGATCATCCCTTTAATCGACCCTTTCACCCAGAATGCCATATACATATGGATCAGGATGGCGTGGATCAGGATGATACCCGCAGCCGCGTGAATCAGCAGGCTGTAGCGAACAACCTGCATCGGGAAGTACTGCGCAAAGTACGGACGCCAGATAATCACCCCGGTCACCAGCAGCACGAAAATCATGCTCATGATCGACCAGAACATCATCTTCTGCCCGGCGTTGTACTTACCAACATCCGCCACTTTGTGCTCATTGCCTTTTAATACTTCGACAATGTTCAACAGCCACGGAATATCTTTCTTATCCGGGATGTTGTGATGCACAAAACGCACAAACATAAACATCAGCGCGACGAAAATCGCAATGCCGAAGAACGGGTGCAAAATGCGCCCCATCTGCGGCGTACCGAAGGTTTGCGTCAGCCATTGCAGCGTCGGGAAGAAGAACGAAATCCCGGACAGCGCCACCAGGAAGAAGCAAATCACCACGGTCCAGTGACAGGCGCGATCAATAAATTTGGTGCGCACAATCATTTTCGACTTACTCATGATTTCCCTCCTCGTCATCGTCCACTTCCTTATTCGGGCCAATACCGATGTAGTGGAAAATCAACCCGGCAAACGTGGCAATAAATCCAGCCGCTGCCAGCGGTTTCAATGCGCCTTTCCACAAATTCACCGATGTATCGATCTTCGGATCTTTCGGCAGACCGTGATACAGCTCCGGCTGATCGGCGTGATGCAGCACGTACATGACGTGCGTACCACCGACCCCTTCCGGGTTGTAGACGCCAGCATGTTCGTAACCACGCGCTTTCAGTTTCTCTACGCGCTGTTCCGCCAGCTCCAGCATCTCCTTCTTGGTGCCGAAGTGGATAGCTCCTGTCGGACAGGTTTTCACACAAGCCGGTTCCTGGCCGACGCTGACGCGATCGACGCAGAGCGTGCATTTATATACCCGGTTATCCTCTTTATTGAGGCGCGGAATATTAAACGGACACCCGGCAATGCAGTAACCACAGCCGATGCAGTTTTCCGACTGGAAATCGACAATCCCGTTAGCGTACTGAATGATTGCACCAGCAGACGGACACGCCTTCAGGCAGCCCGGATCTTCACAGTGCATACAGCCGTCTTTACGGATCAGCCACTCCAGCTTGCCGTTCTGTTCGGTTTCGCTAAAGCGCATCACCGTCCAGGACTTGGCGCTCAGATCGGCAGGGTTATCGTAAACCCCGACGCAGTGCCCCACTTCATCACGGATGTCGTTCCACTCAGAACACGCCACCTGACAGGCTTTACAGCCGATACAGGTGGAAACGTCGATAAGTTTCGCGACTTCTGCTTTGTAATCACGCACCTGAGAAGGCGGCGTGATGGAGTTAGTTGCGGACCTTTTGATAATGTCCTGCGTTTCCATAGCCATCTTTTCGCCCCCTTACGCCTTCTCAATGTTGACTAAGAACGCTTTATATTCCGGCGTTTGCGAGTTTGCATCACCGACATTCGGCGTCAGAGTGTTAGCGATATAACCTTTACGCGCGACACCCTCAAAGCCCCAGTGGATTGGAATACCCACTGTTTCAACCTGCTGACCGTTTACATTCAGCGGTTTCAGACGACGCGTTACCACAGCCACCGCGCGGATAAAGCCACGCTTGCTGGAGACGGTGACACGATCGCCATTATTAATGCCTTTCGCCGCCGCCAGCGTTTCGCTGATTTCCACAAACTGTTCCGGCTGAGCAATTGCGTTGAGCAACGCGTGCTTGGTCCAGGTGTGGAAGTGCTCGGTCAGACGATAGGTCGTACCCACATACGGGAACTGCTCTTTTTTACCCATCCGCAGCGCGTCTTGTTCATACAGACGCACAACCGGGTTAGAAACCACGTTCGGATGCAGCGGGTTAGTACCCAGCGGCGTTTCAATTGGCTCGTAGTGTTCCGGGAACGGACCTTCCGCCATTTTGTTGATGGCAAACAGGCGTCCCATCCCTTCCGGCTGCATGATAAACGGCCCGGTTGGCGTACCCGGTGCGGCATTGCCGAAGTCCGGAATATCGTTACCCGTCCACTTGCTGCCGTTCCACTGGATCAGCATCCGTTTCGGATCCCACGGTTTACCGTTGATATCCGCCGAAGCACGGTTGTAGAGTACGCGACGGTTGAGCGGCCACGCCCAGGCCCATCCCAGCGTATTCCCCAGACCGGATGGGTCGGAGTTATCGCGGTTAGCCATCTGGTTGCCTTGCTCTGTCCAGCTACCGGTGTAGATCCAGCAAGAAGATGCGGTCGTACCGTCATCACGCAGATGCGCAAAGCTACTCAGCAACTGACCCTTCTTCGCAATCAGCACGCCATTTGCGTCATAGAGATCTTCCAGCGCATAGCCGTTGTTCTCTTTTGCCACTTCGTCAGATTGCGGTTCGTGCGGCTGCTTGTAGTTCCAGCTCATCTTCATCAGCGGTTCTACGCCTTTACCACCTTCGGCCTGGTACAGCTCGCGCAGATGATGGTAGATACCCGCCAGAATTTCACCGTCGTTACGCGCTTCGCCCGGCGCGTCCTGACCTTTCCAGTGCCACTGCAACCAGCGACCGGAGTTAGCGATAGAACCATCTTCTTCAGCAAAGCAGGTCGAAGGCAGACGGAATACTTCAGTCTGAATAGACGCCGGATCGACATCGTTCGACTCGCCGTGGTTCTGCCAGAAAGTAGAGGTTTCAGTCACCAGCGGATCGATAACCACCATGTACTTCAGCTTGCTCAGGCAGCTCACCACTTTGTTTTTGTCCGGGAAGGACGCAACCGGGTTAAAGCCCTGGCAGAAATAACCGGTGACTTTGCCTTCATCCATCATGTTGAAATACTTGATGACGTCGTAGGTCTGGTCCCACTTCGGCAGCCAGTCATAGCCCCAGTTGTTCTCTTTCTGCGCGGCATCGCCGTAGAAAGATTTCATCAGGCTAACGAAGAACTTCGGATAGTTGCTCCAGTAGTTCACCTGATCAGCCAGCGTCGCTTTCGGCGTGTTCGCTTCCAGATACGACTGCAAATCAACCTGTTTTTCTGACGGCAGCGTCAGATAACCTGGCAGGCTGGTAGAGAGCAGGCCTAAGTCGGTCAGGCCCTGAATGTTGGAGTGACCACGCAATGCGTTCACGCCGCCACCGGCCATACCCATGTTACCGAGCAGCAACTGGATCATCGCCATAGTACGGATGTTCTGCGCACCCACGGTGTGCTGCGTCCAGCCCAGCGCGTACAGGAAGGTGGTTGTGCGATCCGGCGCACTGGTGGAGGCCAGCACTTCACACACTTTCAGGAAGTCGGCTTTTGGCGTACCGCAGATGTTTTCAACAACGTCCGGCGTGTAGCGGGAAACGTGCGCTTTCAGCAGGTTCCACACACAGCGCGGATGAGTCAGTGTTTCATCGCGTTTCGCATAGCCGTTTTCATCGAACTGATAGTTCCAGGACGACTTATCGTACTGGCGTTTTTCAGCGTCGTAGCCGCTGAACAGACCGTCTTCGAAAGCAAAATCATCACGCACCAGCAGGCTGGCGTTGGTGTAATGCTTAACGTATTCGGCGTTGATTTTGTTGTTTTCGATCAGGTAGCGCAAAACGCCAGACAGGAACGTAATGTCCGTACCGGAACGAATAGGTGCGTAGATATCCGCCACAGAAGCGGTACGCGTAAAACGGGGATCGACAACGATCAAGGTTGCATCGTTGTTGTTTTTCGCTTCCATCGCCCAGCGGAAACCGACGGGATGCGCTTCAGCAGCGTTACCGCCCATCACCATTACGACGTTAGCGTTTTTGATATCCACCCAGTGGTTGGTCATCGCACCGCGACCAAATGTTGGAGCAAGACTTGCTACCGTTGGTCCGTGTCAGACGCGCGCCTGGTTGTCTACCGCCAGCATCCCGAGGGAGCGGGCAAATTTTTGAGTCAGCATCCCGGTTTCGTTGCTGGCACCGGAGGCACACAGCATACCGGTAGAAAGCCAACGGTTTACCGTTACGCCCTGCTCGTTCTTTTCAATAAAGTTAGCGTCACGGTCAGCTTTCATCAGCTTCGCAATACGCGAGAATGCTTCTTCCCAGCTAATGCGCTGCCATTTGTCAGAACCTGGCGCACGATATTCCGGGTAGCGCAGACGGTTTTCGCTGTTGACGTAATCCAGCAAACCGGCCCCTTTCGGGCATAACGCACCACGGCTTACCGGATGATCCGGGTCACCTTCAATGTGATAAATCGCTTCTCTGGCGTTTTTCGCGCCATCACCCAGGCTATACATCAATAGCCCGCAACCTACGGAACAGTATGTGCAGGTGTTACGGATCTCTTTCGCGCGTAATAATTTATAGTTTCGCGCCTGAGCCAGTGCTTGCTTCGGGGCAAAGCCCAATGCCGCTACTGTTGTTCCCGCCATACCGCCCGCGCAGATTTTAAAAAATTGTCTGCGACTGACGTCCATTGCTTTCCTCTTTTTTCAGGGGTATTACTGCGCGAGGAAACTAACAGTAAAATTCTGAATCTTTTTGCGCGAAATCAAAAAGAACACGTGTTTGCCACAAAATAATCCGCCTGCGCAAATTGACCTACCTCAATGGCGGTAGAAAAACACACCACTGCCTGACAGCCTGGTTAAAAAAATGCTATAAATTTCAGCTTAATTTTTAACGGCAAGAGAGACTAAACAGCGAGCATGACACGACAAAAAGCAACGCTCATAGGGCTAATAGCGATCGTCCTGTGGAGCACGATGGTAGGATTGATTCGCGGTGTCAGTGAGGGGCTCGGTCCAGTTGGCGGCGCCGCAGCTATTTATTCATTAAGCGGGCTGCTGTTAATATTCACCGTTGGATTCCCGCGCATTCGGCAGATCCCCAAAGGTTATTTACTTGCGGGGAGTTTCTTATTCGTCAGCTATGAAATCTGTCTGGCACTTTCCTTAGGGTATGCAGCAACCCGTCATCAGGCAATTGAAGTGGGCATGGTGAACTATTTATGGCCCAGTCTGACGATACTTTTTGCCATTCTGTTTAATGGCCAGAAAACCAACTGGCTGATTGTACCAGGATTATTATTAGCCCTTGGTGGCGTCTGCTGGGTATTAGGGGGTGAAAATGGCCTCAAGCCGGATGAAATTATCAACAATATCACTACCAGCCCGTTGAGTTATTGCCTGGCTTTTATTGGTGCTTTTATCTGGGCCGCTTATTGCACGGTCACCAATAAATATGCCCGTGGATTTAACGGTATTACCGTTTTCGTCCTACTGACAGGAGCAAGTTTGTGGGTTTACTATTTTTTAACGCCGCAACCGGAGATGGTATTTAGCACGCCCGTCATTATAAAACTTATCTCAGCGGCATTTACCTTAGGATTTGCTTACGCGGCGTGGAACGTCGGCATTTTACATGGCAACGTCACCATTATGGCGGTAGGTTCGTATTTTACGCCTGTGCTTTCGTCGGCGCTTGCTGCGGTACTGCTCAGTGCTCCGCTATCATTCTCTTTCTGGCAAGGCGCATTGATGGTCTGCGGCGGTTCCCTGCTCTGCTGGCTGGCAACGCGTCAACGATAAGCAAAGGCTACGACAATAAAGCCACGATTCATACGGCAACAAATACGTTTGCCGTATGTTAGTCTAAGAATAAGTAACAAATATGATGCATCACTGTTACATTCAGTAACACATATCCATTCAGATAATCAGCTTTCTCCCCCCGCAGTTTCGCTTTGTTATCTATTCTTTCAATCAGCACTTCACTATATCTACTCTTAATTCTAATAACGGACCATTGCGTCCAATGTCCTGCCTTGTCTTTTTTTCATTAACAATGTGTGCATGTGAGGAAGAATATGGCACTACAAAATGAGAAAAATAATCGTTACCTTTTGCGCGACTGGAAGCCAGAAAACCCGGCCTTCTGGGAAAATAAAGGAAAACACATTGCCAGAAGAAACCTCTGGATATCAGTAAGTTGTTTACTCCTTGCCTTCTGTGTCTGGATGTTATTTAGCGCAGTTGCCGTTAATCTCAATAAAATCGGCTTTAATTTCACTACCGATCAGCTTTTTTTATTAACCGCCTTACCTTCCGTTTCCGGCGCATTATTGCGTGTTCCCTACTCCTTTATGGTGCCTATATTCGGTGGACGCCGTTGGACAGTTTTTAGTACCGCGATTCTGATTATTCCTTGCGTCTGGCTCGGTATTGCTGTGCAAAATCCGAATACCCCTTTTGGGATATTTATTGTTATTGCTTTGCTCTGTGGTTTTGCTGGCGCGAACTTTGCTTCGAGTATGGGAAATATCAGTTTTTTCTTCCCGAAAGCCAAACAAGGCAGTGCATTAGGGATTAATGGCGGGTTGGGGAATTTAGGCGTCAGCGTGATGCAACTGGTTGCGCCGCTGGTGATTTTTGTACCGGTATTTGCTTTTCTTGGCGTCAATGGCGTACCGCAGGCCGATGGTTCTGTGATGTCGCTGGCGAATGCCGCATGGATTTGGGTACCGCTACTGGCGATTGCCACTATCGCCGCCTGGTCAGGGATGAATGATATTGCCAGTTCACGTGCGTCAATTGCTGACCAGTTGCCCGTTTTGCAACGGTTGCATCTGTGGCTGCTGAGTCTGCTCTATCTCGCTACCTTTGGCTCGTTTATCGGTTTTTCCGCCGGATTTGCCATGCTGGCAAAAACACAGTTCCCGGATGTGAATATTCTGCGCCTGGCGTTCTTTGGCCCATTTATCGGTGCCATCGCGCGGTCGGTGGGTGGTGCTATTTCCGATAAATTTGGCGGCGTGCGGGTGACGCTTATCAACTTCATTTTTATGGCGATTTTCAGCGCCCTGCTGTTCCTTACCCTACCTGGCACGGGTTCCGGCAATTTCATCGCATTTTACGCTGTGTTTATGGGGTTATTCCTTACCGCTGGTTTGGGAAGTGGTTCTACTTTCCAGATGATCGCCGTCATCTTTCGCCAGATAACGGTTTATCGCGTGAAGATGAAAGGCGGTAGCGATGAACAGGCCCAGCGAGAAGCAATCACTGAAACGGCGGCGGCGCTGGGCTTTATTTCGGCCATCGGCGCGGTGGGCGGCTTCTTTATTCCACAAGCATTTGGCATGTCGCTCAATATGACCGGCTCGCCAGTGGGCGCGATGAAAGTGTTTTTAATCTTTTACATCATCTGTGTACTGCTGACCTGGCTGGTTTATGGTCGGCGGAAGTTCAGCCAAAAATAAGAGATCGATGCCTGATGTACAACCGTGTCGCATCCGACAAGGCATCAGATCCCAAATCATTCCTGGAGCAGGAGTCATGTCATGAGTAAACTTTTGGATCGCTTTCGCTACTTCAAACAAAAGGGCGAAACCTTTGCCGATGGTCACGGACAGGTGATGCATAGCAACCGCGACTGGGAAGATAGCTATCGTCAGCGTTGGCAATTCGACAAAATCGTGCGTTCCACCCACGGCGTTAACTGTACTGGCTCCTGTAGCTGGAAAATCTACGTTAAAAATGGCCTGGTGACCTGGGAAATCCAGCAGACCGACTACCCGCGCACTCGCCCTGACCTGCCCAATCATGAACCCCGCGGATGCCCACGCGGCGCAAGTTACTCCTGGTATCTTTACAGCGCTAATCGCCTGAAATACCCGTTAATTCGTAAACGACTGATTGAACTGTGGCGCGAAGCCCTTAAACAGCACAACGATCCGGTACTGGCGTGGGCATCGATTATGAATGACCCGCAAAAGTGCTTAAGCTACAAACAAGTGCGTGGGCGCGGCGGGTTTATCCGCTCCAACTGGCAGGAACTAAACCAGCTGATTGCCGCTGCTAACGTCTGGACCATCAAAACCTATGGCCCGGATCGCGTTGCCGGTTTCTCACCGATTCCGGCGATGTCGATGGTATCTTACGCCGCCGGAACGCGTTATCTGTCGCTGCTTGGCGGCACCTGTTTAAGTTTCTACGACTGGTATTGCGACCTGCCTCCCGCCTCGCCAATGACCTGGGGCGAGCAAACCGACGTGCCGGAATCCGCAGACTGGTATAACTCCAGCTACATCATCGCCTGGGGATCTAACGTACCGCAGACGCGCACGCCAGACGCTCACTTCTTTACTGAAGTGCGCTACAAAGGCACCAAAACTATCGCCATTACCCCTGACTACTCGGAAGTAGCGAAACTGTGCGACCAGTGGCTGGCGCCAAAGCAAGGCACTGATAGCGCCCTGGCGATGGCGATGGGCCATGTGATTTTAAAAGAGTTTCATCTCGATAATCCCAGCGATTACTTTATCAACTACTGCCGCCGCTACAGCGATATGCCGATGCTGGTAATGCTGGAAACTCGTGAAGATGGCAGCTATGTTCCCGGGCGTATGATCCGCGCGTCTGACCTGGTGGATGGACTGGGCGAAAGCAACAATCCGCAGTGGAAAACCGTGGCGGTTAATACCGCAGGTGAACTGGTGGTGCCGAACGGTTCGATTGGTTTCCGCTGGGGCGAAAAAGGCAAATGGAATCTGGAATCCATTGCCGCCGGTACGGAAACCGAATTGTCGTTAACCCTGCTCGGTCAACACGACACCGTTGCAGGCGTGGCCTTCCCCTACTTTGGCGGCATTGAAAATCCGCACTTTCGCAGCGTAAAACACGATCCGGTACTGGTGCGTCAATTACCCGTTAAAAACCTGACATTAGCCGATGGCAGCAACTGTCCGGTCGTCAGCGTTTATGATTTGGTACTGGCGAATTACGGCCTCGATCGCGGGCTGGAAGATGAAAGCAGCGCGAAAGATTACGCTGAAATCAAACCGTACACCCCAGCCTGGGGTGAGCAAATTACCGGCGTACCGCGCCAGTATATTGAAACCATCGCCCGCGAATTTGCCGATACCGCCCATAAAACGCATGGGCGCTCGATGATTATCCTCGGTGCTGGCGTCAACCACTGGTATCACATGGATATGAACTACCGTGGGATGATCAATATGCTGATCTTCTGCGGGTGTGTCGGGCAAAGCGGCGGCGGCTGGGCGCACTATGTCGGTCAGGAAAAACTGCGCCCACAAACCGGCTGGTTGCCGCTGGCCTTTGCGCTCGACTGGAACCGCCCACCGCGCCAGATGAACAGCACCTCGTTTTTCTACAATCACTCCAGCCAATGGCGCTATGAAAAAGTCACCGCGCAGGAATTGCTCTCACCGCTCGCCGATGCCAGTAAATACAGCGGTCATCTGATTGATTTCAACGTTCGCGCCGAACGTATGGGCTGGCTCCCTTCTGCGCCGCAGCTGGGGCGTAACCCGCTCTCCCTGAAAGCCGAAGCCGACAAGGCCGGATTATCCCCCGCCGAATTTACCGCCCAGGCACTGAAGTCAGGTGAGTTACGCATGGCCTGCGAACAGCCGGACAACGGCAGCAACCATCCGCGTAACCTGTTTGTCTGGCGTTCAAACCTGCTTGGCTCTTCTGGCAAGGGCCACGAGTATATGCAGAAGTATCTGCTGGGTACGGAAAGTGGTATTCAGGGGGAAGAACTTGGACCGACGGAGGGGATCCAACCGGAAGAAGTTGAGTGGCAAACTGCAGCGATTGAAGGCAAGCTCGACCTGCTGGTGACGCTCGACTTCCGCATGTCCAGTACCTGCCTGTTCTCCGATATTGTTCTGCCTACCGCCACCTGGTACGAAAAAGACGATATGAATACCTCGGATATGCATCCGTTTATTCATCCACTTTCTGCGGCGGTCGATCCGGCCTGGGAATCACGCAGCGACTGGGAAATCTACAAAGGTATCGCCAAAGCCTTTTCGCAAGTGTGCGTGGGACATCTCGGCAAAGAAACGGATGTTGTGCTGCAGCCGTTGTTACACGACTCTCCGGCAGAGCTCTCACAGCCGTGTGAAGTGCTCGACTGGCGCAAAGGCGAATGCGATCTGATCCCGGGTAAAACCGCGCCGAATATTGTAGCGGTGGAACGCGACTACCCTGCTACTTATGAACGCTTTACCTCGCTCGGGCCATTGATGGATAAACTTGGCAACGGCGGCAAAGGGATTTCGTGGAATACCCAGGTTGAAATCGATTTCCTCGGCAAACTCAATTACACCAAACGCGATGGCCCGGCACAGGGGCGTCCGCTGATTGACACCGCTATTGATGCATCGGAAGTGATTCTGGCACTGGCACCGGAAACCAACGGTCATGTTGCAGTTAAAGCGTGGCAGGCGCTGGGCGAGATCACCGGACGCGAACATACTCATCTGGCGCTGCACAAAGAGGACGAGAAGATTCGCTTTCGCGATATTCAGGCGCAGCCGCGTAAAATTATCTCCAGCCCCACCTGGTCCGGTCTGGAAAGCGATCACGTCTCCTACAACGCCGGATACACCAACGTTCATGAGTTAATTCCGTGGCGCACGCTGTCGGGCCGTCAGCAGCTCTATCAGGATCATCCGTGGATGCGTGCCTTCGGTGAAAGCCTGGTGGCTTATCGCCCGCCTATCGACACCCGCAGCGTCAGTGAAATGCGCCAGATCCCACCAAACGGCTTCCCGGAAAAAGCACTTAACTTCCTGACGCCGCACCAGAAATGGGGCATTCACTCAACCTACAGTGAAAACCTGCTGATGCTGACGCTCTCTCGCGGCGGGCCGATTGTCTGGATCAGCGAAACCGATGCCCGTGAACTGACCATTGTCGATAACGACTGGGTGGAAGTGTTTAACGCCAACGGCGCGCTGACTGCCCGCGCGGTGGTCAGCCAACGTGTACCGCCGGGTATGACTATGATGTATCACGCCCAGGAACGCATTATGAATATCCCCGGCTCGGAAGTAACCGGCATGCGCGGCGGCATTCATAACTCGGTCACCCGCGTTTGCCCGAAACCGACGCATATGATTGGCGGTTACGCGCAGCTGGCCTGGGGCTTCAACTACTACGGCACCGTCGGCTCGAACCGCGACGAATTCATCATGATCCGCAAGATGAAGAACGTTAACTGGCTGGATGATGAAGGTCGCGATCAGGTACAGGAGGCGAAAAAATGAAAATACGTTCGCAAGTCGGCATGGTGCTTAACCTCGATAAATGTATCGGCTGCCATACCTGTTCGGTGACCTGCAAAAACGTCTGGACCGGACGCGAGGGCATGGAGTACGCATGGTTTAACAACGTCGAAACCAAACCGGGCATTGGTTACCCGAAAAACTGGGAAGATCAGGAAGAGTGGCAAGGCGGCTGGGTCCGCGATGTCAACGGTAAGATCCGTCCGCGTCTGGGCAGCAAGATGGGCGTGATTACCAAAATTTTCGCCAACCCGGTCGTCCCGCAGATTGACGATTACTACGAACCTTTCACCTTCGACTACGAACATTTGCATAGCGCGCCGGAAGGTAAACATATTCCTACTGCTCGCCCGCGTTCACTGATTGACGGCAAACGGATGGACAAAGTGATCTGGGGGCCAAACTGGGAAGAACTGCTGGGCGGCGAGTTTGAAAAACGCGCCCGCGACCGCAACTTCGAGGCCATGCAAAAGGAGATGTACGGGCAGTTTGAAAACACCTTCATGATGTATCTACCGCGCCTGTGCGAACACTGCCTCAATCCCAGCTGCGTGGCGACCTGCCCCAGCGGCGCTATCTACAAACGCGAAGAAGACGGCATTGTGCTGATCGATCAGGATAAATGCCGAGGCTGGCGTTTGTGCATTAGCGGTTGTCCGTACAAAAAAATCTACTTCAACTGGAAAAGCGGCAAGTCAGAAAAATGTATCTTCTGTTATCCGCGAATTGAGTCAGGCCAACCCACCGTGTGCTCAGAAACCTGCGTGGGTCGCATCCGGTATCTGGGCGTGCTGCTTTACGACGCCGACCGCATTGAGGAAGCGGCGAGCACCGAACGCGAGGTTGATCTCTATGAGCGCCAGTGCGAAGTGTTCCTCGATCCGCACGATCCCTCAGTGATCGAGGAAGCCCTGAAACAAGGTATTCCACAAAACGTGATTGAAGCTGCTCAGCGTTCGCCTGTCTACAAAATGGCGATGGACTGGAAACTGGCGCTACCGCTGCACCCTGAATATCGCACCCTGCCGATGGTCTGGTACGTTCCTCCGTTGTCGCCGATTCAGTCCTACGCTGATGCGGGCGGTTTGCCGAAAAGCGAAGGCGTGCTCCCCGCCATCGAAAGCCTGCGTATTCCGGTGCAATATCTCGCCAATATGTTGAGTGCCGGCGATACCGGCCCGGTACTGCGGGCGCTAAAAAGGATGATGGCGATGCGCCACTATATGCGCTCACAAACCGTGGAAGGCGTAACGGATACCCGTGCCATCGACGAAGTGGGTTTGAGCGTCGCTCAGGTCGAAGATATGTATCGCTATCTCGCTATCGCCAACTATGAAGATCGTTTTGTCATTCCGACCAGCCATCGTGAAATGGCGGGCGATGCCTTCGCAGAACGCAACGGCTGCGGCTTTACTTTTGGCGACGGTTGCCACGGCTCGGACAGCAAATTCAACCTGTTCAATAGTAGCCGGATTGATGCCATCGACATTACCGAAGTACGCAATAAAGCGGAGGGCGAATAATGCAGATCCTCAAAGTGATCGGCCTGTTGATGGAGTATCCGGACGAGCTGTTGTGGGAATGCAAGGAGGACGCGCTGGCGTTGATCCGCCGCGACGCGCCGATGCTTACGGATTTCACCCGTAACCTGCTTGACGCGCCGCTGCTGGATAAACAGGCCGAATGGTGCGAAGTGTTTGACCGTGGACGTACCACATCGCTGCTGCTGTTCGAACACGTTCATGCCGAGTCCCGCGATCGAGGCCAGGCAATGGTGAACCTGCTGGCGGAGTATGAAAAGGTCGGTCTGCAACTGGATTGTCGGGAACTGCCTGATTATCTGCCGCTGTATCTGGAGTATTTAAGCGTACTGCCGGACGATCAGGCGAAAGAAGGGGTACTCAACGTTGCGCCGATCCTCGCCCTGCTTGGCGGACGCTTAAAACAACGCGAGGCACCGTGGTATTCGTTGTTTGACGCCCTGTTGCATCTGGCGGGTAGTACACTTTCAAGTGACAGTGTCACTAAACAGATTCGCAGCGAAGAGCGCGACGACACCCGTCAGGCGCTGGATGCGGTGTGGGAAGAGGAACAGGTGAAGTTTATTGAAGATAACGCCACGGCGTGTGACAGCTCGCCGCTTAATCAATATCAGCGACGCTTTAGCCAGGATGTCGCGCCGCAGTATGTCGACATCAGTGCGGGAGGTGGGAAATGATTCAGTATCTGAACGTCTTTTTTTACGATATCTACCCGTACTTGTGTGGCACGGTTTTTATCCTTGGAAGCTGGCTGCGCTACGATTACGGGCAGTATAGCTGGCGCGCCGCCTCCAGCCAGATGCTGGATAAACGCGGGATGGTGCTGTGGTCGAACTTGTTCCATATCGGCATTCTGGGGATCTTCTTCGGCCATCTGTTTGGCATGTTAACGCCGCACTGGATGTACGCGTGGTTTCTGCCGGTGGCGGTAAAACAGCAGATGGCGATGGTGCTCGGTGGTATTTGCGGTGTATTGACGTTGATTGGCGGTGCGGGGCTGCTGGTGCGTCGTTTAACAAATCCGCGTATCAGGGCGACGTCTTCTGGTGCGGATATCCTGATCCTCGCCATTTTGTTAATTCAGTGCATTCTTGGGTTAACCACCATTCCCTTTTCAGCACAACATCCGGACGGCAGTGAAATGATGAAGCTGGTGGGCTGGGCGCAAAGCATTGTCACTTTCCAGGGCGGTGCATCGACGCATCTTGATGGTGTAGCTTATATTTTCCGTCTGCATCTGGTGTTGGGGATGACCATCTTCCTGCTCTTCCCGTTCACACGACTGGTGCATGTCTGGAGCGCGCCGTTTGAGTACTTTACTCGTCGGTATCAGATTGTGCGTTCGCGGCGATAATCATCACCCTGGCCGGATAGCCCTTCGCTCTCCGGCCTGTTGCAGGCTATGATAGTTCTCCAGCCACAGGAGAACGTTAATGAAACCGCAGGTTTACCACGTCGATGCTTTTACCTCTCAACCGTTTCGCGGCAATTCTGCCGGTGTTGTTTTCCCTGCCGATAATCTCAGTGAAGCGCAAATGCAACTTATCGCCCGCGAATTAGGGCATTCGGAAACTGCTTTTCTGCTGCACAGCGACGACAGCGATGTGCGCATTCGCTACTTTACGCCAACGGTTGAAGTGCCGATTTGCGGTCACGCGACCGTGGCAGCACATTATGTACGTTCGAAGGTATTAGGTTTGGGAAATTGCACGGTCTGGCAAACGTCGCTGGCAGGAAAACACCGCGTGACTATCGAAAAGCACAACGATGATTATCGTATTTCGCTGGAACAAGGTTTTCCTGGCTTTGAGCCACCGCTGGAAGGTGAGACACGTGCGGCGATTATCAACGCGCTTCATCTCACTGAAGACGATATTTTGCCAGGCTTGCCAATTCAGGTCGCAACAACAGGACACTCAAAAGTGATGATTCCGCTGAAAACAGAAGTGGATATCGACGCCCTTTCGCCTGACCTTGCTGCGCTGACCGCTATCAGTAAACAGATTGGCTGCAATGGTTTCTTCCCGTTCCAGATCCGCCCAGGCAAAAATGAAACCGATGGTCGCATGTTCTCGCCTGCGATTGGTATTGTGGAAGATCCGGTGACCGGCAATGCCAATGGTCCGATGGGTGCATGGTTGGTACATCACAACGTATTGCCCCACGATGGCAGCATGTTGCGTGTTAAAGGCCATCAGGGGCGCGCATTGGGTCGTGATGGAGTGATTGATGTGACGGTGACAATTCGCGATAACCAGCCGGAGAATGTCACCATTTCTGGCACTGCGGTGATTCTTTTCCATGCCGAATGGGCAATTGAACTCTGAAACCGTTGCAATAGATGGCAGAAAAACAAATTGCCTGATGCGCTTCGTTTATCAGGCCTACAATCGCCGGATAAGGCGTTTACGCCGCATCCGGCACTCTGGCACAAACTATTTCCCCGCCTCCGGATGTGTATCAAACGCTGCCATCACCAACGCTAACTCATCCACAGTAAACCCATGTTTGGCATCATCCACGCCCAGTCCAAACTGCTCCTGCATCACCGCATACAACGACACCACATCCGGTAGATTTAGCTGCTCCACTGCATGTCCATTTTCATAATGGGTGAAATGAAAATTGGTCAGTGTCAGCTTGCCACCGTCCGGCAAATGGCGGCACATTAACAAATGATGGCGAAAATGCGATTGCGGCCAGTGCGCCGACCAGAAATTACCCATCACATAATCGCTTTGTTGCTGCTCGCAGAGATCAAAACGGTACATCGACTGCCAGTGCTGATGATGATTAAACTGCAAAACCCAGTCGTCCCCTTCCTGTAACAGCCGATATTCGCCATGTGGCGTTGTTTGCGCGATATCCGGCACTAAACGGATTGGCGCGGTCAGCGTCTGACCACCAAAACCAACGTCGGCAATCCATTGTTCACCTTCCAGTTCTACTAACAACAGACGGTGCGTGCGCGGCGGTAATGATGGTGGATTAGATAACACTACGCGCCCTAACAGACTACGTACATGAAAACCCAGCTCGCGTAATACCCGCTCAAACACGCCATTCTGTTCAAAGCAATAACCGCCACGCCGGGCGAACACCAATTTCTCTTCCAGAGATTGATCATCAAGCTGCATTTCCCTCGGCAGCAGAACATCAAGATTTTCAAATGGAATGGTGCAATTGTGTTTCAGGTGTAATGCACGAAGCGTATCAATATTGACCGCAGCAGCTCCCGACCAGTTAATGCGGGCAAAATAATGATTCAGAATGGGCGTCATCAGGCGTTTCCGTTAGTGGTTTTATCAACTTATAACCTGGAATAGACGCCGCACAGGCTATTTTGTGCGATCGCGGACATGCATCACGTTCGCAAATCGCCGATCCCGTTAATTTCGTTGCTTATTGCGTTACGAGCTACGCTTTTAAAACAACCTTCTTAGCGAGGCGATACCGTGAGCCGATTCATCCCCGTCGAATTACACCATGCCAGCCGTCTGTTAAATCATGGCCCTACTGTCCTGATCACCAGTTTAGATGAGCAATCCCAGCGGCGTAACATTATGGCTGCAGCCTGGTCGATGCCGGTGGAGTTTGAACCTCCACGCGTGGCGATTGTGGTAGATAAATCGACATGGACGAGGGAGTTGATTGAGCGTAACGGTAAATTTGGCATCGTTATCCCAGGCGTTGCAGCGACTAACTGGACGTGGGCAGTGGGAAGTGTATCTGGGCGTGAAGAGGATAAATTTAATTGCTATGGCATTCCGGTGGTGAAAGGTCCGGTGCTTAGTTTGCCACTTGTTGAAGAGAAATGTCTGGCGTGGATGGAGTGCCGATTGCTACCAGCGACTTCTGCGCAGGAGAAATACGACACGCTGTTTGGCGAAGTGGTATCGGCAGCGGCAGACGCACGGGTATTTGTCGAAGGCCGCTGGCAGTTTGATGATGATAAACTCAATACGTTGCATCATTTAGGTGCTGGCACGTTTGTTACCAGCGGCAAGCGTGTTACGGCTGGCTAAGCATTACATGCTGTAACCAGGTTTCTTTATCAAGGCATCCATTTGGGGCGCGATTTCGGCGTCCCAGATAGCTTGCCATGATTCTGGTTGAATCTGCTGTAGCGCAATGCTTATCGAACTGTCTTTACTGTTCAGATGGCGAATAATAACGTCGGTAATATCTGCAGCAAGCGCTGCTTTTTGTTGCTCGTCCAGTTCACGCGGAAAACATTTAATGTCTATGTGCGGCATGATTGTGCTCCTTTTGAAAGATGTCAGTAAAATTAACACACGTTGTGAATGTCGTGTGTCCGGTAATGCGTTTTTACGGCAATAATGCCTACTTGAAATTGTATATATTTGTACTACACCCTTTTAAATAAGGCACCAACGAAAACGTTAACTTGCAGAATATATTCTTCGCCAATATGCCATTAAGAAAACATCAAGTTCCCGGCTTGCCAATTTGTTAACGCCCATTATAGTTATTCTTGCCCTCACTAAAAATTTGCATCCGTAATTACCCCCAATAAAAATCCATTCTGGAGACACTTAAGATGCAGCTTAATCATATTGTTAAAAGTCTGCTAATAACGGGATTATTCACCACCAGTTCCTTACCTCTCCTCGCGGCGGAAGCCCCTAAAAACGCCACCGCAGCCACGCAGCAAGCAAACAATTTACTCTATAACCAGTTGCCGTTTTCCGATAACACTGACTTTACTGATGCCCATAAAGGTTTTATTGCCCCTATTCCTCAGGACGTGATTAAGGGCGAACAAGGAAATGTTATATGGGATCCACAACAATACGCTTTTATCAAAGAAGGCGATAAAGCCCCTGATACGGTGAATCCAAGTTTATGGCGTCAGGCGCAACTGATAAATATCAGCGGATTATTTGAAGTGACTGAAGGTGTCTATCAGATTCGTAACCTTGATTTATCAAATATGACCATCATTGAAGGCAAAGAGGGTATTACCGTCGTTGATCCACTTGTTTCAGCAGAAACAGCCAAAGTTGGGATGGATCTCTATTACAAAAATCGCGGCCAGAAACCGGTAGTGGCGGTTATCTACACACACAGTCATGTCGATCACTACGGTGGTGTTCGCGGCGTAATTGATGAAGCTGACGTTAAATCAGGCAAAGTTAAAATCTATGCGCCAGCCGGATTTTTGGAGGAGGCCGTTTCCGAAAATATTATGGCTGGCAATGTGATGAGCCGACGAGCCAGTTATATGTATGGCAACTTATTGAAACCTGATGTTAAAGGCCAGGTCGGCGCGGGACTGGGAACAACCACTTCAGCAGGAACGGTCACGTTGATTGCTCCTACTAACTACATCACCAAAACCGGGCAAAAAGAAACTATTGACGGGTTGACCTATGATTTTCTGATGGCGCCAGGTTCCGAAGCGCCTTCTGAAATGCTGTGGTTTATTGAAGAAAAGAAACTGATCGAAACGGCAGAAGATGTCACGCACACCCTTCACAACACTTATTCGCTGCGTGGTGCCAAAATTCGCCAACCGCTGCCGTGGTCAAAATATATTAACGAAGCACTCAATTTATGGGGTGATAAAGCCGAGATTATTCTCGCTCAACATCACTGGCCAACCTGGGGCAACGATAACGTGGTCAAACTGCTTAAAAGCCAGCGTGATTTGTATCGTTACATCAATGATCAAACTCTGCGTATGGCAAATCAGGGGATGACCCGTGATGAAATTGCCGCAAACTTTAAACTGCCCTCTTCACTGGCTAACACCTGGGCGAATCGCGGCTATTACGGTTCGGTGAGCCATGATGTGAAAGCAACTTATGTGCTTTATCTCGGCTGGTTTGATGGTAACCCCGCAACGCTTGATGAACTGCCGCCAGAAGAAGGCGCAAAGAAATTTGTCGAGTATATGGGCGGTGCTGATGCCATTTTACAAAAAGCCAAACAGGATTATGACCAGGGTAATTTCCGCTGGGTTGCTCAGGTTGTCAGTAAGGTGGTGTTTGCGGATCCAAACAACCAGGCAGCGAGAAATCTGGAAGCTGATGCGCTTGAGCAGTTAGGCTATCAGGCTGAATCTGGGCCGTGGCGTAATTTCTATCTCACTGGCGCACAGGAATTGCGTAACGGCGTACAAAAATTACCAACACCAAATACTGCCAGCCCTGACACTGTGCGTGCAATGACGCCAGAGATGTTCTTTGATTATCTTGCCGTCCATATTAATGGTGAGAAAGCGGCAGACGCTAAAGCCATGTTGAATTTCGATTTTGGTGAAGATGGCGGCACCTATAAAGTGGAGCTTGAAAATGGTGTTCTCAATCATACCGCTGGTGTAGAGGCTTCGGATGCTGATGCCACTATCACTCTGTCTCGTGATGTATTGAACAAAATAGTACTGAAAGAAGAGACGCTGAAAGAAGCCACGGACAAAGGAGATGTCAAAATTACTGGCAATGCGGAAAAACTCAACGAGCTGTTAGGTTATATGGATAATTTTGAGTTTTGGTTCAATATAGTAACACCATAAATTCAGTATAAATCGGGCAGGTTTCCTGCCCTTTTCTGGTTATAAGAAATGGTTTCTGATAAAAGAAAAAACGCTCATTGTTCGTGGAAAAATCGCCAGGATATGGTTATTCGCGGAATGTCGATTAGCCTGCCGTGGTTTGCCTTGATTAACATCTGTTTTTCATCGATGATTTTGCTGCGTGGTATTTTGTTTAATGAGGACATGACCTCAGGGTTTAATGAGAAAAACCTTGTATATACTATTGATATTTCATCTTTCGGCATTCTGCTGATTAGTGGCCTTTTATTGTTCATCTCCCGAAAAAAAGTGCTGTATATTCAGCAACTATTGGTCATTCTAAGCCTGTTATGGTCATGGTGTTGCTTTTATTTCATTGCACACTGGACGCTACCTTTTGCTTATCCTCTGTGTGTATTATTAATGCTTAGTGCCGTTGTTGCGCTGTATTTTCACACGCCATCATTACTCGCATTTATCACTCCATTATGGTTTAGCATCCCGTTAGCCAGTCTTGTTCTCAATCAGTATGTGAATGTTCATTTCGCTGTTATCTGGAGCCTTTTTTCACTGGCGCTATATGGTGGGCGACTTATTTTATTACGTTGGTTTGAAGAAGCATGGCAACAAAACAAGTACAACAACCAGTTAATTAATCGCCTTGATGCATTAGCACATCGTGATCCTTTAACTGGGATAGCAAACCGACGTGCAATGAACAGTATCTTACACGACGCGATAGATAACGGCGGGTCATTTGCTCTCATTATGTTGGATGTCGATTTTTTTAAACGCTACAACGACACCTACGGGCACCCAGCGGGCGATAAATGTTTGATACAAGTTGCCGACGCCCTGCAACGCGCAATACGCCAGCCTGAAGATATAGTCGCTCGTTATGGTGGCGAAGAGTTTGCCATCCTACTTTTTAATGCAACATTGCCGGAAGCTGAGGCGGTAGCAGCCAGAGTGAATCAAGAACTTAAACTGGCAGCTATCCCGCATCAGGCATCTGCTGTTAGTGCATTTGTTACGGTTAGTCAGGGGATTGCCTGTTCTGCTCCCGCAAAAACGGCTGAACAAATTGTTTCAGATGCCGACGCCGCGTTATACCGTGCGAAAGAAAATGGGCGAAATCGATGGGCTTTATAAGCATTAGGGGACTGGCCAGATTACATCTCTCCGCTCTTAACAAGGGCTGACGGGTGATAATATTTGTCCAGAGCTATCTTCTCTGCGATGTCTTTCTGGCATTCATTGGAGCGGTGGTGATTATTTTTCCTTTAATGCCCATCATGTTAAGACGTTCAGAAATCACATAATCTCATTGGATTTTTCATCCGTCTTGATCTTCCCGAAGACCAGGCTGTGCATTGTTGAGAATGCACCAATAACGAGAGTCGCTCCCCTCCGACGACTTTTATCTTAAGAGTGCTGGAGCGTTTTTCCATCAATTGCGATGACGTCTTTATCATCTGAAGAGTGACATTCACGCATCCAGTTAATATAGCACTCATGAAATTTTACAGGACTGATACAGGATGCAACTCTGGCAATAATATCGTGAACAGGAATACCATTTTCAAAATCACCATATCGCTTCAAAAAATCGAGATGCGTTTCTCCAAAATCCTCTATGTCTTCACATCTTTCTGCACCAGAAATAACGACGCAAATAGTCAACAGTAGAATATCAGACAATTTATGTTCCACTTTCCAGGCTTGTTTGTAATCGGGGATAATAGAAATATGTTCCATCAATTTTTTAAGTTCAATTTTGTTATCCTTAATTATGTAAGGAGTATTTGATCATGTATAAGCAATGAAAAATAGCTTTAGGTAATAAGGAATATCTCAATTATTGAACATAAAATGCGAATTATTTAGTACAAAAAGTGTACTTCTGATGATCTTTCCCTGGGTTATCTGCCCAACCGCAGCGACACACCGATGATCAAAATCAGCGCCAAATGGCTGAGAGAAGCGGGATTTGAGATCGGCACGGGCGTTACCGTGAAGATCTCGGAAGGTTGCCTGATCCTGCTCGCGGATAACAACGAAGTACAGGAACTGCGCAGGGAGCTTTATCAGGTTAAACAGGCTGTTAAGGGAATGCGGGACGGGATGTTTAGTGTGCTGAACGAGAGTTGAATAGTAAAAAAGTCAGGAAGATATTATATATCTTCCTGGTGCCCTAGCTTTTACGGAAGTAGACATTTTTAAATTAATTATTAATCTATTAAAAATTCAATAGAATTCTATTTTACAATTAGCAAGTTCGTAATGTCTATTATCAGATAAAATAATTTCACTACCAACTATCTTACCAGTAAACAACCCTAGTTCTTTTGCGCCTTGTTCAATTTGTTTTCGCCACCCCTCAATATCCCCTTTATATGATAAAGCATGTAAAAGTTCACCAGACGGAAGCCATAATTTACAATTTTCGGTTATTGCGCCACCACTCTTTGGAATTGAAGGTTCTATTTTGTTGGTTACAGCAATAAACAATCCTTCACCAACAAAATGATCATTACCGTCATCTGAAACATAACGGTATTCTCGCCATTCAACAGGCGTTATACCAGGAATTTCTCTTTCGTCGACTAACATCATGGAATTACCTTAAATGATATGTTATTGAGACCAGCATTCTTAAATATAGCACTATAATGAGCAGCAAGTTCTGAGCTATTCGTGTGATAAATGACATTATCAAATGCTACGGAATATTTCTGTGCCTGAGCCAACATTGTTTGTTGCTCTTTAATAGCAAAGGGTGCACGACCAATAGAACTTTCAGGATTTCGTAGAGACTTGGACCAATCATCGACATATTTTGCTTCTATAGCAGTTTTTTTCCCATTTATAATAACAAAGTGATCAGCTATTCCCCTAACTTTATTTCCATTAATGACGACATTATATTCTCTTGCGGATTGAGGCAGCTTACCACCGTACATATTCTGTATTTTTTCTTCATATGCTCGAGCGTTAACGTTACAACGTGATAATCCAAGTGGATCGATCCAGCCTAACGAATTAGGCGCATAAGCATACAGGTTTAACCCGCCTCTTAGCCCTATCGGGTCAGGACGGTAAATCTACTCCATCGCAGGTTCATACTACTGGCTTCACTCGTATATCCCTAAAACAGCCGCATCATAGTCCATCTATTAGCCTCTTACTTTGATAAATTAAGTAGGGTAGATCCTGATGTTTCCACCATTTCCTAAGCATTCATTAATAATCAATGGATCATTTGATTCTATCAGATAGGTTCGCTCAAAATAAAATGAAGACCATACTTTTTCGTATATTTTCATTATTTTATCATTATTATAAATATAATCCACCTCACTATACTCTCCATCATACATGAAAGTATATTTATTCTTTATCAGGTTATTTTCAATATTTATAAATACAATCTTATTCAACCCAGTATTTTTACTATTTTCAAATGTACTACTATACAAAAGTTCAAGAATGGTATTTTCACGATAAATATAAAAATTTCTATACACAATCCATTCGTTATCTTTCTTACGATGGCTGGCGTATGTTATTTTCTCTATTATCCTATTTTGTTCATCAACATAATAGCATTGTTTGTTTACTCCAGGAGTTGAGTTATTTTTCAACATTCGCCCAGGCTTATAACCTAAAAGCTCGGATGCATACGGTTCTATAGAGAAGGCAGGCATAACACCATACCCCCATCTACAAGTAGTCCTTTCTCTATTCATCTGATCTATCAGTTCCGAATACATTCCATTGTAATCTTCATATAAACTTTTCAGAAAATCTTTCATGTGATCATACTCTTTATTGGACAGGAAACGTTTTGCCAGTACTTAGTTCTACTTTAAGTTGTGCAAGCCCAGCTTCAAAATCAGCTTTTGTTCTTGCATTTTTCAACGTATCCCACACATGTTGTTTATATGCATTTCCATGTACACCTTCACCACCGTGAGCAGTAGCTTTTGTCCCCGGTAACCGATAATCAGAGTTTTTGGGCAGCCATACACCATTTCTGGAATCGTTTATATCTATACCTAAACGATCCATCCTTCTACGTAACCACCGCATACGTACATCGCTGGAATTAGACATAACCATATGATGTGGTCGATAGTGACTACTTGGTGCTGCTCCCAAATTACCAGATAATTTTTTTGCGTCACTAGAGCAACTTAATCCTAACGGGTCGATCCATCCCAGCGGATTCGGTGCATACTGATAAAGGTTTATTCCCCCAAGCAGCCCTATCGGATCATCGGGACGATCCGGTACA
>NZ_VATQ01000037.1:0-54804 GCF_005781135.1 Escherichia sp. E3659 | reverse complement strand
TGTTAAAGAGCAGTTGCGACGCGGCTTTCAGCTCACTGTCGCGAGGTGGCGTATATTACGCTTTCCTCTTTCAGAGTCAAGCGTTTATTTTCGCTTTTCTCTGCCGGAATTCTCAGGAGAATCCCGCTGACCCGGCGGCATGTTTGCCGTTGTTCCGTGTCAGTGGTGGCGCATTATAGGGAGTTATTCTGAAGAGACAAGCGGAAAATATAAAAAATTTATCGTTCGTTCAATTCTTAAGCAAAACACCTTAAAAACGACCATTTCCGGTTGGAAATTAGACAAAAAGCGAGCCCCGAAGGGCTCGCTTTTCTTATTTACTGGACGGCGACAATCCGGTCTTCATTAACTTCCAGGCGAATAACTTTACCCGGAACCAATTCACCAGACAGTATTTGCTGTGCCAGCGGGTTTTCGATCTGCTGCTGGATAGCACGTTTCAGAGGACGTGCACCATAGACCGGATCGTAACCGTTCTCGCTCAGCAGTTTCAGCGCCTCGTCAGAAATGTGGATTTCATAACCACGTTCTTCCAGACGTTTGTATAGACGTTTCAACTGAATCTGCGCAATCGACGCAATGTGCTGTTCACCCAGCGGATGGAAGACCACCACTTCATCGATACGGTTAATGAATTCCGGACGGAAGTTATGGCTTACCACACCGAGCACCAGCTCTTTCATGCGCGCATAATCCAGTTCACCAAAGCGTTCCTGAATCAGATCAGAACCGAGGTTAGAAGTCATAATGACCACCGTATTACGGAAGTCGACCGTTCTCCCCTGCCCGTCAGTCAAACGCCCATCATCCAGTACCTGCAACAGAATGTTGAAGACATCCGGATGCGCTTTTTCCACTTCATCCAGCAGGATGACGGAATACGGACGACGACGCACCGCTTCGGTCAGGTAGCCACCTTCTTCATAACCGACATATCCCGGAGGCGCACCAACCAGACGAGACACCGAGTGTTTCTCCATAAACTCGGACATATCGATACGAACCATCGCCTCGTCACTATCGAACATAAAGTTCGCCAGCGCCTTACAAAGTTCGGTTTTACCCACACCAGTTGGGCCGAGGAACAGGAATGAACCAATCGGGCGATTTGGATCCGCAAGCCCCGCACGGCTACGACGAATAGCGTTAGATACCGCATCAACCGCTTCGTTCTGACCAATAACGCGCTGGTGCAGTTCTTGCTCCATACGCAGCAGTTTTTCGCGCTCGCTTTCCATCATGCGAGAAACCGGAATCCCCGTCCAACGCGCCAGCACTTCAGCAATTTCGGCGTCGGTCACTTTATTACGCAACAGACGCATAGTTTTACCTTCGAGCTGCGTTGCGGCTTCCAGTTGCTTTTCCAGTTCCGGGATTTTGCCGTATTGCAGTTCAGACATCCGCGCCAGGTCACCTACACGGCGAGCCTGTTCAATGGCGATTTTTGCCTGCTCCAGTTCCGCTTTAATGGTCTGCGTACCAGAGAGCGACGCTTTCTCTGCTTTCCACTCTTCTTCTAACTCGGAGTACTGACGTTCTTTGTCGCTCAGTTCTTCGTTGAGCATATCCAGGCGTTTTTTACTGGCTTCATCAGACTCTTTCATTAACGCCTGTTGTTCCAGTTTGAGCTGGATGATACGACGATCGAGTCGGTCGAGTTCTTCTGGTTTTGAGTCAATCTGCATACGAATGCTGGATGCTGCTTCATCGATCAGGTCAATGGCCTTATCCGGCAGCTGACGGTCAGCAATGTAGCGATGAGACAACGTCGCCGCTGCAACAATTGCCGGGTCAGTAATTTGCACATGGTGGTGCAGCTCGTAACGTTCTTTCAGGCCACGCAGAATAGCAATGGTGTCTTCAACAGAAGGCTCGGCAACAAACACTTTCTGGAAGCGACGTTCCAACGCAGCATCTTTTTCGATGTACTGGCGATATTCGTCCAGCGTCGTAGCACCCACACAGTGCAGCTCACCACGTGCCAGTGCCGGTTTCAGCATATTCCCGGCGTCCATTGCGCCATCGGCTTTACCTGCGCCAACCATAGTATGTAATTCGTCGATAAACAGGATGACGTTGCCTTCCTGTTTGGAGAGATCGTTAAGCACGCCTTTTAAACGTTCTTCAAACTCACCGCGATATTTCGCCCCAGCCACCAGCGCGCCCATATCCAGCGCCAGTACGCGGCGGCCTTTCAGCCCTTCCGGCACTTCGCCATTGATAATACGCTGCGCCAGACCTTCAACGATGGCAGTTTTACCAACACCAGGTTCACCAATCAGCACCGGGTTATTTTTAGTACGACGTTGCAGTACCTGAATGGTACGGCGAATTTCTTCATCACGACCAATCACCGGATCGAGTTTGCCTTGTTCGGCTCGTTCGGTAAGGTCGATGGTGTATTTTTTCAAAGCCTGACGTTGGTCTTCAGCTCCTTGATCGTTCACGCTTTCACCTCCGCGCATTTGTTCAATCGCTTGAGTAATGTTGGCGTTGGTCGCCCCTGCTGCTTTCAGGATATCGGCCAGCGTGCCGCGAGACTCAAGTGCCGCCAGGACGAACAGTTCTGACGAGATAAAGTTATCACCACGTTTTTGCGCCAGCTTGTCGCAAAGATTAAGAACGCGCACCAGATCCTGTGACGGCTGGACATCGCCACCTGTACCTTCAACCTGTGGTAAACGGGTTAATGCCTGAGTGATATCTGTGCGCAACTGGCCAGCATTGATGCCAGCAGATGTTAATAAAGGACTAACCGAACCCCCTTCCTGATTCAGCAGGGCGCTCATTAAATGAAGTGGTTCGATGAATTGGTTGTCGTGCCCGAGTGCAAGTGATTGGGCATCGGCAAGAGCAAGCTGGAATTTATTAGTAAGACGATCCAGACGCATAACTCCTCCCATAACGGATCAAAGTTGCTACTGGAGATTAAATGAGGTCATCCCTCAATTATTCAAGGTTATTGACCAGATTAATGTGAAAAGAAAATCACGCGTACCGGATCGTCTTGATTCTTTAGGTTATATCAGCCAAATGAAACTTGCCATACGACCGGTGGTCTTGTCGCGACGATAAGAGAAGAAAGTCTCATTTTCCGTATATGTACAACGGTCACCGCCGAAAATTTGTTCAACACCAACGCTCGCCAGACGCTGCCGGGCAAGCTGATAAATATCCGCCAGATACTTATCACCATGCTGAATGAAAGCTGTACTCGCTTTGGCGTCTACTGCCATAAACGCCTCGCGAACCTCCGGCCCCACTTCAAACGCGCGTGGACCAATTGCCGGCCCCAACCAGGCAAGAATGTTTTCGGGCTTATCGGCAAAGCAGGAAACCGTCTCTTCCAGAACGCCAGCGCACAATCCGCGCCAGCCTGCATGGGCAGCCGCGACTTCCGTTCCTGCCCGATTGCAAAACAGCACAGGCAGGCAATCGGCTGTCATTACGGCACAAACCGTGCCGGGTGTGTTGCTATACGAGGCATCCGCCCGTTTTGAGGTATAAGGTTCGCCAGTAAGCTTAAGCACATCTTTGCCGTGTACCTGCTCAAGCCAGACCGGTTTTGAAGGCAAATTACCCGCAGCAAAAAGCCGCTTGCGATTTTCCTCGACGTGCTCCGGGTTATCACCACAATGAGCACCGAGGTTGAGCGAGTCGTAGGGCGGCAAGCTCACGCCGCCGATACGGGTAGAGCTACAGGCCGCAACACCTTTTGGCAGCGGCCACTGCGGGACAATCAGCTTACTCATAACCAGTCCACTTCATCCTTATGCTCTTCGAAATCGGCGCGCATCACCTCAATCAGCTCCACCATATCTTGCGGAATAGGCGCATGCCATTCCATTTCGATGCCGGAGATCGGGTGATAAAGACGCAGCATGGTTGCATGTAGCGCCTGGCGGTCAAACTTACGCAGCGTGGAGATAAACGCTTCCGAAGCACCTTTTGGCGGACGCGGACGGCCACCATAAACCGGATCGCCCACCAGCGGATGGGTGATATGGGCCATATGCACGCGGATCTGGTGCGTACGTCCAGTTTCCAGACGCAGCCGCAGACGCGTGTGCACACGGAAGTGTTCCATAATGCGATAATGAGTGACCGCCGGTTTGCCCATTGGATGCACCGCCATATGAGTTCGTTTGGTCGGATGGCGGCTGATTGGCTCATCCACCGTGCCACCAGCAGTCATATGACCAATTGCTACCGCTTCATACTCACGAGTAATTTCACGTCGTTGCAGAGATTCCACCAGGCGCGTCTGGGCTGGAACGGTTTTTGCCACAACCATCAGGCCAGTGGTGTCTTTATCCAGACGATGGACAATACCTGCACGCGGTACATCGGCAATGGGTGGATAGTAATGAAGCAACGCATTCAATACCGTGCCATCCGGGTTACCCGCGCCAGGATGTACCACCAGGTCGCGCGGTTTATTAATGACGATGATGTCTTCATCTTCATAGACGATATCCAGCGGGATATCCTGCGGTTCAAAACGCGCTTCTTCTTCAATCTCGGCGTTGATGGCCACCAGCTCGCCACCTAATACTTTTTCTTTCGGCTTATCACAAACTTTGCCGTTAACCAGCACGCGCTGGTCGAGGATCCATTCTTTTATTCGCGAACGTGAATAATCCGGGAACATTTCGGCTAAAGCCTGATCTAAGCGTTGACCGAGTTGGTTTTCGGACACTGTTGCAGTGAGTTCTACTCGTTGTGCCATATATACTGCTTCTTCGTTTATCGTTGGGGTTTTACGGCTTTGCCGTTTAATATAGTGTGCTATTGTAGCTGGTCTTAACCGGGAGCAGGAACAGAGAATCTCCCGTATTACATTTTGAGGAAAGTCAAAACGTCATGACGCGCATGAAATATCTGGTGGCAGCCGCCACACTAAGCCTGTTTTTGGCGGGTTGCTCGGGGTCAAAGGAAGAAGTACCTGATAATCCGCCAAATGAAATTTACGCGACTGCACAACAAAAGCTGCAGGACGGTAACTGGAGACAGGCAATAACGCAACTGGAAGCGTTAGATAATCGCTATCCGTTTGGTCCGTATTCGCAGCAGGTGCAGCTGGATCTCATCTACGCCTACTATAAAAACGCCGATCTGCCGTTAGCACAGGCTGCCATCGATCGTTTTATTCGCCTCAACCCGACCCATCCGAATATCGATTATGTCATGTACATGCGTGGCCTGACCAATATGGCGCTGGATGACAGTGCGCTGCAAGGGTTCTTTGGCGTTGACCGTAGCGATCGCGATCCTCAACATGCTCGAGCTGCATTTAGTGACTTTTCCAAACTGGTACGCGGCTATCCAAACAGCCAGTACACCACTGATGCAACCAAACGTCTGGTGTTCCTGAAAGATCGTCTGGCGAAATATGAATACTCCGTTGCAGAGTACTACACCGAACGTGGCGCATGGGTTGCCGTCGTCAACCGCGTCGAAGGCATGCTGCGTGACTACCCGGATACCCAGGCTACGCGTGATGCGCTGCCGCTGATGGAAAATGCTTACCGCCAGATGCAGATGAACGCTCAGGCTGAAAAAGTCGCGAAAATTATTGCCGCTAACAGCAGCAACACTTAACTGGTGTGATATACGCAAAACGGCAGCCCTGGAGCTGCCGTTTTTTTATTCGATTTGAACGCTAACTAAAGCGATTCAGTCGCGACTGATCCTATCAAATATGGCTCGCTTTGAGACATTCCTCAAGTAAAAAAACACCTCTTCCTGCGATTTCTCACAAAAAAACTTCGTTGACAAAAAGTGACAAAATTATGAGATTTTCATCACACATTTTGACATCAGGAGCGGTATGCTGAATTCACCAAGACGGGAAGACAAGAGGTAAAATTTATGACAATGAACATTACCAGCAAACAAATGGAAATTACTCCGGCAATCCGCCAACATGTCGAAGACCGTCTCGCCAAACTGGAAAAATGGCAAACGCACCTGATTAATCCGCATATCATTCTGTCCAAGGAACCACAAGGGTTCGTTGCTGACGCCACTATCAATACACCTAACGGCGTTCTGGTTGCCAGTGGTAAACATGAAGATATGTACACTGCAATTAACGAATTGATCAACAAGCTGGAACGGCAGCTCAATAAACTGCAGCACAAAGGCGAAGCACGTCGTGCCGCAACGTCGGTGAAAGACGCCAACTTCGTCGAAGAAGTTGAAGAAGAGTAGTCCTTTATATTGAGTGTATCGCCAACGCGCCTTCGGGCGCGTTTTTTGTTGACAGCATGAAAACAGTACGGGTACTGTACTGAAGTTGCTTAAGGAAACAAACATGAAACAAACGCCGTTTTTCTTCGCATTCTTTTTTACCTTCCCCTGAATGGGAGGCGTTTCGTCGTGTGAAACAGAATGCGAAGACGAACAATAAGGCCTCCCAAATCGGGAGGCCTTTTTTATTGATAACAAAAAAGGCAACACTATGACATCGGAAAACCCGTTACTGGCGCTGCGCGAGAAAATTAGCACGCTGGACGAAAAATTGCTGGCGTTACTGGCAGAGCGGCGCGAGCTAGCCGTTGAGGTGGGAAAAGCCAAACTGCTTTCTCATCGCCCGGTACGTGATATCGATCGTGAGCGCGATTTGCTGGAAAGATTAATTACGCTTGGTAAGACACACCATCTGGATGCCCACTACATTACTCGCCTGTTCCAGCTCATCATTGAAGATTCCGTATTAACTCAGCAGGCTTTACTCCAGCAGCATCTCAATAAAATTAATCCGCACTCAGCCCGCATTGCTTTTCTCGGGCCCAAAGGCTCTTATTCACATCTTGCGGCGCGCCAGTACGCTGCCCGTCACTTTGAGCAATTCATTGAAAGCGGCTGCGCCAAATTTGCCGATATTTTTAATCAGGTGGAAACCGGTCAGGCCGACTATGCCGTCGTACCGATCGAAAACACCAGCTCCGGTGCCATAAACGACGTTTACGATCTGCTGCAACATACCAGCTTGTCGATTGTTGGCGAGATGACGTTAACTATCGACCATTGTTTGCTGGTTTCCGGCACCACCGATTTATCGACTATCAACACGGTCTACAGCCACCCGCAGCCGTTCCAGCAATGCAGCAAATTCCTTAACCGTTACCCGCACTGGAAGATTGAATATACCGAGAGTACGTCTGCGGCAATGGAAAAAGTTGCACAGGCAAAATCACCACATGTCGCTGCGCTGGGGAGCGAAGCTGGCGGTTCCTTGTACGGTTTACAGGTACTGGAGCGCATTGAGGCGAATCAACGACAAAACTTCACCCGATTTGTGGTGCTGGCACGTAAAGCCATTAACGTGTCTGACCAGGTTCCGGCAAAAACCACACTGTTAATGGCTACCGGACAACAAGCTGGTGCTCTGGTTGAAGCGTTGCTGGTATTGCGCAACCACAATCTGATTATGACCCGTCTGGAATCACGCCCGATTCACGGTAATCCGTGGGAAGAGATGTTTTATCTGGATATTCAGGCCAATCTTGAATCCGTGGAAATGCAAAAGGCGTTAAAAGAGTTAGGGGAAATCACCCGTTCAATGAAGGTATTGGGCTGTTACCCAAGTGAAAACGTAGTGCCTGTTGATCCAACCTGATGAAAAAAGCCGGATGATGTGAATCATCCGGCACAGGGTTATTACTGGCGGCTATCGTTCGCCTGACGCAATAATACGCGGCTTTCATTCTGGAAGCGTTGTGCGTAATCGCCGAACCAGTGCTCCACCTTGCGGAAGCTGTCAATAAACGCCTGCTTATCGCCCTGCTCCAGCAACTCAATCGCCTCACCAAAACGCTTATAGTAACGTTTGATCAACGCCAGATTACGTTCTGAAGACATAATAATATCGGCATAAAGCTGCGGATCCTGGGCAAACAGTCGCCCGACCATCGCCAGCTCAAGACGATATATGGGCGAAGAGAGTGCCAGAAGCTGCTCAAGCTGAACATTTTCTTCTGCCAGATGCAGGCCATAAGCAAAAGTGGCAAAGTGGCGCAACGCCTGGATAAACGCCATATTCTGATCATGTTCGACGGCGCTAATGCGATGCAGTCGCGCGCCCCAGACCTGAATTTGTTCAAGAAACCATTGGTACGCTTCTGGCTGACGTCCATCACACCAGACCACGACCTGCTTCGCCAGGCTGCCGCTATCCGGACCAAACATCGGGTGAAGCCCCAGCACTGGACCATCATGCGCCGCCAGCATGGCCTGTAAAGGCCCATTTTTCACTGATGCCAGATCGACCAGAATACAGTCTTGCGGTAAACGTGGTAATTTGCCGATAACTTGTTCTGTAACATGAATCGGCACGCTGACAATCACCATACCGGCATCGGCAACAATCTCAGCCGCGCGATCCCAGTCATGTTGCTCCAGAATCCGCACCTGATAGCCAGAGAGCGTCAACATCTTCTCGAACAAGCGCCCCATCTGACCGCCGCCACCAACAATAACTACTGGACGTAGTGAAGGACAAAGCGTTTTAAATCCTTTGTCGTTTTCGCTGGAGTAGGACTCACGCATTACCCGACGCAGAACATCTTCAATCAGATCTGGCGGAACGCCGAGGGCTTCCGCCTCTGCGCGCCGCGAGGCCAGCATGGATGCCTCGCGCTCCGGTACATAAATGGGCAACCCAAAGCGGCTTTTCACCTCACCGACTTCAGCAACCAGCTCCAGACGCTTTGCTAATAAATTCAGCAGCTCTTTATCGACTTCATCAATTTGATCGCGTAATGCGGTCAACTCAGCAACCATAATAAACCTCTTAAGCCACGCGTGCCGTCAGCTGCCCATTCAGATCCTGATGAATTTCACGCAGCAAGGCATCGGTCATTTCCCAGCTTATGCAGGCATCTGTTACGGATACACCGTATTTCATTTCACTGCGCGGTTGCTCGGAAGACTGATTGCCTTCGTGGATGTTACTTTCGATCATCAGACCAATAATTGAGCGATTGCCATCTTTAATTTGGGCAACCACGGATTCTGCCACCGCAGGCTGACGGCGATAATCTTTATTGGAATTACCGTGGCTGCAATCTACCATCAGTGAGGGGCGCAGTCCCGCCTGTTCCATCTCTTTTTCACATTGCGCGACATCCGCCGGGCTATAGTTCGGTGCTTTTCCGCCACGCAGGATCACATGTCCGTCCGGATTACCCTGAGTTTGTAGCAGCGCCACCTGTCCTGCCTGATTAATACCAACAAAGCGATGCGGTTGTGCAGCGGCACGCATAGCATTGATTGCCGTTGCCAGACTGCCATCAGTGCCGTTTTTAAAACCAACCGGCATGGAAAGCCCGGATGCCATTTCACGGTGCGTTTGCGATTCCGTGGTACGAGCACCAATTGCCGACCAGCTAAATAGATCACCCAAATATTGCGGGCTGTTTGGATCTAACGCTTCCGTCGCCAACGGTAATCCCATATCTACCAGTTCCAACAGCAACTTACGTGCAATCTTTAATCCTGTTTCAACATCAAAGGAGCCATCCATATGTGGATCGTTAATCAACCCTTTCCAGCCGACAGTGGTACGGGGCTTTTCAAAATAGACGCGCATCACCAAATAGAGGCTATCGCTGACCTCTGCGGCAAGGGCTTTAAATCGACGAGCATATTCCAGTGCAGTTTCAGGATCATGAATGGAACAAGGACCACACACCACCAGCAGCCGGGGATCGCGCCCGGCGATGATATCTGAAATAGTTTTACGCGAATCAGCAATCTGGGCCTCTTGTTGTCGGCTTAATGGAAAAGCTGCCTTCAACTGTTCCGGGGTCATCAGAACCTGTTCGTCGGTAATATGTACGTTGTTCAGCGCGTCTTTTTGCATGATGGCGATCCTGTTTATGCTCGTTTGCGATAGTTGATCCTCAGCGAGGATGACGCAACGATACCACAACGAGTAAAGATTTCAATCCATATTTCGTAAATAATAGTTTACACAAGCAATTCATATACGTTTTGACCACCAATAGATGTACAAATAAATTTACACACACAATAAAAACAATCCGCTATGCTTTGAAAAAGGAGAAAAAACAATGAAACACTTTATCGCCTCTTTGTTAGCTTTGGTTGTTAGCGGCTGTCAGATTGATCCCTATACTCACGCACCAACCTTGACCAGTACTGACTGGTATGATGTTGGTATGGAAGATGCGATATCAGGCGTTGCTATAAAAAATGACGATGCTTTTAACGATTCACAGGCTGATCGGGGGATATATCTTAAAGGATATGCCGAAGGGCAAAAGAAAACCTGCCAGGTCGATTTTACTTATGCCCGAGGGCTTTCCGGTAAAAGTTTCCCTGCCAGCTGCAACAATGTAGAAAATGCCAGCCAATTGCATGAAGTATGGCAAAAAGGAGCTGAGGAAAATGCCCGCACGATGAGACTTAATTAATTTAAATCCCACCACAAAATTAATCATAAGATTTAACTTATTCGATTTTTAATTCTCTTCTGGATGACGACCACACAAAAGAATGATATTTTAATGAACATTCTGAAAAATTTTCGATACGTTTCGAGCGAAGATGGTGAGGATCCCTGAATGCGCTTTTCTCACCTACTGTTCTTACTGCTGCTATTCCTTCTGGCAGGCGCGCCATTACTCGCTCAGGAAACCACTGACGTTGCGAAAAATGTGCGTTTAATGGTTTCCGGTATCGTAAGCTACACTCGCTGGCCGACGGTATCTGGTCCGCCAAGACTATGTATTTTTTCATCTTCACGATTTAGCACCGCCCTGCAAGAGAAAGGTGCGACGCCTTTGCCTTATCTGCCTGTCATCGTTAACAACAAACAAGAGGCGATGATTTCAGGCTGCAATGGTTTTTATTTCGGCAGCGAGTCACCGACATTCCAGACAGAATTAATCGAACAATATCCGTCTAAGGCGTTATTATTAATTGCCGAACAAAATACCGAGTGCATTATTGGCAGCGCATTTTGTCTGGTCATCAACAATAATAACGTCAGGTTTGCCGTAAACTTGGATGCCTTATCGCGTAGTGGTGTTAAGGTCAACCCGGATGTCTTAATGCTCGCACGGAAGAAAAACGATGGATAACGATAATTCTCTTCATAAGCGCCCCACGTTTAAAAGAGCATTACGCAACATCAGCATGACCAGCATATTTATCACTATGACGCTGATCTGGCTGCTGCTTTCCGTGACGTCAGTACTAACCCTGAAACAATACGCGCAAAAAAATCTGGCACTAACCGCTGCAACAATGACTTACAGCCTGGAAGCTGCGGTCGTTTTTGCCGATGGTCCTGCAGCAACAGAAACTCTGGCCGCACTAGGTCAGCAAGGCCAATTTTCAACCGCAGAAGTGCGTGATAATCAGCAAAACATTATTGCCTCCTGGCACTACACTGCCAGAGAACCGGGAGATACCTTCAGTAATTTCATTAGCCACTGGCTCTTTCCGGCTCCCGTCATTCAGCCGATTCGCCACAATGGCGAAACCATTGGCGAAGTGCAGTTAACCGCACGCGACAGCTCAATTAGCCATTTTATCTGGTTTTCACTCGCTGTCCTGACTGCATGTATTCTGCTGGCATCAGGCATCGCGATTACCCTCACCCGCCATTTGCACAATGGTCTGGTTGAAGCGTTAAAAAACATCACCGATGTCGTACATGATGTGCGTTCCAACCGCAATTTTTCCCGACGAGTTTCGGAAGAGCGTATCGCAGAGTTTCACCGCTTCGCTCTCGACTTCAACAGTCTGCTGGATGAAATGGAAGAGTGGCAGCTTCGTTTACAGGCCAAAAATGCGCAGCTTCTACGTACCGCGCTACATGACCCATTAACCGGGCTGGCTAACCGCGCAGCGTTTCGTAGCGGCATCAACACGTTGATGAACAGTTCCGATGCCCGAAAAACGTCGGCATTACTGTTTCTTGATGGCGATAATTTCAAATATATCAATGATACCTGGGGTCATGCGACGGGAGATCAGGTCTTGATTGAAGTGGCAAAACGATTAGCTGAATTTGGTGGGCTGCGACATCAGGCATACCGCATTGGCGGCGATGAATTCGCTATGGTCCTCTATGGCGTGCAGTCGGAATCTGAAGTGCAGCGGATTTGCACGGCACTGACACAAATTTTTAATCGACCATTCGATCTTAATAATGGCCATCAAACCACTATGACATTAAGCATTGGTTACGCGATGACCATTGAGCACGTCTCCGCCGAAAAATTACAAGAGCTGGCCGACCATAATATGTATCAGGCCAAACACCAGCGCGCTAAAAAGCTGGTGAAATAACAAGGAAATATCTACATGATAAAGCAACTGGTAGTTCCCCTGGTGTTCTCTTCACTGATACTGACTGGCTGCCAGTCACCACAAGGGAAGTTTACTCCAGAACAAGTCGCCGCTATGCAGTCTTATGGTTTTACTGAATCCGCTGGCGACTGGTCGCTGGGCTTATCTGATACCATTCTGTTTGCTAAAAATGACTACAAACTGCTCCCGGAAAGTCAGCAACAGATCCAGACCATGGCCGCAAAACTGACCTCCACAGGCTTAACCCATGCCCGTATGGATGGACATACCGACAATTACGGCGAGGACAGTTACAACGAAGCTTTATCGCTGAAGCGGGCAAATGTCGTCGCCGATGCGTGGGCAGAAGGTGGACAAATTCCTCGCAGCAATCTCACCACTCAGGGCTTAGGGAAAAAATACCCCATCGCCAGTAACAAGACCGCACAGGGTCGCGCCGAGAACCGTCGCGTCGCTGTGGTGATTAGTGCACCGTAAACGCAATTTCAATAAATAAAAAAAGGGCCAGCCAATTGGCCAGCCCTTCTTAACAGGATGTCGCTTAAGCGAAATCTTAGTTAAGACGCTCTTTGATACGAGCAGCCTTACCAGTACGCTCACGCAGGTAGTACAGTTTAGCTTTACGAACAGCACCACGACGTTTGACAGAAATGCTGTCAACTACCGGAGAGTGAGTCTGGAAGACACGCTCAACGCCTTCGCCGTTGGAAATTTTACGAACAGTGAATGCAGAGTGCAGACCGCGGTTACGAATAGCGATAACCACGCCCTCGAATGCCTGCAGACGTTTTTTGGAACCTTCAACAACCCATACTTTCACTTCCACGGTATCACCCGGACGGAAGGAAGGTACGTCCTGCTTCATCTGCTCTTGTTCAAGTTGCTTAATAATGTTGCTCATAATTTAATCTCTTATCCTGGGTAAACTGATATCTCGGGGGCTTACGCCATCCCATCATGTTTATGTTGCTGTTGTGCGTGTTCCGTTTTGAACTCCGCCAGCAACCTTGCTTGCTCTTCAGTCAGAGCCAGGTTTTCCAGAAGTTCAGGTCTTCTAAGCCAGGTACGGCCCAGCGACTGTTTCAAACGCCAGCGACGTATCTCGGCATGGTTGCCCGACAGTAACACTGACGGAACTTCCATCCCTTCTAACACCTCAGGCCGCGTATAGTGCGGGCAATCCAGCAATCCTTCAGCAAAGGAATCTTCCGTTGCTGAGGCTTCATGTCCCAGTACTCCCGGAATAAACCGGGAAACGGAGTCAATCAGCGTCATTGCTGGTAACTCACCACCACTGAGAACGTAGTCGCCGATTGACCATTCTTCGTCAATTTCGGTTTGGATTACGCGCTCATCTATACCTTCGTAGCGACCGCACACCAGAATCAATTTTTGATTCGTTGCCAGTTCGCTGACGCCCGCTTGATCAAGCTTGCGTCCCTGTGGTGACAGATAAATCACCTTTGCGCCTTCACCCGCCGCGGCTTTTGCTGCATGAATGGCGTCCCGCAAGGGTTGCACCATCATTAACATCCCCGGTCCGCCGCCGTAAGGACGATCGTCCACGGTACGGTGCCGGTCATGCGTGAAGTCGCGAGGACTCCAGCTCTGGATGCTCAGCAGGCCATTTTTAACTGCCCGGCCAGTTACCCCGTAATCGGTAATTGCGCGGAACATTTCAGGAAACAGGCTAATTATGCCAATCCACATAGCGCCGTCTTTTACCGTTTATCCGGTGGTTTAAAAACCAGGATCCCAATCTACTTCGATTGAACGAGTAGTGAGATCGACTTTCTTGATAACCTGCCCATCGAGGAACGGTACGAGACGTTCCTTGATACCAAACGCATCTTTCAGGTTTGCCTTAATGACGAGAACGTCATTAGATCCGGTTTCCATCATATCGACGACTTTACCGAGATCGTAGCCTTCAGTGGTTACTACCTGGCAGCCCATCAGGTCTTTCCAGTAGTAGTCACCCTCTTCAAGCTGAGGCAGTTGCGATGAATCCACGACAATTTCACAATTCGTCAGCAGGTTCGCCGCATCACGATCGTCAACGCCTTTCAGCTTGATGATCATGTCCTGATTGTGGTGCTTCCAGCTTTCCAGCTGGACTTGCTGCCACTGACCCGCCTTCTGGATAAACCAGGGCTGATAGTCAAAAATGCTTTCGGCGTCTTCGGTGGAAGAAAACACTCTGAGCCACCCACGAATACCGTAAGACGAACCCATTTTTCCCAAAACGATGGGATCAACAGGTGCTTGCGCGGTGAGTTGTTTGCTCATCATGACCACCGTGACAGATTAAGCTGCTTTGTTTACTTCTTTGATCAGCGCAGCAACGCGATCAGAAATAGTTGCGCCCTGGCCAACCCAGTGAGCGATGCGATCCAGATCCAGGCGAGTGCCTTCTTCTTTTTCGCTAGCGATTGGGTTGAAGAAACCAACGCGCTCGATGAAGCGACCGTTGCGTGCATTACGGCTGTCAGCGACAACAACCTGGTAGAACGGACGCTTTTTAGCGCCGTGACGTGCTAAACGAATAGTTACCATAACATCCTCTTGTGTGAATAAAACAACCGGACCCCATCGAGGAACGGAGTCCGGTGTCATATTAAAAGCCCGAAAATTTTACTGATTTCTGGAGAAAATGCAATCAGCAGTTAATAACTCTGTCGCATAAGGTCATTTAGCGACCAGGAAATCCCGGCGGCATCATACCCTTCATGCTTCTCATCATCTTCGCCATTCCGCCCTTCTTCATTTTCTTCATCATGCGCTGCATGTCGTCGAACTGCTTCAGAAGGCGGTTAACGTCCTGCACCTGCATACCGCAACCGGCAGCGATACGACGTTTACGCGAACCTTTGATGATTTCTGGCTTAGCGCGCTCTTTCATCGTCATCGAGTTGATGATGGCTTCCATACGCACCAGCACTTTATCGTCCATCTGCGACTTGACGTTATCCGGGATCTGCCCCATGCCCGGCAGTTTGCCCATCAGGCTGGCCATGCCGCCCATATTTTTCATCTGGCGCAGCTGCTCAAGGAAGTCGTTGAGATCGAAGCCGTCGCCTTTTTTCAGCTTGCTGGCTAATTTCTCCGCCTGCGCGCGGTCAACTTTGCTTTCGATATCTTCGATCAGCGACAGTACGTCGCCCATGCCGAGAATACGCGACGCGATGCGGTCCGGATGGAACGGCTCCAGCGCCTCAGTTTTCTCGCCAACACCGAGGAACTTGATCGGTTTGCCAGTGATGTGACGAATAGAGAGCGCCGCACCGCCGCGGGCATCGCCGTCCACTTTGGTCAACACTACGCCGGTAAGCGGCAGCGCTTCGTTGAAGGCTTTCGCGGTATTCGCGGCATCCTGACCGGTCATGGCGTCAACCACAAACAGGGTTTCAACCGGATTAATCGACGCATGGACTTGTTTGATCTCGTCCATCATCGCTTCATCAACGTGCAGACGACCAGCGGTATCCACCAGCAGCACGTCGTAGAATTTCAGTTTGGCTTCTTTCAGCGCGGCGTTAACGATATCTACCGGCTTCTGACCAACATCAGAAGGGAAGAAATCAACGCCCACCTGCTCTGCAAGCGTCTCAAGCTGTTTGATTGCCGCCGGGCGATAGACGTCGGCAGAAACCACCAGCACTTTCTTCTTGTGCTTCTCGCGCAGGAACTTACCGAGTTTACCCACGCTGGTTGTTTTACCGGCACCTTGCAGGCCCGCCATCAGCACGACCGCAGGCGGTTGCGCAGCCAGGTTCAGGGTCTGGTTCTCTTCGCCCATCGCCGCAACCAGTTCGTTACGGACGATTTTGACGAACTCCTGCCCCGGCGTCAGGCTTTTATTAACTTCATGACCAACCGCTTTCTCTTTTACGCGATTGATAAACTCACGCACTACCGGCAGAGCGACGTCCGCCTCCAGCAGCGCCATGCGCACTTCGCGCAGCGTATCTTTTACGTTGTCTTCAGTGAGGCGTCCACGGCCACTGATATTGCGCAGCGTGCGCGACAAACGATCGGTTAAATTATCAAACATTGTCTCTCGCCTGGGGTGGAAACGGTTGGCCGCAATCGCGACACATCATCAGTATTTTGCCGCAGTATAACATGAAGGCGTCTTTGTTGTTATGCAACGGTTGGAGCAGCGTTCACCTGACGCTATACTGCTTCTCTTTCTTATTGCTCAAACTGTCGACATTACTATGCCCGTTTTTGCTCTGCTCGCGCTTGTCGCCTACTCCGTCAGTCTTGCGCTGATTGTTCCCGGTCTGCTGCAAAAAAACGGCGGCTGGCGGCGCATGGCTATTATTTCTGCGGTCATTGCGCTGGTCTGCCACGCAATCGCTCTGGAAGCCCGCATCCTGCCCGACGGTGATAGCGGACAAAACCTCAGCCTGCTGAACGTTGGTTCATTGGTCAGTTTGATGATCTGTACGGTAATGACCATTGTGGCTTCTCGCAATCGTGGCTGGTTGCTGCTACCCATTGTCTATGCCTTTGCGCTTATCAACCTGGCGCTGGCGACCTTCATGCCCAATGAATACATCACCCATCTGGAAGCCACGCCTGGGATGCTGGTGCACATTGGCTTATCGCTCTTTTCCTATGCCACGCTAATTATCGCCGGCCTGTACGCGCTGCAACTGGCGTGGATTGATTACCAACTGAAGAACAAAAAGTTGGCATTCAGTCAGGAAATGCCGCCATTGATGAGTATCGAGCGTAAAATGTTCCACATTACGCAGATTGGCGTGGTGCTGTTAACGCTTACTCTTTGCACTGGCCTGTTCTACATGCACAACTTATTTAGCATGGAAAATATCGACAAGGCCGTGCTCTCTATCGTGGCGTGGTTTGTCTATATTGTGCTGCTGTGGGGACATTATCATGAAGGATGGCGTGGACGACGCGTCGTCTGGTTTAACGTCGCGGGCGCGGTCATTCTGACGATGGCCTATTTCGGCAGCCGAATTGTCCAGCAGTTAATCAGCTAAACCCAGAAAAGGAGTTTCCCCTGGAACACATTTCTACTACTACGTTGATCATTATTCTGATCATCATGGTGGTCATTTCAGCCTATTTTTCCGGGTCCGAAACCGGAATGATGACCCTCAACCGCTATCGTCTGCGACATATGGCGAAACAGGGTAATCGCTCGGCCAAACGCGTCGAAAAATTGCTGCGTAAGCCAGACCGCCTGATTAGCCTTGTGTTAATCGGCAATAACCTGGTCAATATTCTTGCCTCCGCGCTCGGCACTATTGTCGGGATGCGTTTGTACGGCGATGCTGGCGTGGCAATTGCGACTGGTGTGCTGACTTTTGTCGTACTGGTTTTTGCTGAAGTATTGCCGAAAACCATTGCTGCGCTGTACCCGGAAAAAGTCGCTTATCCGAGTAGTTTTCTGTTAGCACCGCTGCAAATTTTGATGATGCCGCTGGTCTGGTTGCTGAATGCTATTACCCGCATGTTAATGCGCATGATGGGCATCAAAACCGATATCGTGGTTAGCGGCTCTTTGAGCAAAGAAGAGTTGCGCACCATCGTGCACGAATCGCGCTCACAAATTTCCCGTCGCAATCAGGATATGCTGCTTTCGGTGCTCGATCTGGAAAAAATGACCGTCGATGACATCATGGTGCCGCGCAGTGAAATTATCGGTATTGATATCAACGATGACTGGAAATCGATTCTGCGCCAACTCTCCCACTCACCTCACGGGCGCATCGTGCTCTACCGTGATTCGCTGGACGACGCCATCAGTATGCTGCGAGTACGTGAAGCCTGGCGGTTGATGTCGGAGAAAAAAGAGTTCACCAAAGAAACCATGCTGCGCGCCGCGGACGAGATCTATTTTGTGCCCGAAGGTACGCCGCTCAGCACGCAGTTGGTAAAGTTTCAGCGCAACAAAAAGAAAGTCGGCCTGGTCGTCAACGAATACGGAGACATTCAGGGGCTGGTGACGGTCGAAGATATTCTCGAAGAGATAGTTGGTGATTTCACCACATCCATGTCGCCAACACTTGCCGAAGAAGTCACTCCGCAAAACGACGGTTCGGTGATTATCGATGGCACCGCCAACGTGCGAGAAATTAACAAAGCCTTTAACTGGCATCTACCGGAAGATGATGCTCGAACTGTTAACGGCGTCATTCTGGAAGCGCTGGAAGAGATCCCTGTTGCAGGCACCCGCGTACGTATTGGCGAGTACGATATCGATATTCTCGACGTTCAGGACAATATGATTAAGCAGGTAAAAGTTTTTCCTGTAAAACCGCTGCGCGAGAGTGTGGCGGAGTAAAAAAAACGGCCCGGCATTCGCATGCTGGGCCGTGATTTATTACGAAAACAGAAATTAAGCTTTTGCTTTCGCTACAGTAACCATCGCCGCGCGAATCGTACGACCGTTCAGCGTATAACCTTTCTGCATAATGCCCAGTACGTTACCTGGCGCAACGTCATCAGATTCCACCATTGCGATGGCCTGATGCACATTCGGGTCCAGTGGGACGTTAGTTTCGGCGATCACTTCAACGCCAAACTTACGCACAACATCCAGCATCGACTTCAGCGTCAGCTCAATGCCTTCAACCATCGCGGACATATCCGGGTTAGCTTTATCAGCCACTTCCAGCGCACGATCCAGGCTATCGATCACCGGCAGCAATTCGTTGATGAATTTCTCCAGCGCGAATTTGTGGGCTTTTTCGATATCCAGTTCAGTACGACGACGCAGGTTTTCCATTTCGGCTTTTACGCGCAAAATACCGTCACGTTCACGGGTCTGAGCTTCAGCCAGCTGAGCTTCGAGATTCGCAATTTTTTCATCGCGCGGATCCACCTGCTCAGCAGAAGCTTCTGGCTCAACTGCCTCAATCTCTTCGTGCTGATCCATGATAATTTCTTTCGGGGCTTGCCCCTCAGGCGTTTTCTGTTCTTTACTACTCATGAATTTCTCCGCGTTTTTTTCGCATTCATCTCGCTAACTTCGCTTATTATGGGGATCAGTTTCAGGGTTTCAAGGGAAGCACTCACATTGTCATCAATCTTCGCAACAAGGACCTCGGAAAAATGAATAATCATTTCAAGTGTATTGGCATTGTGGGACACCCACGGCACCCTACTGCACTGACAACACATGAAATGCTCTACCGCTGGCTGTGCACAAAAGGTTACGAGGTCATCGTTGAGCAACAAATCGCTCACGAACTGCAACTGAAGAATGTGAAAACTGGCACGCTCGCGGAGATTGGGCAACTGGCTGATCTCGCGGTAGTCGTTGGCGGCGACGGTAATATGCTGGGCGCGGCGCGCACACTCGCCCGCTACGATATTAAAGTTATTGGAATCAACCGTGGCAACCTGGGTTTCCTGACTGACCTTGACCCCGATAACGCCCAGCAACAATTAGCCGATGTGCTGGAAGGCCACTACATCAGCGAGAAACGTTTTTTGCTGGAAGCGCAAGTCTGCCAGCAAGATTGCCAGAAACGCATCAGCACAGCGATAAATGAAGTTGTACTTCATCCAGGCAAAGTGGCGCATATGATTGAGTTCGAAGTGTATATCGACGAGATCTTTGCGTTTTCTCAGCGATCTGATGGACTAATTATTTCAACGCCAACAGGCTCCACTGCCTATTCCCTCTCTGCGGGCGGTCCTATTCTGACACCCTCTCTGGATGCAATTACCCTGGTGCCCATGTTCCCGCATACGTTGTCAGCACGACCACTGGTCATAAACAGCAGCAGCACGATCCGTCTGCGTTTTTCGCATCGCCGTAACGACCTGGAAATCAGTTGCGACAGTCAGATAGCGCTGCCGATTCAGGAAGGTGAAGATGTCCTGATTCGTCGCTGTGATTATCATCTGAATCTGATTCACCCGAAAGATTACAGCTATTTCAATACATTAAGCACCAAGCTCGGCTGGTCAAAAAAATTATTCTAATTTTACGCCAGCCTCTTTACTGTATATAAAACCAGTTTATACTGTACACAATAACAGTAATGGTTTTTCATACAGGAAAACGACTATGTTGGCACAACTGACCATCAGCAACTTTGCTATCGTTCGTGAGCTTGAGATTGATTTTCACAGCGGCATGACCGTAATAACCGGTGAAACCGGCGCGGGTAAATCTATTGCGATAGATGCCCTCGGCCTTTGTCTCGGTGGTCGCGCTGAAGCCGACATGGTGCGTACCGGCGCTGCTCGCGCTGACCTGTGCGCCCGTTTTTCACTGAAAGATACGCCAGCGGCTCTGCGCTGGCTGGAAGAAAATCAACTGGAAGATGGCCGTGAATGCCTGCTTCGTCGCGTAATCAGTAGCGATGGTCGCTCCCGTGGTTTCATCAACGGTACAGCTGTTCCTCTGTCACAACTGCGCGAACTGGGTCAGTTGCTGATTCAGATCCATGGTCAGCACGCTCATCAATTACTCACCAAATCCGAGCACCAAAAATTCCTGCTTGATGGCTATGCCAATGAAACCTCTCTGCTCCAGGAAATGACCGTACGTTATCAGTTGTGGCATCAAAGCTGCCGCGACCTCGCGCACCATCAACAACTAAGTCAGGAACGCGCGGCCCGTGCGGAACTGCTGCAATACCAATTAAAAGAACTTAACGAATTTAATCCGCAGCCCGGAGAGTTTGAGCAAATTGACGAAGAGTACAAACGTCTGGCGAACAGCGGTCAATTACTGACTACCAGCCAGAATGCATTGGCATTAATGGCCGACGGTGAAGACGCAAACCTGCAAAGTCAGCTTTACACGGCTAAACAGCTGGTGAGTGAATTGATTGGCATGGACAGCAAACTGTCCGGCGTACTTGATATGCTGGAAGAAGCTACCATCCAGATTGCTGAAGCCAGCGACGAACTGCGCCACTACTGCGATCGTCTGGATCTCGATCCCAACCGACTGTTTGAACTTGAACAGCGCATCTCAAAACAGATTTCGCTGGCACGTAAACATCACGTCAGCCCTGAGGCATTGCCACAGTATTACCAGTCGCTACTGGAAGAACAGCAGCAACTGGACGATCAGGCCGACTCACAAGAAACGCTAGTGCTGGCGGTAACGAAACATCATCAGCAAGCACTGGAAACGGCACGCGCGTTACACCAGCAACGCCAGCATTATGCAAATGAATTGGCACAGCTGATCACCGATAGTATGCATGCACTCTCTATGCCGCATGGGCAGTTTACGATTGATGTTAAATTTGACGAGCATCACCTGGGCATTGACGGTGCCGATCGTATTGAGTTTCGGGTAACCACCAACCCAGGTCAGCCAATGCAGCCTATTGCCAAAGTCGCATCCGGTGGTGAATTGTCACGCATCGCATTGGCAATTCAGGTCATTACCGCGCGTAAAATGGAAACCCCGGCACTGATTTTTGATGAAGTGGATGTAGGGATTAGCGGTCCAACAGCGGCAGTTGTCGGCAAACTGCTACGTCAGCTTGGCGAATCAACCCAGGTGATGTGTGTTACCCATTTGCCGCAAGTCGCAGGATGCGGTCATCAACACTATTTTGTCAGCAAAGAAACCGATGGCGCGATGACCGAAACTCATATGGAGTCGCTGGACAAAAAAGCGCGGTTACAAGAGCTGGCGCGCCTGCTTGGTGGCAGTGAAGTCACACGTAACACACTGGCGAATGCGAAAGAACTGCTTGCGGCGTAAACTTTTTTCCTGCTTCACGGTCAGAGTAAACAGCAAAACGCCGTAAGACCGGAAAGCAAAAGGTTTTAAAGTGATGAAAGGTCTATTATCATCGGCATATTACAGATGAGCCACGTACTGCTCGGGCCCGAAAAGGAATCAAATCACTATGCGCTGTAAAACGCTGACTGCTGCAGCAGCAGTACTATTGATGTTGACCGCAGGCTGTTCCACTCTGGAGCGAGTGGTTTACCGTCCTGACATCAACCAGGGGAACTATCTGACCGCTAACGACGTATCCAAAATACGTGTTGGCATGACGCAACAACAAGTTGCGTACGCATTGGGTACACCGCTGATGTCCGATCCATTTGGTACGAATACCTGGTTCTATGTGTTCCGTCAGCAACCAGGTCATGAAGGTGTAACGCAGCAAACGCTGACGCTGACCTTTAACAGTAGCGGTGTGTTGACCAACATTGATAACAAACCCGCGCTGACTGGCAACGAATAAAATTTGCTGTTTATAGCGATTAAAAAAAGGTGCTCAATGAGCACCTTTTTTCTGTCTGTTATTTATTCGCTGATTTTTCTGCTCGTTGCCTGCGAAGCTCTTTCGGATCGGCAATGAGAGGACGATAAATCTCCACCCGATCGCCATCATGCACGGTATCGCTCAGTTTTGCCGGACGGCTGTAAATGCCGACTTTGTTTTTAGTTAAATCGATATCGGTACGCAATTCCAGCAAGCCACTGGCGCGAATTGCTTCTTCAACCGTCGCGCCCTCCTGCAATCTTACCCGTTGCAGGTATTGTTTCTCGGGTAATGCGTAAGCAACCTCTACGGCAATTTTACCTGGCACTGTAGACCTCTTTTGCACGAACAGTAAAAGCCTGCACCATATTAGCTGCCAGCTCTTTAAACACGCGACCAAAGGCGAGTTCAATCAACTTATTGGTAAACTCAAAGTCGAGATGAAACTCAATACGGCACGCGTCCTGGCTCAACGGCGTAAACTTCCAGCCGCCGATCAATTTCTTAAACGGTCCATCAACCAGACTCATCAGAATACTTTGGTTACTGGTCAACTGGTTGCGGGTAGTAAACGTTTTGCTGATCCCAGCCTTAGACACATCTACCGCAGCGGTCATCTGCCCAGGAGTGGACTCCAGAATCCGGCTTCCAGTGCACCCTGGTAAAAACTGAGGATAAGACTGAACGTCATTCACTAACTGATACATTTGCTCCGCGCTGTAGGGTACCAGTGCGGTCCGGCTAATCTGAGGCATAACAATTTCCATCAACAAAAATCCAACAAATAATATCATTTATCCTGCCGTAAAAAAAACGCTATCCCGACGCTGGGTAACATCCGGTTCATGCTAAGATAGAGCCTTGTCCCCCGCAGGATTGATATGGGGTATTTTCGATTTCAGATTACCGATGATTCACGACGCTTATGACGAAGAAAAAAGCACATAAACCTGGTTCAGCGACCATCGCGCTTAACAAGCGCGCCCGTCACGAATACTTTATTGAAGAAGAGTTCGAAGCGGGACTTGCCCTGCAAGGCTGGGAAGTTAAATCCCTGCGCGCAGGAAAAGCCAATATTAGCGACAGCTATGTCCTTCTGCGCGACGGAGAAGCGTTCCTGTTTGGAGCAAACATCACGCCGATGGCAGTGGCTTCCACGCACGTGGTGTGCGACCCTACTCGCACCCGCAAACTGCTTCTCAACCAGCGCGAACTTGACTCTCTCTATGGCCGAGTGAACCGTGAAGGTTATACCGTAGTGGCGCTCTCCCTGTACTGGAAAAATGCCTGGTGCAAAGTAAAAATCGGCGTCGCGAAAGGTAAGAAACAACACGATAAACGTTCTGATATCAAAGAACGTGAATGGCAGGTTGATAAAGCACGTATCATGAAAAACGCGCACCGTTAAACCTATATAAGCGATACTAATCAAATCTTCACCGCGCCTCCCTATCCGGTGGCGCGAATGAACATCTTGTCGACTGTCAAATCTGACACTGATGTAGCCATCCCATTGCTTAATCGAAGAAAAATCATACTATGCAGGCGCTAATTCCAGGATGATAACGCCTTTGGGGCTAGTCATGGCGCTCAAAAATCTGGTATACTTAACGTTACACATTGGGGCTGATTCTGGATTCGACGGGATTTGCGAAACCCAAGGTGCATGCCGAGGGGCGGTTGGCCTCGTAAAAAGCCGCAAAAAATAGTCGCAAACGACGAAAACTACGCTTTAGCAGCTTAATAACCTGCTTAGAGCCCTCTCTCCCTAGCCTCCGCTCTTAGGACGGGGATCAAGAGAGGTCAAACCCAAAAGAGATCGCGTGGAAGCCCTGCCTGGGGTTGAAGCGTTAAAACTTAATCAGGCTAGTTTGTTAGTGGCGTGTCTGTCCGCAGCTGGCAAGCGAATGTAAAGACTGACTAAGCATGTAGTACCGAGGATGTAGGAATTTCGGACGCGGGTTCAACTCCCGCCAGCTCCACCAATCATGATTGGATGGTGTTATCACAACACCAACAAAAACAGGAAGTTAGAAGTCTCATCAGGACACCGACCAGACGGTGAGGAGACAAAAAAGGATACGCAACGGAGTCGCGACTCCCTGTGACATTAAAGCCCGCTGATGCGGGCTTTTTTATTGGTCCGGATTCCATCGTGTGTAAACCCCATTCAATTACAGCTCAGACATATACAGCATCCCTCAGGTCAGTATCAGCTTCTCGAAAAATGGTAACTGTCATTAACCCGTTGCCAGAAATAGAAAAATTAGCCTCCATAGCCAGTCTTCCCGGAATCTGTTTGTTCATTAAGATTGTTATCGATGTCATCAAATAACATCGGTTGAATGGGAGTGTTCTTACCCACATTGGTCGATACGGAACTCAGTAAGTTGAAGTAACTCCGAACTCTGAAAAAGCAGTTTAAATAGCATTTCAACAAATGAGCAAACAAATGCCATCCGGTCGAAAATTGGATAAAACTGAAATTAATATATTGTTTTAATTATATATTTATGTTCATCCCAATTCTTATCCCTTACATTTTTTGTTATTAATTTGTTGTTTTTGATCACAATAAGAAAACAATATGTAACTTTTGTGCGCATTTTTCAGAAATGTAGATATTTTTAGATTATGGCTACGAAATGAGCATCGCCATGTCACCCTACATCTCATAAGAGGATCGCTTCTGATGAATGCACTGACCGCCGTACAAAATAACGCTGTCGATTCAGGCCAGGACTATAGCGGATTCACTCTCATCCCGTCGGCGCAATCCCCGCGTCTGCTGGAACTTACCTTCACCGAACAGACGACCAAACAGTTTCTCGAACAGGTTGCCGAGTGGCCCGTGCAGGCGCTGGAGTACAAATCGTTTCTGCGTTTTCGTGTGGGTAAAATTCTTGACGATCTCTGTGCGAACCAGCTGCAACCGTTGCTGTTGAAAACGCTGCTAAACCGCGCTGAGGGTGCGCTGTTGATCAATGCGGTGGGCGTCGATGATGTCGCGCAGGCAGATGAGATGGTAAAGCTGGCGACGGCGGTGGCGCATCTGATTGGCCGTTCCAATTTCGATGCCATGAGCGGTCAGTATTATGCGCGTTTTGTAGTGAAAAATGTCGATAACTCAGACAGCTATCTGCGTCAGCCGCACCGCGTAATGGAGCTGCACAACGACGGCACCTACGTCGAAGAGATCACCGACTATGTGCTGATGATGAAAATCGACGAGCAGAACATGCAGGGCGGAAATTCGCTGCTGCTGCATCTCGATGACTGGGAACATCTGGACCACTTTTTCCGCCACCCGGTGGCGCGCCGTCCGATGCGCTTTGCCGCGCCGCCGAGCAAAAAAGTCAGCAAAGATGTTTTCCATCCGGTGTTCGACGTTGATCAGCAGGGTCGCCCGGTGATGCGCTATATCGACCAGTTCGTCCAGCCAAAAGACTTCGAAGAAGGTGTGTGGTTGAGCGAGCTTTCCGATGCCATTGAAACCAGCAAAGGCATTCTTTCTGTGCCCGTTCCCGTTGGCAAATTCCTGTTGATTAACAACCTGTTCTGGCTGCACGGTCGCGACCGCTTTACCGCGCATCCGGATCTGCGTCGTGAACTGATGCGCCAGCGCGGCTATTTCGCTTACGCCACTCACCACTACCAGACGCATCAGTAAGCGCAAAGGAATTGAGCGGATGTATGATTTTGTGATTATTGGCGGCGGCATCATCGGCATGTCGACCGCCATGCAACTGATTGATGTCTATCCGGATGCCCGCATTGCGTTGCTGGAAAAAGAGTCCGGCCCTGCCTGTCATCAGACGGGCCACAACAGCGGCGTGATCCATGCCGGGGTTTATTACACGCCCGGTAGCCTGAAGGCGCAGTTTTGCCTGGCGGGGAACCGCGCCACTAAAGCCTTTTGCGATCAAAACGGCATTCGCTATGACAACTGCGGCAAGATGCTGGTCGCCACCTCTGAACTCGAAATGGAACGGATGCGCGCCTTATGGGAACGCACGGCGGCGAACGGTATTGAGCGCGAGTGGTTAAACGCCGACGAACTGCACGAGCGCGAACCGAATATCACCGGGCTTGGCGGCATTTTTGTGCCGTCCAGCGGCATTGTCAGCTACCGCGAAGTCACGGCGGCAATGGCAAAAATCTTCCAGGCCAGGGGCGGTGAGATTATCTATAACGCCGAAGTCAGCGGCCTCAGTGAGCATAAAAACGGCGTGGTGATACGTACCCGCCAGGGCGGCGAATATGAAGCATCGACGCTGATTAGCTGTTCCGGGCTGATGGCTGACCGGCTGGTGAAAATGCTCGGCCTCGAACCGGGCTTTATCATCTGCCCGTTCCGTGGCGAATATTTCCGCCTTGCGCCGGAGCATAACCAGATTGTTAACCATCTTATTTACCCCATTCCCGACCCGGCAATGCCATTTTTGGGCGTGCATCTCACCCGCATGATCGACGGCAGCGTCACCGTCGGGCCAAACGCGGTGCTGGCATTCAAACGCGAAGGCTATCGCAAGCGCGACTTCTCATTTAGCGACACGCTGGAGATTTTGAGCTCGTCGGGGATTCGCCGGGTGCTGCAAAACCATCTACGCTCAGGACTGGGCGAGATGAAAAACTCGCTGTGCAAAAGCAGCTATCTGCGGCTGGTGCAAAAGTATTGTCCACGGCTTTCGTTAAGCGATCTCCAGCCCTGGCCCGCCGGTGTGCGGGCGCAGGCGGTATCGCCGGACGGCAAGCTGATTGACGATTTTCTGTTTGTCACCACCCCGCGCACGATCCACACCTGCAATGCGCCCTCCCCGGCAGCGACATCAGCAATTCCTATTGGTGCGCATATTGTCAGCAAGGTACAAACGCTGTTGGCAAGCCAGAGTAACCCCGGACGCACGCTGCGAGCGGCACGTAGTGTGGATGCCTTACACGCCGCATTTAATCAATAACCTTTGAAAACAGGACGTAACAATGAAACTTAACGACAGTAACTTATTCCGCCAGCAGGCGTTGATTAACGGGGAATGGCTGGACGCCAACAATGGCGAGGTCATCGACGTCACCAATCCGGCCAACGGCGACAAGCTGGGTAGCGTGCCGAAAATGGGCGCTGATGAAACCCGCGCCGCTATCGACGCCGCCAACCGCGCCCTGCCCGCCTGGCGTGCGCTCACCGCCAAAGAACGCGCCAACATTCTGCGCAACTGGTTCAATTTGATGATGGAGCATCAGGACGATTTAGCGCGTCTGATGACCCTCGAACAGGGCAAACCGCTGGCTGAAGCGAAAGGCGAAATCAGCTACGCCGCCTCCTTTATTGAGTGGTTTGCCGAAGAAGGCAAACGAATTTATGGCGACACCATTCCCGGTCATCAGGCCGATAAACGCCTGATTGTGATCAAGCAGCCGATTGGCGTTACCGCCGCCATCACGCCGTGGAACTTCCCGGCAGCGATGATTACCCGCAAAGCCGGTCCGGCGCTGGCGGCAGGCTGCACGATGGTGCTGAAACCCGCCAGTCAGACGCCGTTCTCTGCGCTGGCGCTGGCGGAGCTGGCGATTCGCGCGGGCATTCCGGCTGGCGTGTTTAACGTGGTCACCGGTTCGGCGGGCGCAGTTGGTAACGAACTGACCAGCAACCCGCTGGTGCGCAAACTGTCGTTTACCGGCTCGACCGAAATTGGCCGCCAGTTAATGGAACAGTGCGCGAAAGACATCAAAAAAGTGTCGCTGGAGCTGGGCGGTAACGCGCCATTTATCGTCTTTGACGATGCCGATCTCGACAAAGCCGTGGAAGGCGCGCTGGCCTCGAAATTCCGCAACGCCGGGCAAACCTGCGTTTGCGCCAACCGTTTATACGTGCAGGACGGCGTGTATGACCGTTTTGCCGAAAAATTGCAGCAGGCGGTGAGCAAACTGCACATCGGCGACGGGCTGGATAAAGGCGTCACCATCGGGCCGCTGATCGATGAAAAAGCGGTAGCAAAAGTGGAAGAGCATATTGCCGATGCGCTGGAGAAAGGCGCGCGCGTGGTTTGCGGCGGTAAAGCGCACGAACGCGGCGGCAACTTCTTCCAGCCGACCATTCTGGTGGACGTTCCGGCTAACGCCAAAGTGTCGAAAGAAGAGACGTTCGGCCCTCTCGCCCCGCTGTTCCGCTTTAAAGATGAAGCCGATGTGATTGCGCAAGCCAATGACACCGAATTTGGCCTTGCCGCCTATTTCTACGCCCGTGATTTAAGCCGCGTCTTCCGCGTGGGCGAGGCGCTGGAGTACGGCATCGTTGGCATCAATACCGGCATTATTTCCAATGAAGTCGCCCCGTTCGGCGGTATCAAAGCCTCGGGTCTGGGTCGTGAAGGTTCGAAGTATGGCATCGAAGATTACTTAGAAATCAAATATATGTGCATCGGTCTTTAACTGGAGAACGCGAATGAGCAGCAATAAAGAGTTAATGCAGCGCCGCAGTCAGGCGATTCCCCGTGGCGTTGGGCAAATTCACCCGATTTTCGCTGACCGCGCGGAAAACTGCCGGGTGTGGGACGTTGAAGGCCGTGAGTATCTTGATTTTGCGGGTGGGATTGCGGTGCTCAATACCGGGCACCTGCATCCGAAAGTGGTTGCGGCGGTGGAAGCGCAGTTGAAAAAACTGTCGCACACCTGCTTCCAGGTGCTGGCCTACGAGCCGTATCTTGAGCTGTGCGAAATAATGAATCAGAAGGTGCCAGGCGATTTTGCCAAAAAAACGCTGCTGGTCACCACAGGTTCTGAAGCGGTAGAGAACGCGGTGAAAATCGCCCGCGCCGCCACCAAACGTAGCGGTACTATCGCCTTTAGCGGTGCGTACCACGGGCGCACGCATTACACTTTGGCGCTGACCGGCAAGGTGAATCCGTACTCTGCGGGCATGGGCCTGATGCCGGGCCATGTTTATCGCGCGCTTTATCCTTGCCCGCTGCATGGCATCAGTGAAGATGACGCTATCGCCAGTATCCACCGAATCTTCAAAAATGATGCGGCGCCGGAAGATATCGCCGCCATCGTGATTGAGCCGGTTCAGGGCGAAGGCGGTTTCTACGCCGCAACGCCAGCCTTTATGCAGCGTTTACGCGCGCTGTGTGACGAGCACGGGATCATGCTGATTGCCGATGAAGTGCAGAGCGGCGCGGGGCGTACCGGCACGCTGTTTGCGATGGAGCAAATGGGCGTAGCACCGGATCTCACCACCTTTGCGAAATCGATCGCAGGCGGTTTCCCGCTGGCGGGCGTCACCGGGCGCGCGGAAGTGATGGACGCCGTCGCACCGGGCGGGCTGGGCGGCACCTATGCGGGTAACCCGATTGCCTGCGTGGCGGCGCTGGAAGTGTTGAAGGTGTTCGAGCAGGAAAATCTGCTGCAAAAAGCCAACGACTTGGGGCAAAAGCTGAAAGAAGGGTTATTGGCGATCGCCGAAAAACACCCGGAGATCGGCGACGTACGCGGGCTGGGGGCGATGATCGCCATCGAGCTGTTTGAAGATGGCGATCACAACAAACCGGACGCCAAACTCACCGCCGAGATCGTGGCTCGCGCCCGCGATAAGGGCCTGATTCTTCTCTCCTGCGGCCCGTATTACAACGTGCTGCGCATCCTGGTACCGCTCACCATTGAAGACGCTCAGATCCATCAGGGTCTGGAGATCATCAGCCAGTGTTTTGCTGAGGCGAAACAGTAGGTCCGTACCCATGCCGGAAGCGACGCTTTGCGTCTTGTCCGGCCTACGGGGATCCAGGTCGGATAAGGCGTTTGCGCCGCATCCGACAATCGGCACACCATGCCGGAGGCGACGCTTCGCGTCTTGTCCGGCCTACGAGAATCCAGGTCGGATAAGGCGTTTACGCCGCATCCGACAATCAGTACGTGAACAGGAATAAATCTATGTCGGCCGGATAAGGCGGAGCCGCTCTCCGGCAAAAAGAATCAATAACAATTAAACGCGTGACCCGACGCGGGAAATGTCGGGGCGCTCTCCCAAGTGACACACTTTCGAGAGGATTCAGGATGGGGCAATCATCGCAACCACATGAGTTAGGCGGCGGGCTGAAGTCACGCCACGTCACCATGTTGTCTATTGCCGGTGTTATCGGCGCAAGTCTGTTTGTCGGTTCCAGCGTCGCCATCGCCGAAGCGGGCCCGGCGGTATTGCTGGCCTATCTGTTCGCCGGGCTACTGGTGGTTATGATTATGCGGATGCTGGCGGAAATGGCAGTAGCCACGCCCGACACCGGTTCCTTTTCCACCTATGCCGATAAAGCCATTGGCCGCTGGGCGGGTTATACCATCGGCTGGCTGTACTGGTGGTTTTGGGTATTGGTTATCCCACTGGAAGCCAACATCGCCGCCATGATCCTGCACTCGTGGGTTCCCGGCATTCCCATCTGGTTATTTTCCCTCGTCATTACCCTCGCCTTAACCGGCAGTAATTTATTAAGCGTTAAAAACTACGGTGAATTTGAGTTCTGGTTGGCGATATGCAAAGTGATTGCCATCCTGGCATTTATTTTCCTCGGCGCAGTGGCGATTAGCGGTTTTTACCCATATGCAGAAGTGAGCGGTATTTCAAGATTATGGGATAGCGGCGGCTTTATGCCCAACGGCTTCGGGGCGGTATTAAGCGCGATGCTGATCACCATGTTCTCGTTTATGGGCGCAGAAATTGTCACCATTGCCGCCGCAGAATCCGACACGCCGGATAAACATATTGTTCGCGCCACCAACTCGGTTATCTGGCGTATCTCTATTTTCTATTTGTGTTCTATTTTTGTCGTCGTGGCTCTTATTCCGTGGAATATGCCAGGACTGAAAACCGTGGGTTCCTACCGTTCCGTGCTGGAGTTGCTGAATATTCCGCACGCCAAATTCATTATGGATTGCGTTATTTTGCTGTCAGTAACCAGTTGTCTGAACTCAGCGCTGTATACTGCGTCAAGGATGCTCTACTCCTTAAGCCGTCGCGGTGATGCGCCCGCGGTAATGGGTAAAATCAACCGCAGTAAAACCCCGTACGTGGCAGTATTACTCTCCACCGGTGCGGCATTTTTAACGGTGGTAGTGAACTATTACGCGCCTGCGAAAGTGTTTAAATTCCTGATCGACAGCTCCGGCGCTATCGCCTTGCTGGTTTATTTAGTCATTGCCGTTTCGCAATTACGGATGCGTAAAATCCTGCTGGCGGAAGGCGGCGATATTCGCCTGCGCATGTGGCTTTATCCGTGGCTCACCTGGCTGGTGATTGGCTTTATTACTTTTGTGTTGGTGGTGATGCTATTCCGTCCGGCTCAACAGTTAGAAGTGATCTCTACCGGCTTATTAGCGATAGGGATTATCTGTACCGTACCAATTATGGCTCGCTGGAAAAAGCTGATAATGTGGCAAAAAACACCCATTCATAATACGCGCTGATAATGATCAGGAGTCACACCATGACCATTACCTCTCTGGATGGCTATCGCTGGCTGAAGAACGATATTATTCGCGGCAATTTTCAGCCGGATGAAAAATTACGGATGAGTTTGCTGACATCGCGTTATGCACTTGGCGTCGGGCCGTTGCGGGAAGCGCTTTCGCAACTGGTGGCAGAACGACTGGTCACGGTGGTGAATCAAAAAGGGTATCGGGTGGCGTCTATGTCAGAGCAGGAGTTGCTCGATATTTTCGATGCCCGCGCCAATATGGAAGCAATGCTGGTGAGTCTGGCGATTGCCCGCGGTGGCGATGAGTGGGAGGCTGACGTTCTTGCGAAGGCACATCTGCTCAGTAAGCTTGAGGCCTGTGACGCCAGTGAGAAAATGCTTGATGAGTGGGATCTGCGTCATCAGGCGTTTCATACTGCAATTGTGACAGGCTGTGGTTCTCACTATTTGCTGCAAATGCGTGAACGGTTGTTTGATCTGGCGGCGCGCTATCGCTTCATCTGGTTGCGGCGAACGGTGCTTTCCGTGGAAATGCTGGAAGATAAACACAACCAACATCAAATTTTAACCGAAGCTGTGCTGGCGCGGGATGCCGCGCGCGCCAGTGAGTTAATGCGCCAGCATTTGCTGACGCCGATTCCCATTATCCAGCAGGCGATGGCGGACTAACCGCTATTACTCTGGAATACGCAACACTTGTCCCGGATAAATTTTATCCGGGCTTTTCAGCATCGGTTTATTCGCTTCGAAGATTTTATTGTACAGATTGGCGTTGCCGTAGACCTGTTTGGAAATGGCGCTAAGAGTGTCGCCAGACTTAACGGTATAAAACTGGCTGGCAGTGGCTGGTGTCGCAGTTTTTACCTGATCGTCTACACTGGCGATACCAGAAATATTCCCCACCGCAACAAGGATTTTTTCCTTCGCTTCCTGGCTCAAACCATCACCAGTCACCGTCGCTTTGCCATCGGTAATTTGGATATTTACTTTATCGGCATCTGGAATGCCGGTTTTGTTCAGATGCTCCTGCACCTTCTTCGCCTGATCGTCTTTATCATGCTGACCAGTAACTGTATCCCAGAGTTTTTCTCCGGCATCTTTCACAAAATTGAACAGACCCATAGTTACCTCGTTCGTTAACGGAAACACTCAGAAAGTGTAGCAGAGGAACGCGGCGCACTAACGCCGCGGAGTAAGCACAGAGTTAATCGCGGGTTTGCACCCAGAAAGCGTGAATTAAACCAGGGATATACCCAAGCAGCGTCAACAAGATATTAATGATGAACGCCCAACCAAATCCTTTGCCCAGCAGCACGCCGAGCGGCGGCAAAATGATAGTGATGACAATTCTCCAGAACCCCATATGTACTCCCTATAAGAAAATTAACCATTGTTTAAAAAGAGATTTTATCTCCTAAGCGAAATAATTTTAGCGGAACCTGCCAGTTTCAGCCTACGCGTTTACCCTCATTTACGCTGCTGACGCTGGTATACGTTGAACTTTTAGTTTAGAATTTACTTAATTTAGAAAACACTTAAATAACTATGACTGAACTCGCCCAACTACAGGCCAGCGCCGAACAGGCTGCGGCCTTACTGAAAGCAATGAGTCACCCCAAACGGTTGTTGATTCTGTGCATGCTTTGCGGGTCACCTGGGACCAGCGCCGGAGAACTGGCTCGCATTACCGGACTTAGCGCCTCCGCCACGTCACAGCATCTGGCTCGCATGCGTGACGAGGGGCTTATTGACAGCCAACGGGACGCCCAACGCATCCTTTATTCCATTAAAAATGAGGCGGTAAATGCCATTATCGCCACCCTGAAAAATATCTATTGTCCGTAAGGAGTGACGATGGCTTTGATAACAATTTCACCGCATGACGCGCAAGAATTAATCGCGCGTGGTGCAAAGTTAATCGATATTCGTGATGCCGACGAATATCTTCGTGAACATATTCCAGCAGCCTCTCTGGCACCATTATCCGTGATAGAACAGTCCGGTCTTCCAGATAAATTACGTAGCGAACAAATTATATTCCACTGTCAGGCGGGTAAACGCACCCGTAATAACGCTGATAAATTAGCAGTGATTGCCGCCCCCGCAGAGGTCTTTTTACTGGAAGATGGGATTGATGGCTGGAAAAAAGCGGAATTGCCGGTAGCAGAAAATAAATCTCAACCGTTGCCATTAATGCGTCAGGTACAGATCGCCGCTGGCGGCTTAATATTAATCGGCGTCGTACTGGGTTATGCCATTAATAGCAGCTTCTTCTTATTAAGTGGATTTGTCGGCGCAGGATTAATGTTTGCAGGAATCAGCGGTTTTTGCGGGATGGCAAGGCTATTAGACAAGATGCCGTGGAATCAGCGAACTTGAGAAGCAACGCCGGATGCGCCAAGGAGGCGGCATCCGGCGCCAGGGATTAGATCAGGAAATCGTCGAGAGATTTACCTTCTGCCAGCGCCTGAGCAATTGGCTTCGGCGTACGGCCCTGACCGGTCCAGGTTTTGGTTTCACCATTGAAGTCGGTGAATTTATATTTTGCTGGACGCGGTTCACGCTTTTTACCTGCACGCGGAGCAGCGGTGCCGTTAGCCAATAACTCTTCCGGGTTAATACCATCAGCTTTCATCAGCTCCAGCCAGGTGCTAATTTTTTCCTGGCGTTCTGCCAGTTCGCGCTGCTGCTGTTCTTCTTCTTCACGTCTTTCTTTAGTGACAACCCTGAATTTTTCGAGCATTTCTTCAAGAACGTCAATGGAGAATTCGCGAGCCATTGCACGAAGGGTGCGGATATTATTTAAGCTTTGTAACATTACAGACATAATAAAGAAAACCTTTTAACGCCAAAACAAAAAGTATTTCGCCGCGTAGTGTAAGCGATCACTTATTATATTTCCACAAAATTTAATATATTTACAATCGCGAAGGGATATTATTTCGTGCGTTATTTACTGACACATTAATGCTTATATGCAAATTATATAGCAGCCATTTAACTTACTTATTACAGCTACTGGTGAGTGTTCCGGCGTACGATACAACCTCCCGGCCGATAACGGAACACACAATTAGCATAAATATGCACATAAAAAGAATACATATTAGCCATGTCAATTTGAAACTTTGTGCTGCCATTACAGGCTTTACAACATAAAAGATGCTGAATGAGGCCAGGCGCGCCCCTAAGCCGAATTCTCTACGCTTTGCTGCGTAAACACACCTTGTACACTCTGCTAAAAAATATCAAAACCACGTCATAACATAATGATTTAAAATAACATTATCTTTTAAGACATAAAAAAATCCAGAATGTACAAAAAATGCGCCACTACGGAATATTTTATCTACAAAAACCAAGGAAATAAAAATTTTTCACTAATTGATAAGTCATAGCCAGCGATATACGCTATGCGAAAGTGCAAACGGTAATTTAAACCACTGCATTCACATTCATCCGATTTCGCGTTTATTAAGGAGCATGGGCATGTTCTCACCGCAGTCACGCTTGCGTCATGCAGTAGCAGATACGTTCGCGATGGTTGTTTACTGTTCTGTCGTGAACATGTTTATCGAAGTATTTCTCTCCGGAATGAGCTTCGAACAGTCCCTTTATTCCAGACTGGTAGCGATTCCGGTGAACATCTTAATTGCATGGCCATACGGTATGTACCGCGATCTATTTATGCGAATGGCACGCAAAGTTGGCTCGTCGGGCTGGGTAAAAAATCTTGCAGATATTCTGGCTTATGTGACGTTCCAGTCACCGGTATATATGGCAATCTTACTCGTCGTGGGCGCGGGTTGGCACCAGATTATGGCCGCGGTCAGTTCAAACATCGTCGTTTCGATGTTGATGGGTGCGGTCTATGGCTACTTCCTTGATTACTGCCGCCGCCTGTTCAAAGTCAGCAGTTACCAGCAGGTAAAAGCCTGACCCTTCTTTGTCGCGACTGGCAATGCCAGTCGCGTCTTTAATTGGCTTCGCCAAACAATCCATGTAAATAACGTTCAAGCGCAACACGCGAGCTGAAACCGTGTGGAATGCCGTAATGCTCGTGACGCTCACCCGCTAAATAGAGCGGGAACTGCTGGTAATGATCGCAAGTTTTAATATCGGAAGCCGGTTCTGCCAGTGTCGAACTACGTTCTTTTAACGTGGGATGAATTACCAGTGCGGTACGTCCCATTCGCGCTTCGCGATTAACATAGACATAATTTTCCCCACGGCGATAACCATAAGTTTTCTGGGTTACCACATCGACGGTAAAACCGACTTTCTCAAGTACGCGCGCCACCTCGTCTGGTCGTAAATACATATTTTATCCTCGTTATTATCTACCGCGGCCCTACCTTACCTGATTGAGCATTCACAACGCTTTCAGAAAAGTCCATAAAGCCACGATGAATCTCTGTTAAGAAAATTATGGTCTACACTGAAAATTACATTGAATCCTGATGGGAGATCATATGTTTAACAGACCGAACCGCAACGACGTCGATGATGGCGTGCAGGATATTCAGAATGATGTCAATCAATTAGCTGACAGCCTGGAATCTGTATTGAAGTCCTGGGGCAGCGACGCTAAAGGGGAAGCCGAAGCCGCACGCAGTAAAGCTCAGGCTTTACTGAAAGAAACCAGGGCGCGGATGCATGGTCGAACTCGCGTCCAGCAAGCCGCGCGCGATGCTGTTGGCTGCGCAGACTCTTTTGTTCGTGAAAGACCCTGGTGTAGTGTGGGAACAGCTGCTGCGGTAGGTATTTTTATCGGCGCGTTGTTAAGCATGCGTAAATCGTAGTGAAACAATGATAATAAATACACGTCCCTGGCCCCGAAGCCTGACTTCGGGGTTTTTAACTTAAGGCACTGCGTAATTGTTGTGCCACCTGCTGCGCCATACTTTCGCTAACGATATTGGTAAACGAGAGCAGCAATCCTCCTTCCCCATTTGAGCGGATACGCCAGTCGCTAAGTGCCTGCACCGCAAGGCCAGCAGCATTGGCTTTACGCGCGTGGACAATATCGTCGCCCACCATGCTGATAACCATCTGGATACCGCCTTTTTGCGGCACAACCTGAAATCCCTGCTGCGTCAACGCCTGCTCAATCCACTGCCGACGTTGAGCATATTGCTGACGCATTTTCTTCAGATGCCGCCAGAAATGCCCCTCACGAATGAAATCTGCCAGTGTGTTCTGCCACAGTACGGGTACCGCACATGGCTCCAGTGACGCCTGTTGGCGGAATTGCGTAATCTGCTCCACCGGCACCACCAGCCACGCACAGCGCAGTGCAGGAAATAGCGATTTGCTGAATGTTCCGGCATAAATTACCCGCTGCGGCGCGTCGAGACTTTTCAGCGCCGGTAGCGGCTTACCGTGATAGCGAAACTCACTGTCGTAATCATCTTCAATAATCCATGCCTGACTACGCTCTGCCCATTCCAGCATCTGGTGCCTGCGCGCTAAAGAGAGCGCCACACCCAGCGGGCTCTGGTGTGCCGGCGTAATCAGAGCAAAACGCGCATCAGGATAATTTTGTATTCCGCTTGTGACATCCAGTCCGTTGTCATCAACCGGCACCGGTAAAATTTCCACACCGTGGCGAGTGACAATCGGGCGAATCAGTGGAAAGCCGGGATCTTCCATCCAGATCCCGTTTCCCGGTTTCGCCAGCGCGTGCAGAATTAAAGCCATTGAGGCCGCATAACCGTGAGTGATAAAGACCTGCTCTGGCTGACAATCAATCCCACGTGAAACGCGTAAGTAATCAACTATTGCCTCACGCAAGGCTGCCTCGCCGCAGACATCACCTAATGCCAAATCAAAGCGCGTCTGGGTACGCAGACGGCGGCCCATCACCCGCGCCCACTGCTCTCGCGGAAAGAGATCGAGTGCGGGTAATCCCAATTGAAATGGCAGTGGCTGCTGACTTTCACCAGCAAAAGCCACGACATCCACAGCAGATTGTTGCGGATGTATCTGCTCACTGACAAATGTGCCAGCCTGTCCCCGCCTGACCAGCCATCCTTGCGCCACCAGCTCAGCATACGCATTTTCGACAGTGGATCGAGAGACACCCAGTTCCTGCGACCAGGTACGACTCGAAGGTAGCCTTGCGCCAGGTTTCAGTTCCCCTTGCTCAATAGCCGTTTTTAACTGACGGGCGATATCCTGATAACGTGGCATATGGTCTGCTTTTTTACGTAATTTATGGCTCTCTTTAGCAGTCCATTATAGTGCTACATTGCGGGCGTTAATAAGAGGAGAAACTGTATGACTACATTACGTCAGCCTTACTACGAACTTAGCCCGGCAGTGTATAACGCACTGGTGCAGGCCAAAACGGCACTGGAAAATAGCGCGCTGGATACCACGCTGATGGAGTTAATTTATTTGCGCGTCTCGCAAATCAACGGCTGCGCATTTTGTCTGGAGATGCACAGCAAAGCATTACGCAAATCCGGTGTGCCGCAGCACAAACTGGACGCCCTGGCAGGCTGGCGCGTAAGCCATCATTTTGACGATCGCGAGCGGGCGGCGCTGGCATGGGCGGAATCGGTAACCGATATTGCCCGAACCCATGCGGAAGACGAGGTTTATCAACCTTTGCTTGAGCATTTCAGCGCAGCAGAGATCAGCGACTTAACATTTGCCATCGGGCTGATGAATTGTTTTAACCGTCTGGCCGTTTCCATGCGCATGTAACTTCTTGATGCCGGGTATTCGCCCGGCTATAGAACAACAATACCCCTACCCCGTCACGCTCATATCCAGGGCAATCCTGACCACTATTTGCTATATATTGTGTGGTTGAATCTTTTTTCAACTACATCTAGTATCTCTGTATCAACAGAGAGACAACCCGACGCGTATCATCGCGCCGTATCTTCATTTTAAACGGAAATACGAATCATGCGCATTACTATTTACACTCGTAACGATTGCGTTCAGTGCCACGCCACCAAACGGGCGATGGAAAACCGGGGCTTTGATTTTGAAATGATTAATGTCGATCGCGTTCCTGAAGCGGCGGAAGCGTTGCGTGCTCAGGGCTTTCGTCAGTTGCCGGTAGTAATTGCAGGCGATCTTAGCTGGTCTGGTTTCCGCCCGGACATGATCAACCGTCTGCATCCAGCGCCACACGCGGCCAGTGCATGAGCCAGCTCGTCTACTTTTCCAGCAGCTCCGAAAATACGCAGCGTTTTATCGAACGTTTAGGGCTGCCCGCGGTGCGCATCCCGCTTAATGAGCGGGAGCGGATTCAGGTAGACGAGCCTTACATCCTGATCGTGCCCTCTTACGGCGGCGGCGGTACGGCTGGCGCGGTACCTCGACAGGTAATTCGCTTTTTAAACGACGAGCATAACCGGGCGTTGCTTCGCGGCGTGATTGCTTCGGGTAATCGCAACTTTGGTGAGGCGTATGGCCGCGCCGGAGATGTGATTGCTCAGAAATGCGGCGTGCCGTGGCTGTACCGCTTTGAACTCATGGGTACGCAAAGCGATATCGAAAACGTTCGTAAAGGAGTAACCGAATTTTGGCAACGACAACCGCAGAATGCCTGACGCAGGAAACGATGGATTACCACGCGCTGAATGCGATGCTTAACCTCTACGATAGCGCAGGTCGCATTCAGTTCGATAAAGACCGCCAGGCCGTTGACGCCTTTATGGCGACGCATGTGCGTCCGAACAGTGTGACCTTCAGTAGCCAGCAGCAGCGCCTGAACTGGCTGGTCAACGAAGGTTACTATGATGAAAGCGTCCTTAATCGCTACTCTCGCGACTTTGTCATTACGCTGTTTGCCCACGCACACACCAGCGGTTTTCGTTTCCAGACATTCCTCGGGGCATGGAAGTTTTACACCAGCTATACGTTGAAGACATTCGACGGTAAACGTTATCTGGAAGATTTTGCCGATCGAGTCACGATGGTGGCGCTGACGCTGGCACAAGGCGATGAAGCACTGGCGACGCAACTGACCGATGAGATGCTGTCAGGACGCTTTCAGCCTGCCACACCGACATTCCTCAACTGCGGTAAGCAGCAGCGCGGCGAACTGGTTTCCTGTTTTTTACTGCGTATTGAAGACAATATGGAGTCGATTGGTCGGGCGGTAAATTCCGCACTGCAACTGTCGAAACGCGGCGGCGGCGTGGCATTTTTGCTGTCGAATCTGCGGGAAGCGGGCGCGCCAATTAAACGTATTGAAAATCAATCTTCTGGCGTAATTCCGGTGATGAAAATGCTGGAAGACGCATTTTCCTATGCCAACCAGCTCGGCGCTCGTCAAGGCGCTGGCGCAGTCTATTTACATGCCCATCATCCCGATATTCTGCGTTTTCTCGATACAAAACGGGAAAATGCCGACGAAAAAATCCGCATTAAAACACTGTCGCTGGGCGTGGTGATCCCGGATATCACTTTCCATCTGGCAAAAGAGAATGCGCAGATGGCGCTGTTTTCGCCTTATGACGTTGAGCGGGTTTATGGCAAGCCGTTTGCCGATATCGCCATCAGTGAACACTATGACGAACTGGTTGCCGATGAACGCATCCGCAAAAAATACCTCAACGCCCGTGATTTCTTCCAGCGACTGGCAGAAATCCAGTTCGAGTCCGGCTATCCCTACATCATGTATGAAGACACGGTTAACCGTGCTAGCCCTGTCGCCGGGCGCATAAATATGAGCAATCTCTGCTCAGAAATTTTGCAGGTTAACAGTGCCTCAGAGTATGACGAGAATCTCGACTATGCCCGTACAGGCCATGATATTTCCTGCAATTTAGGTTCGTTGAATATTGCCCACACCATGGATTCCCCCGACTTTGCCCGCACGGTAGAGACTGCCGTACGCGGTTTAACGGCGGTGTCAGATATGAGTCATATCCGCAGCGTGCCGTCCATCGAAGCCGGAAATGCCGCCTCACACGCCATCGGTCTGGGGCAGATGAATTTACACGGTTATCTGGCGCGAGAAGGCATCGCTTATGGTTCGCCGGAAGCACTGGATTTCACCAATCTCTATTTCTATACCATCACCTGGCACGCACTGCGTACCTCGATGTTGCTGGCGCGCGAACGCGGTGAAACCTTCGCCGGGTTCAAACAGTCACGCTATGCCAACGGTGAATATTTTAGCCAATATCTGCAAGGTAACTGGCAGCCGAAAACGGCGAAAGTTGGCGAACTGTTTGCCCGCAGCGGAATTACGTTACCTACCCGTGAGATGTGGGCGCAGCTGCGCGACGACGTGATGCGCTACGGCATTTACAACCAGAATCTCCAGGCGGTGCCACCAACCGGTTCCATCTCTTATATCAACCATGCCACGTCGAGTATTCATCCGATTGTGGCGAAAGTAGAGATACGCAAAGAGGGCAAAACAGGACGCGTTTACTACCCTGCCCCGTTTATGACTAACGAGAATCTGGCGCTATATCAGGATGCTTACGAAATCGGCGCAGAAAAGATCATCGACACCTACGCGGAAGCGACTCGCCATGTCGATCAGGGGCTGTCGCTGACGCTGTTTTTCCCCGATACCGCCACCACTCGCGATATCAACAAAGCGCAGATTTACGCCTGGCGCAAAGGCATCAAAACGCTCTACTACATCCGCCTGCGTCAGATGGCGCTGGAAGGCACTGAAATTGAAGGCTGCGTCTCCTGCTCGCTCTAAGAGACTGAAAAATAATTGCAATATATTGAATTTGCATGATTTTGTAGGTCGGATAAGGCGTTCACGCCGCATCCGGCAGGAACAAAGCGCACATGGCCAAAAATCGGAGTCTGATGAGTCCGGCTTTAAGGAATATCTATGAAACTCTCACGTATCAGCGCCATCAACTGGAACAAGATATCTGACGATAAAGATCTGGAGGTGTGGAATCGCCTGACCAGCAATTTCTGGCTACCAGAAAAGGTGCCGCTGTCGAACGATATTCCCGCCTGGCAGACATTAAGTGCCGTAGAACAACAACTGACGATGCGCGTTTTTACTGGCCTGACGCTGCTCGACACGCTGCAAAATGTTATCGGCGCGCCTTCGCTGATGCCCGATGCACTCACGCCTCATGAAGAGGCGGTATTATCGAATATCAGCTTTATGGAAGCGGTTCATGCCCGCTCTTACAGTTCGATTTTCTCGACGTTGTGCCAGACCAAAGATGTCGATGCCGCCTACACCTGGAGTGAAGAAAACGCACCGTTGCAGCGAAAAGCACAGATTATTCAGCAACATTATCGCGGTGATGATCCGCTGAAAAAGAAAATCGCCAGTGTGTTTCTTGAATCATTTTTGTTCTATTCCGGTTTCTGGCTGCCGATGTATTTTTCCAGCCGCGGAAAGCTGACCAATACCGCCGATCTGATCCGTCTGATTATCCGCGATGAAGCAGTCCACGGTTATTACATCGGCTATAAATATCAGAAAAACCTGGAAAAGATCTCCCAGGCACAACGTGAAGAGTTGAAGAGTTTCGCCTTCGATTTGTTGCTGGAACTCTATGACAACGAGTTGCAATACACCGATGAGCTGTACGCCGAAACTCCGTGGGCTGACGATGTGAAAGCGTTTCTCTGTTACAACGCCAATAAGGCGTTGATGAATCTGGGCTACGAACCGTTATTTCCCGCAGAAATGGCGGAAGTGAATCCGGCAATCCTCGCAGCGCTTTCGCCGAATGCCGATGAAAATCACGATTTCTTTTCCGGCTCTGGCTCCTCTTATGTGATGGGAAAAGCGGTCGAAACAGAAGATGAAGACTGGAATTTCTGACGGGGTTATTTTTCAAAAATATCACTATCCGCAGCAGGGAAATAATTCCTGCCAAATAGCTTTATATCACGCAAATAATTTGTGGTGATCTACACTGACTCTCTGTTGCATTATTCGCCTGAAACTACAATATTCAGGCGATTTTTCGCTATCTATAACAAAAAATATCAACTTTTCTCGATTTGCTCTCAGCCCTTATATCACGGGAAATTCCGGCAATTTGCTTGCATCAATATTCATGCCACATTTGCCATCAGGGGTTGCCTCAGATTCTCAGTATGTTAGGGTAGAAAAAAGTGACTATTTCCATTGGGTAATATATCGACATAAACAAATAACAGGAATCTTTCTATTGCATGGCAATTAAATTAGAAATTAAAAATCTTTATAAAATATTTGGCGAGCATCCACAGCGAGCGTTCAAATATATCGAACAAGGACTTTCAAAAGAACAAATTCTGGAAAAAACTGGGCTATCGCTTGGCGTAAAAGACGCCAGTCTGGCCATTGAAGAAGGCGAGATATTTGTCATCATGGGATTATCCGGCTCGGGTAAATCCACAATGGTACGCCTTCTCAATCGCCTGATTGAACCCACCCGCGGGCAAGTGCTGATTGATGGTGTGGATATTGCCAAAATATCCGACGCCGAACTCCGTGAGGTGCGCAGAAAAAAGATTGCGATGGTCTTCCAGTCCTTTGCCTTAATGCCACATATGACCGTGCTGGACAATACTGCGTTTGGTATGGAATTGGCCGGAATTAATGCCGAAGAACGCCGGGAAAAAGCCATTGATGCACTGCGTCAGGTCGGGCTGGAAAATTATGCCCACAGCTACCCGGATGAACTCTCGGGCGGGATGCGTCAACGAGTGGGATTAGCCCGCGCGTTAGCAATTAATCCGGATATATTATTAATGGACGAAGCCTTCTCGGCGCTCGATCCATTAATTCGCACCGAGATGCAGGATGAGCTGGTAAAATTACAGGCGAAACATCAGCGCACCATTGTCTTTATTTCCCACGATCTCGATGAAGCCATGCGTATTGGCGACCGAATTGCCATTATGCAAAATGGTGAAGTGGTACAGGTCGGCACACCGGATGAAATTCTCAATAATCCGGCGAATGATTATGTCCGTACCTTCTTCCGTGGCGTTGATATTAGTCAGGTATTCAGTGCGAAAGATATTGCCCGCCGCAGCCCTAATGGCTTAATTCGTAAAACCCCTGGCTTCGGCCCGCGTTCGGCACTGAAATTATTGCAGGATGAAGATCGCGAATATGGCTACGTTATCGAACGCGGTAATAAGTTTGTCGGCGCAGTGTCTATCGATTCGCTTAAAACCGCATTAACACAGCAGCAAGGTCTTGATGCAGCACTGATTGATGCGCCGTTAGCGGTCGATGCGCAAACGCCTCTTAGCGAGTTGCTCTCTCATGTCGGACAGGCGCCCTGTGCGGTGCCAGTGGTCGACGAGGACCAACAGTATGTCGGCATCATTTCGAAAGGAATGCTGCTGCGCGCTTTAGATCGTGAAGGGGTAAATAATGGCTGATCAAAATAATCCGTGGGATACCACACCAGCGGCGGACAGTGCCGCACAATCCGCAGATGCCTGGGGTACACCGGCTGCTACACCGACTGACGGTGGCGGCGCCGACTGGCTGACCAGCACGCCTGCGCCAAACGCCGAGCATTTTAACATTCTCGATCCGTTCCATAAAACGCTGATCCCACTCGACAGTTGGGTCACTGAAGGGATCGACTGGGTCGTTACCCATTTCCGTCCCGTCTTCCAGGGCGTGCGCGTTCCGGTTGATTATATCCTCAACGGTTTCCAGCAATTGCTGCTGGGTATGCCCGCGCCGGTGGCGATTATCGTTTTCGCTCTCATCGCCTGGCAAATTTCCGGGGTAGGAATGGGTGTTGCGACGCTGGTTTCACTGATTGCCATCGGCGCAATCGGTGCCTGGTCGCAGGCCATGGTTACCCTGGCGCTGGTGTTAACCGCCCTGCTGTTCTGTATCGTCATCGGTTTGCCGTTGGGGATCTGGCTGGCAAGAAGTCCGCGAGCGGCGAAAATTATTCGTCCACTGCTTGATGCCATGCAGACCACGCCGGCGTTTGTTTATCTGGTGCCAATCGTCATGCTGTTTGGTATCGGCAACGTGCCGGGGGTGGTGGTGACGATCATCTTTGCTCTGCCGCCGATTATCCGCCTGACTATTCTGGGGATTAACCAGGTTCCGGCGGATCTGATTGAAGCCTCGCGCTCATTCGGTGCCAGCCCGCGCCAGATGCTGTTCAAAGTTCAGTTACCGCTGGCGATGCCAACCATTATGGCGGGCGTCAACCAGACGCTGATGCTGGCCCTTTCTATGGTGGTCATTGCCTCGATGATTGCCGTCGGCGGGCTGGGTCAGATGGTACTTCGCGGTATCGGTCGTCTGGATATGGGGCTTGCCACCGTTGGCGGCGTCGGGATTGTGATCCTCGCCATTATCCTCGACCGCCTGACGCAGGCCGTTGGGCGCGACTCACGCAGTCGCGGCAACCGTCGCTGGTACACCACTGGCCCTGTTGGTCTGCTGACCCGCCCATTCATTAAGTAACTCTGCACTTGCCCGGTGACGCCGGGCATATCACCCTGCCAAAAAAAGGAATAACAATGCGACATAGCGTACTTTTTGCGACAGCGTTTGCCACGCTTATCTCTACACAAACTTTTGCTGCCGATCTGCCGGGCAAAGGCATTACTGTTAATCCAGTTCAGAGCACCATCACCGAAGAAACTTTCCAGACGCTGCTGGTCAGCCGTGCGCTGGAGAAATTAGGTTATACCGTCAACAAACCTAGCGAAGTAGATTACAACGTTGGCTACACCTCGCTTGCTTCCGGCGATGCAACCTTCACCGCCGTGAACTGGACGCCACTGCATGACAACATGTACGAAGCTGCCGGTGGCGATAAGAAATTTTATCGTGAAGGGGTATTTGTTAACGGCGCGGCGCAGGGTTACCTGATCGATAAGAAAACCGCCGACCAGTACAAAATCACCAACATCGCGCAACTGAAAGATCCGAAGATCGCTAAACTGTTCGATACCAACGGCGATGGCAAAGCGGATTTAACCGGTTGTAACCCAGGCTGGGGCTGCGAAGGTGCCATCAACCACCAGCTTGCTGCGTATGAACTGACCAACACCGTGACGCATAATCAGGGGAACTATGCGGCGATGATGGCCGACACCATCAGTCGCTACAAAGAGGGCAAACCGGTGTTTTACTACACCTGGACGCCGTACTGGGTGAGTAATGAGCTGAAGCCAGGGAAAGATGTGGTCTGGTTGCAGGTGCCGTTCTCTGCACTGCCGGGCGATAAAAATGCCGATACCAAACTGCCGAATGGTGCGAATTACGGCTTCCCGGTCAGCACCATGCATATCGTTGCCAACAAAGCCTGGGCCGAGAAAAACCCGGCAGCAGCGAAACTGTTTGCCATTATGCAGTTACCAGTGGCAGATATTAACGCCCAGAACGCCATTATGCATGACGGCAAAGCCTCAGAAGGCGATATTCAGGGCCACGTTGATGGCTGGATCAAAGCCCACCAGCAGCAGTTCGATGGCTGGGTGAATGAGGCGCTGGCAGCGCAGAAGTAAATATTGATAACCGCGCAGATAATGCTCATGTGAGTAAAACAATTACAGCGATGGTTTTAATCCGGCTGAAAATCGATGAGACGTTTTCTGAAGGCCGGGGCGACGCGCAGGGATGCGCGGCGAGGGCGCGTCTTACAGGGATGTTACCTCGCGCCCGTACCCGATAGCCGTAAGAAATAAGTCGAATGTACCGCGTAGCGGCGATTTTGTGCCAAAAGCCTGGGTCGCCAGGGTGGTGGCGACTGAGCCACCCTGGCACGTTCACCAGCAAAATAGTGACAAAGTAGCTATAGTCTGAAAGTGAACGTAACATTTGCCTTAGTGGCATATTTCACCTTCAAATACCCTCTCCCCATTACCCGCACATTTCAACAATCTATCTTTCATCCCATATTCATCAACATCCGCTATTATTGATTTCCAGCTTAATCATCACCTGATGAACAAAAATAATGACTAAACCCAATCATGAGCTTAGCCCGGCGCTGATCGTGCTAATGTCGATCGCCACCGGTCTGGCGGTCGCCAGCAACTATTACGCACAGCCATTGCTCGATACCATCGCGCGTAACTTTTCTCTTTCCGCCAGTTCGGCAGGCTTTATTGTTACCGCCGCGCAGTTAGGCTATGCCGCAGGTCTGCTGTTTCTTGTTCCCCTCGGTGATATGTTTGAACGCCGCCGCCTGATTGTCACCATGACCTTACTGGCAGCAGGCGGTATGTTGATTACCGCCAGCAGTCAGTCGCTGGCGATGATGATCCTCGGTACGGCATTAACCGGTTTATTCTCGGTCGTGGCACAAATTCTGGTTCCGCTGGCGGCGACGCTGGCTTCACCGGACAAACGCGGCAAGGTGGTTGGCACCATTATGAGTGGCCTGCTGCTGGGGATTTTGCTGGCACGAACCGTTGCCGGGCTACTGGCGAATCTCGGCGGCTGGCGCACCGTCTTTTGGGTCGCATCGGTGTTAATGGCACTGATGGCACTGGCGTTATGGCGCGGCCTGCCACAAATGAAATCTGAAACCCACCTCAACTACCCACAGTTGCTTGGTTCCGTTTTCAGCATGTTTATCAGCGATAAGATCCTGCGCACCCGCGCGATACTGGGCTGCCTGACTTTTGCCAACTTCAGCATTCTCTGGACATCAATGGCTTTTTTGCTCGCCGCGCCGCCTTTTAATTACAGCGATGGCGTAATTGGTCTGTTTGGACTTGCGGGAGCTGCCGGGGCGTTGGGCGCTCGCCCGGCGGGCGGTTTTGCCGATAAGGGCAAATCGCATCTCACAACAACGTTTGGTCTGCTGCTGTTGTTACTTTCATGGTTGGCGATCTGGTTTGGCCACACTTCCGTACTGGCGCTAATTATCGGCATTCTGGTACTGGATCTCACCGTGCAGGGCGTGCATATCACCAATCAAACCGTGATTTATCGTATTCATCCTGATGCGCGTAATCGCCTGACCGCAGGTTACATGACCAGCTACTTTATTGGCGGTGCCGCCGGTTCGCTAATTTCAGCCTCAGCCTGGCAACATGCCGGTTGGGCTGGCGTTTGTCTGGCTGGCGCGACGATTGCCCTGGTTAACTTACTGGTCTGGTGGCGAGGTTTTCATCGTCAGGAAGTCGCAAATTAAGCAATCAGCAACCGTTTTCGTGGCTTTACACTTATAAGGGTGTTAAGAATCCCATCAGTCTGATAAGGTTAGGATATTCATCCAGACTATTAATAATATTAACAATCGTTAAGCGTACACTCTATGGTAAGCCCTACTCCACTGCCTGCTTCTGGTTCGGCGACCTTCATGGAAGGCTGCAAAGACAGTTTACCGATTGTTATTAGTTATATTCCGGTGGCCTTTGCATTTGGTCTGAATGCGACCCGTCTGGGATTCTCTCCCCTGGAAAGCGTTTTTTTCTCCTGCATTATTTATGCAGGAGCGAGCCAGTTTGTCATCACCGCAATGCTGGCAGCTGGTAGTAGCTTGTGGGTAGCCGCATTGACCGTTATGGCAATGGATGTTCGCCATGTACTGTATGGTCCATCGTTGCGTAGCCGCATTGTTCAACGCCTGCAAAAATCGAAAACCGCACTGTGGGCGTTTGGCCTGACGGACGAAGTTTTTGCCGCAGCAACGGCAAAACTAGTACGTAATAATCGCCGCTGGAGCGAAAACTGGATGATCGGCATTGCCTTCAGTTCATGGTCATCGTGGGTATTTGGTACGGTAATAGGGGCATTTTCGGGCAGCGGTTTGCTGCAAGGTTATCCAGCCGTCGAAGCAGCATTAGGCTTTATGCTGCCGGCACTCTTTATGAGTTTTCTGCTCGCCTCTTTCCAGCGCAAACAATCTCTTTGCGTTACCGCAGCGTTAGTTGGTGCCCTTGCTGGCGTAACGCTATTTTCTATTCCCGTCGCCATTCTGGCAGGCATTGTCTTTGGCTGCCTCACTGCGTTAATCCAGTCATTCTGGCAAGGAGCACCTGATGAGCTATGAGGTTCTGCTGCTTGGATTACTGGTTGGCGCGGCGAATTACTGCTTCCGCTATTTACCCCTACGCCTGCGAGTGGGCAATGCCCGCCCAACCAAGCGTGGCGCAGTGGGTATTTTGCTCGACACCATTGGCATCGCCTCGATTTGCGCTCTGCTGGTTGTCTCTACCGCACCAGAAGTGATACACGATTCACGCCGTTTCGTACCCACGCTGGTCGGTTTTGCGGTACTGGGAGCCAGTTTCTATAAAACACGCAGCATCATTATTCCCACTTTATTGAGTGCGCTGGCCTACGGGCTGACGTGGAAAGTGATGACGTTTCTATAGACCACAAGAATCATTTTTCTAAAACAATACATTTACTTTATTTGTCACTGTCGTTACTATATCGGCTGAAATTAATGAGGTCATACCCAAATGGATAGTTCGTTTACGCCCATTGAACAAATGCTAAAATTTCGCGCCAGCCGCCACGAAGATTTTCCTTATCAGGAGATCCTTCTGACCCGTCTTTGCATGCATATGCAAAGCAAGCTGCTGGAGAACCGCAATAAAATGCTGAAGGCTCAGGGGATTAACGAGACGTTGTTTATGGCGTTGATTACGCTGGAGTCTCAGGAAAACCACAGTATTCAGCCTTCTGAATTGAGCTGTGCTCTTGGATCATCCCGTACCAATGCGACGCGTATTGCCGATGAACTGGAAAAACGTGGCTGGATCGAACGTCGTGAAAGCGATAACGATCGCCGCTGCCTGCATCTGCAATTAACGGAAAAAGGTCACGAGTTTTTGCGCGAGGTTTTACCGCCGCAGCATAACTGCCTGCATCAACTCTGGTCCGCGCTCAGCACAACAGAAAAAGATCAGCTCGAGCAAATCACCCGCAAATTGCTCTCCCGTCTCGATCAGATGGAACAAGACGGTGCTGTTCTCGAAGCGATGAGCTAACGCGTCATCTCGCTCAAAAATCCAGACTTATAAAAGAAAAACTGACCGGCCAGCATCGCAACGTGCTGGCCTTTTTGGCAAGCAGGTCGGCTCAGCCGATGAGTTAAGAAGATCGTGGAGAATACTATGAGCGCAAATGCGGAGACTCAAACCCCGCAGCAACCGGTAAAGAAGAGCGGCAAACGTAAGCGTCTGCTCCTCCTTCTCACCTTGCTCTTTATTATTATTGCCGTAGCGATAGGGATTTATTGGTTTTTGGTACTGCGTCATTTCGAAGAAACGGATGACGCATACGTGGCAGGAAATCAGATTCAAATTATGTCTCAGGTGTCAGGCAGTGTGACGAAAGTCTGGGCCGATAACACCGATTTTGTAAAAGAAGGCGATGTGCTGGTCACTCTCGACCCGACGGATGCTCGCCAGGCGTTTGAAAAAGCCAAAACTGCGCTGGCTTCCAGCGTACGTCAAACCCACCAACTGATGATCAACAGCAAACAGTTGCAGGCAAATATTGAGGTGCAGAAAATCGCCCTCGCCAAAGCTCAGAGTGACTACAACCGCCGCGTGCCACTGGGCAATGCCAACCTGATTGGCCGCGAAGAGCTGCAACACGCCCGCGACGCCGTCACCAGCGCCCAGGCGCAGCTGGATGTCGCCATTCAACAATACAATGCCAATCAGGCGATGATTCTGGGGACTAAACTGGAAGATCAGCCTGCCGTGCAACAGGCTGCCACTGAAGTGCGTAATGCCTGGCTGGCGCTGGAGCGTACCCGTATTGTCAGCCCGATGACTGGTTATGTCTCCCGTCGCGCAGTACAGCCTGGGGCGCAAATTAGCCCAACGACGCCGCTGATGGCAGTCGTTCCAGCCACCAATATGTGGGTGGATGCCAACTTTAAAGAGACGCAGATTGCCAATATGCGTATCGGTCAGCCGGTCACCATCACCACCGATATTTACGGCGATGATGTGAAATACACCGGTAAAGTGGTTGGTCTGGATATGGGTACGGGTAGCGCGTTCTCGCTGCTTCCGGCGCAAAACGCCACCGGTAACTGGATCAAAGTCGTTCAGCGTCTGCCTGTTCGTATCGAACTGGACCAGAAACAGCTGGAGCAATACCCGCTGCGTATCGGTTTGTCCACGCTGGTGAGCGTCAATACCACTAACCGTGACGGTCAGGTACTGGCAAACAAAGTACGCTCCACACCGGTCGCGGTAAGCACCGCGCGTGAAATCAGCCTGGCACCTGTCAATAAACTGATCGACGACATCGTAAAAGCTAACGCTGGCTAATCCAGAGGTGCGTGTGATGCAACAGCAAAAACCGCTGGAAGGCGCGCAACTGGTCATTATGACGATTGCGCTGTCGCTGGCGACATTCATGCAGGTGCTGGACTCCACCATTGCTAACGTGGCGATCCCCACTATCGCCGGGAATCTGGGCTCATCGCTCAGCCAGGGAACGTGGGTAATCACTTCTTTCGGGGTGGCGAATGCCATCTCGATCCCGCTTACCGGCTGGCTGGCAAAGCGCTTCGGGGAAGTGAAACTGTTCCTCTGGTCGACCATCGCCTTCGCCATTGCTTCGTGGGCATGTGGTGTCTCCAGCAGTCTGAATATGCTGATCTTCTTCCGCGTGATTCAGGGGATTGTCGCCGGGCCATTGATCCCGCTTTCGCAAAGTCTGTTACTGAATAACTACCCACCTGCCAAACGTTCTATCGCGCTGGCGTTGTGGTCGATGACGGTGATTGTCGCGCCTATCTGCGGGCCAATCCTCGGCGGTTATATCAGCGATAATTACCACTGGGGCTGGATATTCTTCATCAACGTACCGATTGGCGTAGCCGTTGTGTTGATGACACTGCAAACCCTGCGCGGACGTGAAACCCGTACCGAGCGGCGGCGGATTGATGCCGTAGGGCTGGCGCTGCTGGTGATTGGTATCGGCAGCCTACAGATTATGCTCGACCGGGGTAAAGAGCTGGACTGGTTCTCATCACAGGAAATTATCATCCTTACCGTGGTGGCAGTGGTGGCTATCTGCTTCCTGATTGTCTGGGAGCTAACGGATGATAACCCGATAGTCGATCTGTCGTTGTTTAAGTCGCGCAACTTCACCATCGGCTGTTTGTGTATCAGCCTCGCCTATATGCTCTACTTCGGCGCGATTGTTCTGCTGCCGCAGTTGTTGCAGGAGGTCTACGGTTACACGGCGACGTGGGCAGGGCTGGCCTCTGCGCCGGTAGGGATTATTCCGGTGATCCTGTCGCCGATTATCGGCCGCTTCGCGCATAAACTGGATATGCGCCGACTGGTAACCTTCAGCTTTATTATGTATGCCGTCTGCTTCTACTGGCGTGCCTATACCTTTGAACCGGGTATGGATTTCGGCGCGTCGGCCTGGCCGCAGTTTATTCAGGGCTTCGCGGTGGCCTGCTTCTTTATGCCGCTGACCACCATTACGCTGTCTGGTCTGCCACCGGAACGACTGGCGGCGGCGTCGAGCCTCTCCAACTTTACGCGAACGCTGGCGGGGTCTATCGGTACGTCCATAACGACGACGATGTGGACTAACCGCGAGTCGATGCACCATGCTCAGTTGACCGAATCGGTGAACCCGTATAACCCGAACGCCCAGGCGATGTACAGTCAACTGGAAGGTCTGGGGATGACGCAACAGCAGGCATCGGGCTGGATTGCTCAGCAGATCACCAATCAGGGGCTGATTATTTCTGCCAATGAGATCTTCTGGATGTCAGCCGGGATATTCCTCGTCTTGCTGGGGCTGGTGTGGTTCGCTAAACCGCCATTTGGCGCAGGTGGCGGCGGAGGCGGCGCGCACTAAGGTTGTTCAAGGGAGCTGCGGCTCCCTTTTTTATATGCTCATTCTGTAAACAGTTGTTTAATCAACGCCAAATTATGCCATTATTGAGGGTTGCTTAATAAACAGTTCTGCAATCAGAAAAAATAGACAATGTGTTTATATTCTTCTTAAGAATCGTGTGTTTTATCTCATATTTTTATTCATTTCATCGATACACAGAAATCACATTTATATTATTTTTTTGATAAAAATCCTGGTATTTACCCCCTTCTAAGAAGATGTGCAAACAATAAACATGCAATTAATTCGTCATTTATATTAAATTAAAAAACATCGACGTCACACATCTTAATGATTTTCCTCGCTTTTCTTTTTATCATTTTTTACCATTTAAGATATTTAAAGATTTTTGCTACAGAAAACTATGCAGCTTATTTTTTAGCTCAACTCCTAAATCATCAAAACAAATTAATATTAAATTAACCATAAATTAAACTGATTTATAAACATTGGTTTCACGCACTACTCTTCATTTGATAAAACAGTAACCTGTTCCAAAGACGTTAAAACCTAATTTTCTTACGTAGTTACTGTGAGTTCATTATTTATCTAAAATTAAATCATAAGGATGAGAAGGAACTTTATGAATATCAAAAAGCATCCCTTGTCAACGCTGGCAATAGCTATTTCAACCGTGTTATCAATACCCGTTTCACTGGCATGGACACCACCCACGACCATCAACAGTGATGTTACCATCGACAATAATGATGTTGTAACGCTATCCTCATCCGAAAATAATTCATCAGCCTGGGATCAATTTCATTATCTTAATGTTGGTTCAAAAAGTGAAGGAACATTGAATATAGACGGGCGGGATCTGACTACGTCAAAAATCGTAATCGGCAATGCTACCTCCGGGGTAATGAAATTAGAAAATAATACTCATCTAACGCTTAGTCATGCATCGCCTAATGAACGCGATGTTTATTTAGGTACGAATGGTGGTTCAGGAACCTTAATGGTGCTTAGCGGCAGTACTATCACCGATTTAAATGAATTCAGAATCGGTGAATTTAATTACCAGGCACAGGGTCAAGTTGTTATTGACGGTGCGGGTTCTTCCGTTTCTGCAACGTATGTGGTGGTCGGCGATCAGGGGACGGGTAAACTCGAAATAACTCATGGCGGTCGTCTTACAGCATCAAAAGATATGATCATTGGCTTTAATGGAAATATGGAGAATTTTCAGGGAACGGGATACGGCGAAACCCTGGTTGATGGTGACAATTCTTCATTAGCCGTGAATGAGTTTATCTCCCTTGGTGGATTGGGCTCATTGCAGAACGATGCAAAGGGTACTCTTACCGTTAGTAATAATGCCACGGTCAGCGCGAATCAATTTATCTGGCTTGGAATGGACGAAACCAGCACCGGTATTCTAAACATTGGTGGAGCGAAGGGAGAAGCCGAACAGAAAGCGGGGGCAATTAAGACGCCGATTATCCATATGGGAAGCGATGTCGGGGATAGTGCTGCACAAATTAATTTTAACCACTCCAGCGAAGATTTTATCCTGGCTGCAGATATAGTTGGCAAAGGCGAAGTTAACCAGGAAGGTTCTGGAGTCACGACGTTGACTGGCGCAAATACCTACTCTGGCCAAACGAATATAAATAAAGGCACCTTGCGCGCCGGTATCAACGATACCTTTAGTCCGAACTCCAGTTATGTCGTCTCCAGCGGAGGGAATATCGATTTAGACGGTTTTTCACAAACCTTAAATACACTGGATTTGGCGGGTACAGCAACACTATCTTCCTCAAAAAATGGCGACAAGTTGACACCTGCCACACTCACCATTAATGGAGATTACACCGCCAATAATGGGTTATTAGTTATGCGTACCGAACTCGGTGATGATAATTCCGCGACCGATAAATTAATTGTAAAAGGCAACACGTCTGGTCATACCCGCGTGAGTGTTCACAATGCCGGTGGTCAGGGGGCCAGTACGCTTGAAGGGATAAAAATTGTC